>CAZITQ010000184.1:0-15194 GCA_964542165.1 uncultured Rickettsiales bacterium
CCGCCCCCGCCGCCGCCGCAGGCAGGTTCCTGGGCGCAGTCGGCGTCGTCACAGTCGACCAGCCCGTCACCGTCGTCGTCGACGTTGTTGTTGCACAGCTCGCCGATGGGGAGACAGAAGGGATCGAAGGTGCACTCGACGTCGTCGCAGTCCACCCACCCGTCACCGTCGTCGTCGACGTTGTTGTCGCAGACCTCGCCGCCGAAGCAGGAGGGATCGATCCAGCACTCGACGTCATCGCAGTCGGCGTCCCCGTCGCCGTCGTCGTCGACCCCGTTGCCGCAGTCCTCCCCGCCGATGCAGCTGGGCTCGAACCAGCAGTCGTCGTCGTCGCAGTCGATGAGCTGGTCGCCGTCGTCGTCCATGTTGTTGCCACAGTTCTCCGACGCCCCGGTGCAGACCGGGTGGATGTCGCAGTCCTGGTCGTCACAGTCCACAAAACCGTCGCCGTCGTCGTCGACGCCGTTGTCGCAGGTCTCTCCACCCAGGCAGGAGGGATGGAAGAAGCAGTCCGGGTCGTCGCAGTCGGTGTCCCCGTCGCCGTCGTCGTCGATGCCGTTGTCGCAGGTCTCGTTGCCGCCGACGCAGGCGGGATCCCCCAGGCAATCGTCGTCGCCGCAGTCGGTGTTGCCGTCCACGTCGTCGTCCAGGCCGTCCCCGCAGTCCAGCTCCGTCGCAGGCGGATCGCAGTACAGGACCAGGTCGTCGAACGCCAGCCCCTCGTCCGGGACCGGCAGCGTGCCCAGCTCGGCGAAGTAGAGCCACAACGAGGTCTCGCCGGGGTTGGAGAAGACCTCGGCGATGATGATCTGGGTGTCCTCGGGCTCGTCCACCAGCTCCCGCAGCAGCTCGAAGTTCGTCCCGTCGAACGAGAAACCGATGCAGTCGCCGTCCGGGGTGGTGCTGGCGTCCCACGTGGCCGGGCAATGGTCGGTCCCGTCGCCCAGGTCCACGAACCAGCCGGTGAGCCCCAGGGTCGCGCAGCCGCTGATATCGGTCTCCACGGACTGCACCCCCGTGGCCTGCAGGCAGCCCGCGGGATCGTTGGAGGCCAGGTTCAGCGAGGACCCGAAGAGACCCACGTCGGAGAACTCGACGCCGGAGCAGGTCGGATTGTCGCCTCCACTGTGGTGGACCCAACCCGCGGGCAGGGCTCCGTTGTGGAACCCCTCGCTCAGCAGGACCGACTGGGCCCGCGCCGACGGGCTGTACGTCGATGCGACCAGGACGAAGAGCGCCAGGGCGGCGATCGATGGCGTGCGCATGACACCTCCAGGACGTGGCTGCCTACGCAGGATACCAGCCCCCGCGCGATCGTTGCCCGTCGGTGGCGATGGCGTCAGAGCACGATGGATCGCAGCAGGCTCTCGAGGGTGCGGCGATCCACGGTGGAGCGGGCCATCTCGAGGGTGCCGTAGGCTGCCCGCACGTCCGGCAGGTCCTGGGCCAGGTCGCGTACCAGGGCCAGGAGGTTGCGCATGACGGTCTCCGGGCTGGCCCCCGTCCGGATGAGGTGCTTCATGTCCCGGCGGAGCGAGTGCTGGTAGCAGCGCTCGTGGACGAAACGGGCCAGGACCGCCGCCGCCTGCTCCAGGCGTTCCTCCAGGTCGCTCTCCGCCGTCCGCCGTGAATTCTCTCGCCGCGCGGACACGGTCCTGCCCGGGGTGACCGCTCCGGTCGCCGGAGGTCGGACCGCGGGTTTTTTGGGGGGCCTGGCGCCCAGGCTCTCCACCGACGTCACGGGGAGGTCCTCCAGGGCGCTCTCGCGGCTCTCCAGCAGGTGGGTGCCCTGGGGAGCTGCGTCGGGGATCGGTGCGTCGCCGGCGCTACCCGACGACAGGGGCCCGTCGGCTGCGGCGTTCACCAGGGGACCGCCCCCGCCGACCGGTCCAGCTGCGGAGGATCTTCCGCCCTGGACCGGCCCGGACGCGAGGGGTCCGTCGAGACCCGTGCGTCCGGATGACAGGGGTCCGTCGAGACCCGTGGGTCCCGAGGCCAGGGGACCGCCGAGGCCCGTGGGCCCCGACGCGAGGGGACCGCTCTGCCCCACGGGGCCGGCGTCGGGCACCTCTCCCGAACCCACCGGCCCGCCCGAGGACGACTGCCCGAGGGACGCGGATCGGGCGTCCGCACCGAACAGGTCGGCGACCTCCGGAGGGACCTTCTCGTCCGCCTCCCCGCCACCGGTGTCGTCGTCTCCGGAGAGCCAGCTGTGGTCCAGCTTCGGGGTTCTCGGCTCCTGCGATAGGACGGAGTCGAGCGAGATCGCCGCCGGCTCGTCGCGCTGGGTCCGCGGGTCGTCGGTCGAGTGGGCTGCGGCCGCCTCCAGGGCCACGGTGTCGGCCGAACCGTCCTCACTCACCACGATGCCCACCACCGACGTCTGGGGAGGGACCCACGAGGCGTTCGCGATGGCCTGGACCGCGCGACCCACGGTGCGGTCGGCGTTCTTGGCCAGGCGAGGGTAGGGGATGCTGTCCCCCCAACCGGCCCTCGCGGGTCGAATACCGTTGCGCTCGGCGCGTTCGGAGAGCCCCTCGGCGCCGACCCGATAGACGGGATCGGCGGCGTGGGCGAGGACGACGATCTGCCGGGCCCGGGTCAGACCGATCATGGCCGCCAGGGTGCGCCCGAGCGAGTCCTCCAACCCGCCGATGGAGGCCCCCGGCGTCGTCAGGATCGCGGCCCGGGAGGCGTCGATCCCGGCGGCGTGCAGACAGGCCCAGGCGAACCCGGGGCTGCTGGTGGTCACGACCACCGAGAGCTGGGAAGGGTTGCCGGACATCGATCAGGACCGGGGGGCGGGCGCGTCGTCCGCGTCCGTCTCCTCGTCGTCGCGGCCATCCGTCGCTGCGGGCTGCAGCCGGGCGGTCGCGTCGCGAACCAGGCCCGACAGGTCCAGGCCGGTCAGGGACTCGACCACCGGGGGCACCTGGGCCACGATGTCGGTCACGTCCTGAGTGATCTTGGCGGCGCCTGCGCCGCCTGCGCCGCCACCGCCGACGATGGTGATGCGGTCGGTCTTGGCCAGGGGCGCCGAGACCGCCTCGGCCATCTTGGGCAGAGCGTCCACCACCAGCTGGATCAGGGCCGCCTCGCCGTACTTGTGCCAGGCGGTCGCCTTCTCGTTCATGGCCTCGGCTTCCGAGAGCCCCTGTGCCTTGATCGAGTCGGCCTCGGCGAGCCCCTTGGCGCGGATCGACTCACCGTCGGCCATACCGTGGGCCTTGACCGCCTCGGCCTGGGCCTTTCCGGTGGCCTCGATGACCGAGGCCTCGGCGATACCCCGCTGGCGCTCGGCCTCGGCGCGGCCCGTGGCTTCCGCCTCGAGCCGGAACCGCTCGGCCTCGGCCTCGGTCTGGACCTGATAGCGCTTGGCGTCCGCCGGCTTGTGGACGGTGGCCTCGAGCTCCTTCTCCTTGCGCAGGATCTCCTGTTCCTGGACCAGGACCCGCTGCTGCTTCTCCACCACCTCGACCTGGACCTCCTCCTTCTTCACCTGCTGCTCTTTCTTGTGCTTGGAGAGGTCGTAGGCCAGGTCCGCGTCGGCGCGCTTCTCGTTGACCGAGGCGTTGTAGTCGGCGCGCTTCATCTCGTAGTCGCGGGCCGACTCGGCGATCTTGGTCTCGGCGCCGTAGCGGTTGGTCTCCCCGGCCTGGCGCGCGTTGGCGCTGCGGATCGTGGCGTCCCGTTCGGCCTCGGCCTTGGCGATGTCCGCGTCGCGCTTGGCCTCGGCGCGGGCGATCTCGGCGTCGCGCAGGACCATGGCGGTGCGGGGCTTGCCCAGGGCGTCCAGGTAGCCGTGGTTGTCCCGGATGTCCTTGATCGTAAACGACACGATCTGCAGGCCCATGTTGGCCAGGTCGCTGGCCGCCACGTCCTGGACCCGGTTGGAGAAGGCGTCCCGGTTCTTGTAGATGTCCTCGACGGTCATCGTTCCGAGGATGGCTCGCAGGTGGCCCTCCAGGGTCATCATCGCGACCCGGCCGACCTCCTCCTGGCCCTTGGAGAGGAACTGCTCGGACGCCGTGGCGATGGAGATGTCGTCGCCGCGGATCTTGACCTGCGCGACCCCGTCGACCAGGACCGGTACACCCTCGATGGTGTAGACCTCGTCCTTGGTGCCGACGCTCAGGGTGAGCAGCTCCAGGCTGAGGACGTCGTACTTCTCGATGATCGGCCAGACGAAGGCGCCGCCGCCCTTGCAGATCCTGAATCCCCGGTCGACCATCTCGCCGGAGGGGAGCTCCGCGCGGCGACGGCGACCCGAGATCACCAGCACCTCGTTGGGACCCACCTTGCGATACCGTGAAGCGTAGAGCCCGATGCACACCGCAAGGCCCACCAGGATCGCGAACACCCCGCCACCGATAAGTCCCACCAGCTCTGGCATGATTTCCTCCCAGGTGTCCGGCCGTCGGGGCCGTCACCCTTGGTTGGTCTACGCTTCTCTACCGGTGGTCAGCCGGCGGTATTCCCCGTCTTCGAACCCCGTGCACGTGCCCCGGCAGATGGGCCGTTCGGCGCCTCTCCACCCTCCCCCTCACGGGCGGCGGCGAGTCGCTTGATCCGGTCGGCCTTGGCCTCCTCCACCACGAAGGACGTGCCCTCGATCCCCCCGATGAAGACCTTGGCTCCGCGGGGGATCTCGACCCCGGCGCGCGAGCGCGCCGGAGCATTGTACCGGGTCTGGTTCTGGACGTAGACGATCTCTCCGAAGCCCTTGTCGGGCACCATGACGCTCACTTCGGCCCGGTGGCCGATCAGCTGAAGCACCTTGGTGGCACTCCCCCCCTCGACGCGGCTGAGCCGGTTCAGGCTCCAGTAGGCGCCACCGCCGCCGAGGAAGGCGCCGCCGGCCGCGGCCGTCAGACCCACGAGGGCGCCGGCCAGCCAGTGGTCGACCAGGAACCCCATCACGCCGAAGCTGAACAGCAAGGTCGACATCACCAGGGGGCTGAGGAAGCTGACGCCGGCGTGCTCGACCTCGGCCCCCGCGCCGTGCTCGGCGTGCGCCTCCACCCCCTCCACGTCGAACCCGTCGACGTCGGCGTCCAGCCCGCCGGCGTCCACGTCCACACCGTCGAGCCCATCCACGTCCACGTCGAATCCGCCGGCATCCACGTCGACCCCGCCGGCGTCCACGTCCAGGTCGTGGCCGTCCAGATCCAGGTGGCCGTCCGCGTCGTGGCCGCCGTCCCCGCCGCCGATCACGTGGAGCAGCGACGCCATGGCGAGGTAGCCCCCGCCGAGCATCATGCTGGCCAGGTAGACGTACTCCAGAGGGGTCATGGTCCGTCCTCCCGGGAGGGTTCGACGATGTTACCGGGTCCCGTGTACCCGGCATAGGACATCACGCCCGGCGCGCGAGAGTATTTCCCTCCGCGTTCCCGGGTGGGCCCGTCAGCCCGCCGGCTCCAGGAACACGGGATCCGGGCCCAGGCTCACCCCGACCGGGTCCACCTCGGCGGGAGTCGCCTCTCCGCCGGCCTCGAGGATGATCTCCGTACGCAGCAGGGGAGCCGTCCCCAGGTCCCCGCTGAGGTCCACCGCACCCTCGCGGGTGGCCCAGGCCACGGTGACCGCCTGGTCCCCGGTGTGGAAGCGGTAGAGCCGCACCTCGTCCGTCCGCAGGGACTCGACCTTGTCGAACCTTCCGATCCGGGAGACCAGGCTCACCAGGGCGTGGTAGGCCGGCTTCGGCCCTCCCCTGGCGGAGATCAGGTTGCACTCGTGGAAATGGTCCGCGGGGGAGGTGACCCGGTAGTTGTGCCAGATCACCCGCTCGGCACCCACGGCCGAGAAGACCACCAGCCGGCGCACCACGTCCCGGGCCTGGTCCCGTTCGGAGCTGGGGCCGGAGAGCTTGGAGTCGGGGTGGCTGGAGGTGCCGGTCTCGGTGACCCAGATCGGCGCGTCGACCCCGTGGCGATCCAGCAGCGCCCGGTACTCTCCGAAGCGACGTTCGATGCGCTCTTCGAGCCCCTCGCCGGTGAGGCCGTAGTAGTGGATGTTCCCGAGATCGAAGTAATCGCCCGCCCCCCGCTCGAGGAGCTTCTCCAGGGCCTCCAGGTTTCGGTCGAACATCGCCTCGCTGTCGCCGGCGACGGCCGTGACGAGCACCTGGGCCTCCGGATCCGCCTCCTTGACCCACCCGTAGGTGTGGCGGATGAACTCGAAGCGCCCCGGGCTGCGCAGGCCCTCGGCGCCCACCTCCCAGTGGTGGATCCGGTCCTTGTAGCGCTCGACCACCTGCTTGACGTAGACCTCGGCGTCGGCCCGGTGCTCGGCCCGGGCGAGATCGGCCTGGTGCTCGGAGATCTCCTGGGCCATCGCCCGCTTGTTCCCCGACTCCTGCATCGCCCGGGGGGAGAAGCCGCCGAAGGGGTAGGCGTCCCAGCGGTAGAGCATGAAGACCCACGGGTGGTCGTTGCCCTCCATCACGGCGTCGAACTTGCTGAAATCCCAGGTCTCCCGCGTCGGCTGCATGTCGAACCAGGCCATGTCCCGGCCGGCGTTGCGCAGCCAGACCGGTCCCATCTCGTCCAGCTCGCCGGTGACGCGTCGGATGATGTCGGCGCCGCGGTCGATGCTTGGATACATGCCGCCGTTGACCCCGAATCGCATGACTCCGGTGGGCTCCACGATCGCGGCGGTGGCCTCGGGTGTGGATCCGGCCGAGGGTTCCAGGATCGCGGCCGTCCGGCTGCTGCAGCAGCTGAGGACCAGGGTGCCGATGGCGACGCAGGCCCACGCGGCGGAGGTTCGTACCGGGAGTGGGTCAGCGAGGAGGGGCCTGGGGGCGTGGCGGGTCATGATGCTCGGATTAGACCACCGGGGACCGTCGTTGTCTGCTGGCGATTCGTCGACTATCCTGCCGCAGCAGGAAGAGTAGGTCCCTTTGCTCGATTTCCATGAGACGGCACGACGTGTGGCTGCCCTGGCCCTGGGCATCTGCCTGTCCCCCCTGGCGGGCTGTCCGTCGGGAGAGGTCCCCGTGGGCCCCCTCGACTGGGACGCCCACATCGTGTCCCACACCGCGGTAGCCGCCACGAACGCGGGGACGGTGGTGACCGTCGAATGGACCACCGCGGGTCCCACCCGTGGGTACGTGGAGTACGGCACGGACGAAGACCTCGGCCAAATCCGCCACTTCAATGGCGGGGCGGTCGCGGAGCACCGGCTGCATCTGCTGGGGCTGCGGGCGAACACCGAGTACCACTACCGGCTGACGGCCACCGTGGATGGGGAGCCCGCGAGCCACACCTCCGGCAGCTTCGAGACGGCGGCGGTACCCCCCGAGGTGCTGTCGGCGAGCATCGTGTCCGACGTGCTGCACCCGGAGGGGGCATCGGGGGGCTTCGTGGCCATGCCGCTGATCTCGACCACGTCGATCCCGGTGATCGTCGACGCGGACGGTGAGCCGGTCTGGTGGCACCTGGACGACGAACCCCACGAGCTGACCACCGGAGTGACCCTGTCCCCGGACCACCGGCACGTGTTCTACAACTCGATCTACTTCGACTCCGACGACGCCCCCGTCGAGCAGGAACGGATCGTGCGGGTGTCGCTGGACGGCAGCGAGGTCCGCTACCTGGACGTGCCCAGGCACAGCCACAGCTTCGAGGTGCTCGAGGACGGCACGGTCGCCTACCTCGCCTACGACTCGCGGTCCGTGGAGGACGAGCAGATCCGCGGCGACCAGATCATCGAGATCCACCCCAACGGCAGTACCGAGGTGATCTGGTCGGTGTGGGACCACTTCGAGTTCGACCCGGACGCCGAGTACGACCAGGGCACCGGGTGGACCCACGCCAACGCCCTGGACTACGAGCCGGACGAGGACGCCTATTACGTCTCGCTGCGCAACCTCTCGTGCATCGTCCAGATCGACCGGGCCACCGGGGATGTGGCGTGGGTGCTGGGGGGCGAGGACGGGGACTTCGACTTCGTGGTCGGCTCGCCGTTTGCCGAGCAGCACGAGTTCGACCGGCTGGCCGACGGGATCCTGGTCTTCGACAACGGCGATCAGGAGGAGCTGAGTTCCCGGGTGATCGAATACGAGCTGGACGAGGTCGCCGGGGAGGTGAGCGCCCGCTGGGCCTACGTCACCAATCCGGTGATCTACGTGTCCATGGGGGGGGACGTGTCCCGCCTGGAGGACGGCAACACCCTGGTCACCTGGAGCTCCGCCGGTCGCATCGACCTGGTGGATCCCGGGGGCGGTCGGATCTGGGGCCTCACCACCGGGCTGGGTACGGCCGTCGGCTTCACCGTGTGGTACCCGAGCCTCTATCTGGACTGAGATCCCCCGGGCGGGCGGTCTCTCCTCACCAGCGCGCGACCACCGCCAGGCCGCCCCCTTCGGGGCTCGCGTGCGGCGCGATCACCACCGGTGGTGGGCCGTTGCGGCGCCGGTGGAGGGCCGGGACGATGATCCCGGCGCTGGCGCCGATCACTGCGCCCACCAGCACGTCACTGGGGAAGTGTTTGCCCGCCTCGACCCGCAGGATCCCCACGGTCACGCCCAGGGCCAGCGCGCCACCCCAGATGGCGAACAGCGGACCGGGATGGTCGTGGAGGTGCTTGTAGGTCAGCAGGCTGGCGGTGGCGAACATCGCGGCGAAGGTCAACGACGTGTGGCCGGACCAGAACGAGAGCGCCGCGTCCGGATCCTCGACCGCCTCTTCGTACGCGACGCGCTCGGACTCGGGTCCGGCGAGGATCGAGGCGTGGACCTCCGGGGCCCCGTCGACGATGTACATGTACGGCCGGTAGCGGGTGAAGGCCCACTTGGCCATGTTGGTCAGGGCGCCGGTGACGAACAGGGTCTGCAGGGCGATCACCGTGTCGGTCCAGAACCAGCTCCCCGGCGCGGCCCGGGAGCCGCCCCAGGCCAGGTCGTCGATGCCGTTGATCAGCAGGGGCAGCCCGAAGGACATGTACAGCAAGACGTCCGAAGCGCGGGCCGCGCCCGGGTTCCAGTTGCCGATGGCTGCCCGGTCCGCATTACCGATGGCGTCGTAGGTCAGCGGGTCGAAGGGCGCGGCGCCGAACTCGTCCTTCAGGGTCAGCTCGGTCATCAACCACAGCGTGCCGAAGGTCAGCGTCAGGGGCAGGTCGACCTCCTCGCGCACGAACAGCGGCGGATCCACCTCGGCCGCCGGTGCGGGGCGGGGGACGATCGCCACCAGGACCACCACGAGCAACAGGCGCATGGGAAGGCTCCTTCCCCGGGCCCTGGGCACCCGGGCTCGCCCAAGGATATGCCAAACCGGGTGGGTAGCGAAGGGGAGGGGGGAGCTGGAGCCCGCAGTGTGACGAGGAAATCAGCGGAGCTGGATCGGGAGGGTGCCCGGGGAGCGGGAACTCCCTCGGCGCACCTGGCTGATCCGGAGCTCGCCCAGGAAGGCGGCGTCGACGGTCAACTCCATGCCGCACCCCAGGCGCAGGGTCAGCTCGCTGGTCCCCAGCTTGCCCACGAACGAGCCGCCGTCCCGCAGCTTGATCGAGACCGCCCCCGCGATGGGCTGATCGAAGCGGATGGCGGCGATCTCGTCCAGCTTCAGCGCCAGCTCTCCGAACGAGGTCTCCACCGGCAGCGAACCCGCGGTCGGCCTGGCGTACCAGCGGTCGCCGTTGGACAGGGTCAGCACCGGGGAGCCGGGCTCGACGGCCGGCTCCAGCAACAGGCCGGGGACCTCCAGGCTGATCACCTGCTTCTGGGTCAGGGAGAGCTCCTGGCCCGAGCGGTGGCGGAAGCTCACGGTCTCGTCCAGGAGGATCCCGGACAGGGTCGACCCGTCGGCCAGCACGATCTCGTGGACGCCGTCCTCGGCCCGCAGGTCGAGGCGGGCCACCTTGTTGCGCGGCACACTCACGGTGCCGAACGCGGTCGCCATCTGGAACGCATCGCCGAGGATCTTGCCCTCCAGGCGGTCGCCCTGGCGCAGGATGGCCCGATCCGAGGTGGACTGGTAGCTCTCCTCGGCCTCACCGCGCTGACGCATCCCGATCCGGTCGATGGTCTCCAGGGGGATGCCCACGGCCTTTCCGCCCGGCAACCGTAGCTGGACCGTCTCGGCGGCGATGGTACCGACGAACACCTCACCGCCCAGCAGCACCACGGTGTCGCCCACCCGACCGGGTCCGCCGGCGATGACGCCGGCGACGGTCTTGAGCTTGATCTCGTGGGTGCCGTACGGGGTCTCGATGTCCCACTTCTTGTCCTGCAGATCGCCTTCGAGGCGGTTGCCGTCCCGCAGCTCCACCACGTCCCGCTCGCTGCCGCGCAGCAGACCCGAGACGCGGAACGTGGGCCCCCGGCCGCCTCCGGAGAAGTTGACCAGGGCGTAGGGCAGGTCTCCCAGGGCGGCGCCGGCGTCGAAGGATGAGACCCAGCTCGAGGCTTCGTCGCGGTTGTTACGCTGGGCCACGAACAGCACCACGGCCACCGCGTCGCCCGCGGGCACCTCGGCCTGGTAGCGCACGGTGGGGGTGTCGCTGCCCGGCATCAGGCTGGCCTGGATCGGTCCTTCGGCTCCGTCGTCGCCGAACAGGACGGCGATGGCCGGGTCGTCGCCGGTGGGGGTGGCGTCATCGGTCACCCAGCTGCGATCGTCGCCAGAGACCACGGTGTCGCCGTCGGTGGTGGTCACCACCTGGGTGCTGTCGTCACTCCCCAGCGAGAAGTGGTGGGTCACCGAGGCCGACATGGCCGACGAGGAGGGGTTGTACAGCACCTCGACGAAGCGGGCGTACCCGTCGTCCGGGGCGACGAGCACCCGGCGGGCGATCATCAGGCCGCCCCCGGTGGTGGTCATCGGCAGGGCGATCTCCCGCCCGCCTTCGAGGATGTTGCCGAAGCCGTTGAAGCTGGCGAAGCTCCCGTTGACGTCCACGCTCATCGAGCCGTCGAAGGCGTCGTTGACCCCGTCGCTGATCGACCCGTCGTACTGGATGTCCCACGTGTAGCCCGCGCCGTCCGACAGTGTGAACGGGAGCGAGGTCTGCATGGTGCCCTGCAGCTCGGGGAAGAGCTCGGCCACGTTGCCGCCAGACTGCGCCGGCGAGACGGCGGGGACGAGTATCAGGGAAAGGAACAACGAGATAGCGGAAATCGCACGCACGAGATACCTCCGTTTTGCATCGATCTCGGGACACCCGTGGGGAGGGTTTGGTTCCCTGCGCCGACGGATTCGTGCCCCCTCGCTGCGGGTCAAGAGCGTAGCAGATCCGGGACGCCTGCCAGCACGTCTCCCAGCCGCTCGGGGGCCTTTCCCCCCGCCTGGGCCATGTCCGGCCGGCCACCGCCGCGACCGTCCACGCCCGCAGCGAGCTGGGCGACGATCTTGCCCGCGTGGAAGCGGTCCGTCCGGTCCTTGCTGACCTTGACCACCAGACGGGCCGCGCCGCCGTCGCGGGAGCCGATGACCACGACTCCGGACTGGATCTGCTCCATCAAGCGGTCCGCCCGCTCCCTCATCTCCTTCGCGTCCGCCTCGACCTCCCCCACCACCAGCACCACGCCGTCGAGATCGAAGCGCTCGATGCGCGCGGTGGCGTCGCCGCCGGCCAGGCGCTGCTTGAGCTCCTCGATGGTCTTGCGCTGGGCCCGGCTCTCGTCGGCCAGCCGGCGCGTCCGGGAGACCAGCTCGTGGGGCTGGGCCTTCAGCAATGCCGCCACCTCCGAGCGCTCCCGTTCCAGCTGCTGGACGTAGCGTTCGGTGCCCCGACCGGTCAGGGCCTCGATCCGACGCACGCCGGCTCCGACGCTGCCCTCCGAGACGACCTTGATCAGGCCGATCTCCCCGGTCCGCCCGCAGTGGGTCCCGCCGCAGAGCTCGATGGAGAATCCCGGGACCTCGACGACCCGGACCTGGTCGCCGTACTTCTCTCCGAACAGGGCCATGGCCCCCCGCGCCACCGCCGCGTCGTAGCCGGAGTGCCCGACGGTCACCGCGGCGTCCCGGCGCACCTGGTCGTTGGCCAGCCGCTCCGCCCGGGCCAGCTCCTCGGGGGTGACCGCCTGGAAGTGGCTGAAGTCGAAGCGCAGTCGCTCGGGGTCAACCACCGAACCCTGCTGGGCCACGTGGTCGCCGAGCACGGATCGCAGGGCGGCGTGGAGCAGGTGGGTGGCGGTGTGGTTCCGCCGGATGTCACCCCGGCGCTCCCCGTCGACCCGCAGCTCCACCCGCGCGCCTTCGGAGAGGTCGCCCTGCTCGATCCGCACCCGGTGCACCTCGACGGAACCCTCCTTGATCGTGTCCAGCACCTCGGCCCGACCCCCGGGCCAGCTCAGGTGACCCGTGTCGCCGACCTGTCCGCCGCTCTCGGCATAGAACGGCGTGCGATCCACCACCAGCTGGACCTCCTCGCCGGTGTTCGCCCGCTCCAGGGCCTCGCAGTCGCGGCGGAGGGCGAGCACCGTGCCTTCGGCCTCCGCGGTCTCGTACCCGACGAACTCGGTGTGGAGGCCGCCATAACCTGCGCCCGTGCCCGGCGCGGCGGCCTCGGTGTCGGTCCCCATGCCTCCGGAGATGGCCCGGTGCTGGGTCATCAGGGCCGTGTACCCCTCGCTGTCGATGGTCACGCCCCGCTCCTGGGCGATCACGCGGGTCAGGTCGGGGGGGAAACCGTCCCGGGAGTGCAGCTGGAACACCACGTCCCCGGGGACCACGGGTGCCTCGTCACCTTGCAGGTCGTCGAAGGTCCGCTCCAGGAGTTCGAGGCCCCGGTGCAGGGTCCGGCGGAAGGTCTCTTCCTCCATGCGCGCGTAGCGCACGATCTTCTCGCGCCACTGGATCAGCTCGGGGTACGCGGGGGACATGACCGCGACCACCGTGTCGGCGAGGGCGTGCATGAAGGGTTCCTCGACCCCCAGCTCGACGCCGTGGCGGATGGCCCGTCGCATCACGCGCCTCAGGACGTAGCCCCGATCCACGTTGGAGGGGAGGACCCCGTCGGCCAGCAAGAAGGCCGTGGCTCGACCGTGGTCCGCCAGCACCCGCAGCGACACCTGCTGTTCGGGTGTGGCGCTCTCGCCCACGCCGGTGAGCTCCCCGGCCCGCGCGACCAGGCGCGCCAGCTCGTCGGTCTCGTAGGTGGTCTTGACCCCCTCGGTCACGGCGGCGAGCCGGTCCAGGCCCATGCCGGTGTCCACGCAGGGGGCCGGCAGGTCGATGGTGCGCCCGTCGGCGTGGGTGAAGTACTGCATGAAGACCAGGTTCCAGATCTCCATGTACCGGCCCGCGTCGTGCCCCCGCCCCCAGGGATCGGGTTCGTGGTCGAGGGCAAAGCCCTCGCGCAGGTCCCAGTGGATCTCGGTGCAGGGGCCGTGGGGGCCCGTGTCGCCCATGGACCAGTAGTTGTCCTTCTTGCCGCAGCGGCCGATGCGTTCCTCGGGGACGCCCAGCTGGACCCAGAGGTCGTAGGCCTCGTCGTCCTCCCGGTAGACCGTCGCGAACAGGCGGTCCGGGTCCAGGCCCATGTCCCGGGTCAGGAACTCCCAGGCGAAGTCGATGGCCTCTCGCTTGAAGTAGTCGCCGAACGAGAAGTTGCCCAGCATCTCGAAGAAGGTGTGGTGGCGGGGTGTGCGCCCCACGTTCTCGAGGTCGTTGTGCTTGCCGGACACACGCATGCACTTCTGCACCGAGGCGGCGCGTGTGTAGTCCCGCTTCTCGTCCCCCGAGAAGACGTTCTTGAACTGCACCATCCCGGCGTTGGTGAAGAACAGCGTCGGATCCCCGGCGGGGATCAGGGAGCTGCTGCGCACGGCCGTGTGGCCGTTGTCCTCGAAGTACTTCAGGAACCGCTGGCGGATCTCGTGGACCTTCATGTCTGCCTCGCGTGGCTGTGGTGAACGGACTTCTAGCGCCGCCGGAGGGCGGGGTCAATCGAATGCGCGCGCGAGGGGCTAGTCGTCCAGCTCGGCCGTGGGCTGCCACAGGCCCGTGGTGTCCGACGACGCGACCTGCAGGGCGAACTGGTCGGGGTTGCGGCAGTACTGCAGCGCCTCGTCCTGGGAGATGAGCTGCTCCAGGAAGGCGGAGAACACCGACTGATCGAAGGTCTGGGTGCCGTGGGGCTCGTGCCCCCCGGCCAGGGCGTCGGGGAGCTCGTGGATCCGGTCGGGATCGGCGATGAGATCGCGGATCTTGTCCGTGTTGCGCAGGATCTCGCTGAGCATCAACACGTTCTGGCCCTCGATGCGGTGGATCAGCTTCTGGCTGACCACGGCCCGCAACGTGTGGGCGATGCGATGCCGCACGGCCCGGCCCCGCTCGGCCGGGTGGGCGGCGGTGAGCCGGTGGATGGTCTCCTCGGCGTTGGGGGTCGCGATGGTGGACACGATCAGGCGGCCGCTCTCCGCCGCGGAGATGGCGGCGCGGATGGTCTCGTCGTCCCGCAGCTCGCTGACAGCGATCACGTCCGGATCCTGGCGCGGCGCCACGTCCAGGGCCGCCGCGAATCCGGGGGTGTCCACGCCCACCTCGCGCTGGCTGATGATGCAGCGCTTGTCGCGGTACATGAACTCGATGGGATCCTCGATGGTGAGGATGTGGCCCCCGCGGTGCCCGTTGATGTGATCGACCAGGGAGGCCAGGGTGGTCGTCTTGCCGCAGGCTGCGGGCCCGGTGATCAGGACGAGCCCGGACCGCTCCTCGGCGATGGCGTTGAGCACCCGGGGGAGCCGAAGTTCCTCGAAGGTGCCGATCCGCGCCGGGATCGAGCGCACCGCCATGGCGACGGTCATGCGCTGGCGGAAGATGTTGACCCGGAACCGGCCCAGACCCTTCACGCCGTAGGAGGTCGCCAGCTCGCTCTGTCGGTTGAAGCGATCCCGCTGGGCCTTGGACATCACCGACGAGGCGAGGCGACCCGCCTCCTCGGGGTCGATCCGCGCCGCGTCACGCAGGGGAAGGAACGAGCCGTTGACCCGGAACATCGGCGGCAGACCGACCCGCACGTGGATGTCGCTGGCGCCATTCTTGACCGCGATCTGCAGGATCTCGTCGAAGGTCATTCCCATGAACGTACGATCATGCCGCACCCAGCCACGAGAGGGAAGTCACGAGCCTCGCCAGGGCCTCGCGCCCGGCGCAGAACGAGAGACTGCGTCCAGACACCGGCCCGCCCGGGCGCCCGGGGGGGGCCGGGGCGGGGCGCGCGACACGGCGGGGACGCGGGGGCCC
>CAZITQ010000184.1:15204-19526 GCA_964542165.1 uncultured Rickettsiales bacterium
CCCCCCCCCCCGCCCCCCCCCCCCCCCGCCCGCGGGGGCGGGGGGGGGGGGGGGGGGGGGCCCCCCGATACTCGACGTGAAGTCGTGCTCCGGAACCTGGATCAGGCGTCGGCTTTGGCCGGCTCCGGGATCTCTGCCCGGGGCTTGATGCCCTTGATCTCCAGGACCTGGTCCACCAGGCCGTGGAGGATGTCGGCGTTCTCCTCGAGGAAGAACACCGCGTTGTCCCGGCCCTGGCCGATGCGTTCGTCGCCGAAGCTGTACCAGGACCCGCTCTTGCGGATCAGGTTCTCTTTGACCGCCAGGTCGAGGACCTCGCCGACGTAGCTGATCCCCTTGTTGAAGATGATGTCGAACTCGCAGTCCTGGAAGGGCGGGGCGAGCTTGTTCTTGACCACCTTGACCCGGGTGCGGTTGCCGACCACCGCGTCGGCCTTCTTGATGGTCCCGATGCGGCGAATGTCCAGGCGGACCGAGGAGTAGAACTTGAGAGCGTTGCCCCCGGTGGTGGTCTCGGGGCTGCCGAACATCACCCCGATCTTCATGCGAACCTGGTTGATGAAGATCACCGAGGTGCGGCTCTTGTTGATGGTGCCGGTGAGCTTGCGCAGCGCCTGGCTCATCAAACGGGCCTGCAGCCCGGGGAGGCTGTCGCCCATGTTGCCGTCCAGCTCGGCCTTGGGGACCAGGGCCGCCACCGAGTCGATGACGATCACGTCCAGGGCGCCGGAACGGACCAGGGTGTCGGCGATCTCGAGGCCCTGCTCGCCCGTGTCCGGCTGGCTGACCAGCAAGTCGTCGGTGACCACACCCAGCTTCTGGGCGTAGCGCACGTCCAGGGCGTGCTCGGCGTCGATGAAGGCGGCGATGCCGTTCATCTTCTGGGCCTGGGCCACGATCTGCAGGGCGAGGGTCGTCTTGCCCGAGGACTCCGGTCCGTAGATCTCGATCACCCGCCCGCGGGGAATGCCGCCGATGCCCAGGGCGATGTCCAGACCCAGCGAGCCGGTGGGGATGGTCTGGATCTCGTCGTCGATGGGGTTGCCGTCCCCCAGGCGCATGATCGAGCCCTTGCCGTACATCTTGTGGATGCTGGAGATCGCCAGGTCGAGGGCGCGGTTGGGAGAGGTGGGTTCGGGCTTCTTGCGCTTGGGGGCCATCGTGTTCTCCGCTACTGCTCAGGCGTTCAGTATGTGCGTTCTCTTTCTACATCGTGCGTGGGCGCGATGCAAGGCCCGAATTCCGGGCCTGCTCCGCGGCTCACCCGGTCAGCGGCGCGCGGGACAGGACGCTGTACTGAGCGCCTCTCGGGAGCAGCTCGCTGCGCTGGAGCAGCACCTCGTCGACCGGGATCAGGGCGGTGCCGATCCCCGGGCCGGTCAGCTCCGTCGAGAGCGCCGCTCCGGCGTCCGCGGACAGGGGGCGGCGGAAACGCGCCAGGGTCAGGTGGGGGTGGTAGCGGCGTCTCTCGATCCGGAGCTTGCGCCGCCGGAGCACCCGGGCGCAGGCCCCGTGCAGCTCCCGCAGGGCGGGGGAGTCCTCGAGCCCGATCCACAGCACCCGCGGGCGCCGGGGGTTCGGGAAGACGCCCGGGTCGCCGGTGGCGAGTTCGAAGGCCGGGAGGGGGGCGAGCTCCAGCGCCAGCTCGCGGCCCAGGCTCTCCGCCAGGCCCGGCGAGATGTCGCCGAGGAAGTGCAGGGTCAGGTGGATGCCCGCCGGCCGGACCCAGGAGGCGCCTGGGATCCGGGGCCGCATCCGCTCCTGCTCGGCCGCCAGGGACTCGCGGACGGCATCGGGGATGGGGGCGGCGATGAACGCGCGGATGCGCTCCGGGCTCACCCGTCGCTCCGCAGCAGGTCCCGGCGCAGCATCTCCAGGACCGCCTGGGCCGAGAGCCTCCGGTTGAGATCCCGTTCGCGGAAGAGCTGCAGTCGGCGCACGCGGGTGCCCTGGGGACCCGCCACGCCCGCGAACACCAGACCCACGGGCTTGTCCGGGGTACCACCGCCCGGGCCGGCGATGCCCGTCAGGGCGACACCCCAGTCGGCTCCAGCGGTGCGGCGGGCGCCCTCGGCCATCGCCCGGGCGACGGGCTCGCTGACCGCGCCGTGCTCGACCAGCAGGGGCTCGGGGACGCCGAGCATCTCCTGCTTGGCCTCGTTGGCGTAGGTGACGAAGCCGCGACGGAACACGTCCGAGGAACCCGCCTCGGCGGTGATCAGCTGGGAGACCAGACCGCCGGTGCAGGACTCGGCGGTGGTCAGGGTCTGTCCTCGGCCTCGCAGCAGGCCGCCCACGACCGCGGCCAGGGAAGCCTCCCCCTCGCCGTAACAGTCGATCCCCAGCACGTCGCGCAGGCCGGCGCAGGCCCCATCGAACCGCTCGCGGAGGACCTCGTCACCGGTGTCCCCGTGGGCCACGAGCTTGAGGTGGTTCTCGTACATGTAGGTCCGGAAGCCCAGCGTGATCCGGGGATCGCCGGTGCGGTAGTCCCTCACCCGTTCCTGGAGCACGGACTCCCCCAGCGCCGCCACGCGGAACGTGGCCGTCAGTGGGGGGCTGATGGGCCAGCGCTCACCGAGCAGCTCCAGGGCGCCGGGGTCGAACATGGCCTTCATCTCGGACGGGACACCCGGCAGGAAGATCGCCAGTGTCCGACCGATCTCGACGGCGAAACCGGGCGCCGTGCCCCGGGGATTGCGGATCACCCGCGCCCCCGTCGGCAACTCGGCCTGCTTGCGGTTGGCGTCGTTCATCGGGCGGCCGATGACCTCGAAGGCGGCGCGCACCTGGGCCAGGGCGCCCGGGTCGAGCTCGAGGGGAATCCCGGCCACGGCGGCCACGGCCTGGGCCGTGAGGTCGTCCTCGGTGGGCCCGAGCCCCCCGGTACTGATGACCAGGTCCGCCCCCTCGCAGGCGAACCGGAGCGTGGAGACGATGTCGTCCAGATCGTCCCCGCAGCTGGCGCCGCCGCGCACCCGGAATCCGCGCTCGTGGAGCTGCTGTGCGAGCCAGGCGGCGTTGGTGTCGATCAGCTGGCCGCTGACGATCTCGTTCCCCTGAGAAAGTACCTGTGCAACTGGCATGATCCGGCGATTGTACCCGGATGGAGGATGGGGTGAAGCGGCTGTCGAAGGTGTCGGGAGCCCTGCTGGTGCCGTTCCTGCTGGTGGACGCCGGCATCGCCGGCTGGGCGTGGCTGCAAGCCGGTTGGTTCCTGGCCGCGACACCCGCGGCGAGGGGGAGGGGCGGGTCGTGGAGATCCCCCGGGGGACCCGCGGTCGAGCCGCGGCCGATATCCTGATTCTCGACGAGCGACGCCGAGCACGCGCGGATGGTGCAGAAGTACCCGAGGTAGGGCTTGGTCGCCTGACGCCTGACGTCAGAGCTGGATCATGATCCCAGCGCCGCCGTCCAGGATGAACTGGGTCTCGCTGTAGTCGCGATCGATGCCGCGGATCCGCTTGGCGTGGGCGAAGCCGATGTTGAGGCCCACGAAGAACCCGAAGGTCTCGGTGATCTTGAAGTCCGCGCCCCCGCGAACCTTGAAGCCCGGCGCGAACAGGGCGCCGATGTTGGGGTCCACGTAGTACAGGACGAACACGGCGTCGCCGCCCACGTAGGGGTGGACGATGCCGCGCATGCCCTTGTAGCTGGCGCCGATGGCCAGCGGGATGAGGGTGGCGACCTTGTTCTGGTTCGCGGCCGCGGTCGGCACGCCGGCGGTCCAGCCCTTGAACTGGACGTCGATCAGGACGTTGCGGTGGACGTGGATGCCGATGTCGCCGCCGTAGCTGAAGAAGCCCTGGTAGTAGTACGCGCCGCCCACGGATGCCTTGAGGCAGACGTGGGCCAGGTCGCCGCTGCCGGTGTAGGTCGCCCCGCCGCCGCGGCTTCCGCCCCGGCTTCCGCCCCGGCTGCCCCCGCGGTAGTCGTCCCGCGGGTCGTAGCGGTCCCGGTGGTCGTCGTCGTCCGATCCGCGCCGGTAGTCGTCCTCGTAGTCGTCCTCGTAGTCGTCCTCGTAGTCGTCCTCGTAGTCGTCCTCGTAGTCGTCCTCTTCCTCGTCCTCGTACCGGCCGTAGTCGTAGTCGTCCTCGTAGTCGTCCTCTTCCTCGTCCTCGTACCGGCCGTATCCGCGGTCGTCGTCCTCTTCCTCGTCCTCGTACCGGCCGTACCCGTAGTCCTCGTCGTCTTCCTCGTCCTCGTAACGACCGCTGTAGCCGTCGTCCTCCTCGTCGTCCTCGTACCGGCCGTAGTCGTAGTCGTCCTCATACTCGTCCTCCTCGTCGCCGATGAGGATCATGTACCTGTCGCTGAACACC
>CAZITQ010000185.1:0-19370 GCA_964542165.1 uncultured Rickettsiales bacterium
GCACGACGTACAGGAGCGCGGGCACGTGCTCGTCCGCGGGCCCCTCCCCCGCCGGGCGCCCCCCCCCCCCCCCCCCCGCGCGCCGCCCCACCCCCCCCCCCCGCGGGGGCCCCGCCGCCCCCCCCCCCCCCCACGGCGATCTTCGCCCGCTGACCCGGCTCGCGGACCGCGGTCTTGATCTCGACGATCCCTTCGTAGATCTCCGGAACCTCCATCTCGAACAGCTTGACCAGCAGGTTCGGGTGGGTGCGGCTGAGGATGATCTGCGGTGCGCGGCTGTTGCGGGCCACGTCCTGGATGTACGCCTGGATCCGGTCGCCCTGGCGATACGACTCGCTGTGGACCTGCTCCCGGGACGGCAGGATCGCGTCGGCCTTGCCCAGATCGACGATGATCGAACCCTTCTCGAAGCGGCGCACGATGCCGGTGATCAGCTCGGCCCGGCGGTCCTTGTATTCCTGGAAGGTGTTCTCGCGCTCCGCGTCGCGCACCTTCTGGATGATCACCTGCTTGGCCGTCTGGGCGGCGATGCGGCCGAACTCCGAGACGTCCATCTTCACCCCGAGGCTGTCGCCCGGCTCCACGTCGGGGTCGAGCTCCTGGGCCTCGCCCATGGGGATCTGGCAATCGTCGTCATCCACGACGTCGACGACCTCCTTGAACTCGAACAGCTCCACCTCGTTGGTATCGGGATTGAACTGGGCCTCGATGTCCTTCTCCTCGCCGTATTTGCGCTTGGCGGCAGCCTCCATGGCCTCCTCGAGCACCCCCACGAGAACCTCGTGGGTGATCCCCTTGTCGCGGCTGACCTGTTCGATGATCCTCGTCAGCTGTTCGGCTTGCATCGTGAACTCCTGTTACCTGGGTGATCTCTGCCCGCCACCGGGCTTGCCGCGCCGCTTCTTCCGGCCCTTCGCTCGGCCTCCCGGCGCGGGAGATGGTTCGAATTCATGCACCAGATTGGCCCGGTCCATCGCTGCGATGGGGACCGGGATCGGGGTGCCGTCCACGTCGATGGTGACGATGCCTTCCTCCACGCCCGCGATCAGGCCATGGAAGTTGCGGCGACCGTCCACGGGCTCGAAGGTGCGAGCCTTCATGCGCTGACCCGCGTAGCGGGCGAAGTCGGCTTCCTTCCGCAGGGGACGGTCCAGGCCCGGGGAGCTGACCTCCAGGTGGTATCGCGCCGAGATGAAGTCCTCGACGTCCAGCAGATCACCGACCATGTGATTGACCGCCAGGCAATCCTTGATCCCGACGCCTCCCTCGGCGTCGATGAAGATCTGCAAGGTCGGCCGGCCCGAGAGGACGCGCCAGTCGCAGGCCACCAGCTCGTAGCCCATGTCGGCCAGCCGCCCCTCCAGGAGCTCCTCGGTCCGCCGGACGATGTCGATCCTCGTCTGCACGTTCACCTTCGTCCCCGTCTCCGCGGGGCCAGATAAAACGAAAGCGGGCCCCGAGGGACCCGCTTCGCATGAAATCCGAAGCTTGATTCGGTCTGTCCGGCGTCGCCGGTAGCCCGAATGTTCAGGCTTGCTGCCGTCCGGCTCGCGCCGACAACAGAACCCTGAGGCGAAGGGTTGATACCACCGTGCTCCGGTCCGGGCAAGCGTTTTCAGGCGACCCGAGCCGGAACGAGCTCGCCTTCAGGAGCAGGCGGGGGATCCAGGAGGGCCCAGGGTGGCGATCAGATCGCGGACCGTGGCATCGCCCCTCGCGTCGAGCCAGGCCTCCATCTCGCGGACGATTCGCGGGCCGGCTCCCGGCTCCACCAGCGAGGCCGTGCCCACCTGGACCGCCGAGGCGCCGGCGACCAGGAACTCCAGGGCGTCCTCGCCGCTGCGGATGCCCCCGATCCCGACGATGGGGATGTCCACCGCCTGGGCGCAGGCGTGGACCAGCCGCAGCGCGACGGGCTTGATCGCGGGTCCGGAGAGCCCTCCGATGCCGTTGCCGAGCACCGGCCGCCGGCGCTCCAGATCGATGGCCATGCCAGGAATCGTGTTGGTCACCGACAGGGCTGCCGCCCCCTCCGCCTCCACGGCGGCAGCCATCTCGCCGATGTCCGCCACCGTGGGCGCGAGCTTGACCCACACCGGGAGATCCGAGGCCCCCACGACCGCACGGGTCACCGCCGCAGCGGCGTCCGGACGCGTTCCGAACTGGATGCCCCCGGCCTTGATGTTGGGACACGAGATGTTCAGCTCCAGGGCGTCGATGGCTCCCTCGCGCTGCAGCCCCTCGGTGACCGCCACGTACTCGTCCACCGAGCGGCCGATCACGTTGACGATCACCGGGCAGTCCATCCCCCCGAGGTAGGCCGTCTTGTCCGCCAGGAAGGCGTCCAGTCCCACGTTCTGCAGGCCGATGGCGTTGAGCATCCCCGACGCCGTCTCCGCCACCCTCGGCGGGGGATTGCCCTGCCAGGGCTCCCGAGAAACTCCCTTGGTGACGAGCCCGCCCAGCTCCCTCCAGTCCAGCAGCCCGTCCAGCTCCTCGCCGTAGCCGGCACAGCCCGACGCCAGCAACACCGGGTTGCGCAGCTGCAGTCCCGCGACCTCCGTGCTCAGATCCGTCATCGGCCCGGCTCCTCCATCCCCGCCAGATCCAGCTCCTCGGCCCCGAAGACCGGCCCCTCCTTGCACGCCAGGGCCCACCGCGGCACGTTCGCGGGCAACGGGGTCGTCGACCGCGGTACCGCACACCCCACGCAGGCGCCGTACCCGCACCCCATGAGCGCCTCCACCGACACCTGACAGGGCCAACCCCGCTCCCGGGCCCGCTCGGCCACGGCGACCAGCATCGGGATCGGCCCGCAGGCGTACAGCTGCACGTGGGTGGCCGCCGGGGCCACGAGGGTGTCCATGGCGTCCAGCACCGTGCCACGGACCCCCTCACTGCCGTCGAGGGTCGCCACGGTCAACGGTCCGGGTAGCTCGCGCAGCCCCGCGAGGCAAGATCGGTCGCGCACCCCGCTGATCCCCCCCACCACGTGGGGATGGACCCGGCTCGCCCCGCGGATCGCCTCGGCGAGGGCCACCATCGGCGGGATGCCCACGCCTCCGCCGAGGAGCACGGCCACGTGGTCCGGCGACGGGAGGGTGAACGGCTGGCCCAGGGGCCCGAGGACCCAGACCTCGCCGCCCGCGGCGAGATCGGCCATCGCGCGCGTCCCGCGACCCACCACCCGGTACAGGATCTCGATCGTCGTCCCCTCCTCGCGGATCCGGCGCCGCTGGATACTGAACGGGCGGCGCAGCGTGAGCCCTCCCCCGCAGTCCACCATCACGAACTGGCCCGGCGCGAACCCTGCGAGGGCCGGGTCCGCCTCGATCTCCAAGAGCCGGTGGCGGTCGTCCAGAGCTCGATGCTCCACGATCCGTCGGAGGCCATCGGTGGCCGTCGGCGTGCTCACTTCCCACCTCCCAGGAACTTCATCAACACCAGCGCGTCCTCGCCGTTGTCGCTGTAGTACCGCCGCCGGATGCCCACCTGGCGGTAGCCCCGACCCCGATAGAGGGCCTGGGCCGCACCGTTCCCGGCCCGGACCTCCAGCAGCCCCATCGCCGCGCCCTCCTCGATCCCGCACTCCTCCACCCGGTCGAGCAGCCAGCGGGCGAGCCCCCTCCGGCGGCGGTCGGGATCCACGGCGATCGACAGCAGGTGCAGCTCGTCCTCCACCAGCCAGAAGTCGGCGAAGGCCACCAGCTCCCCGGTGCGGGGATCGTCCGCGCACCACAGTCGGGCGAACGGCGTCCGCAGCTCCTGCTCGAACGCCGCCCGGGGCCAGGGGTTGGAGAAGCAGGCCTCCTCGAGCGCCACCAGGGCGTCCAGATCCGCGTCGTCCGCCTCCCGGATCGCGAGTCGATCGGCCGGCATCACGACCCCTCCGGGAAGAGCAGGTCGCCGAGCTCGGTGTACCGAACGCCGCGTTTCTCCCGCAGCGAGTCCAGCCAGGCACGCCGCTGTTCCTCGTAGCGCTGCTGCCACAGTTCGGCCCGGATCTCGGCCTCGACCTCCGCGAACGGGCGGCCGCCCCAGCGTCCCGGGTCCGCGGTGAAGGCCCCGTGGACCTCCCCGTCCGCCAGCCGAATGGCGCTGCTGAGCCTGCGCTCGGTGTACTCGAGCACCCGGATGTCCTCGCCGAAGTACGCGCGCAACTCGCGGGTGGAGATCCGCCACCGGTTCAGCCAGCGGGTGAGGTCCTCCACGCGCTCGAAGCGATCGAGGAACTGCTCGAGGCGGCGGTTGATCGACTCCTCGCTCGCCAGGATCTCCGCGCCCATCTCCTGCAGAACGAGGACGCGCTCGATGGCCGCCTCCAGGGTCTGGCGGTCGGGATGGGTGGGGCGCAGATTGACCTCCAGCCCGCCGGATCGGTCCACGGACCGGACCTCCGCGTCGAACAGGACGTCGCTCCACATGAGCGGTCGCTCGCCCGCGACCGCCACGACGCCGTCGACCACGTCCTGACCCCGGGCCGACCCAGCGGACAGGACGAGCAGGACCGCGGGGGCGACCCACGACAGCGTTCGACCTCGCGTCCTCGTCTCCATGGTCAGCCCGCCGAGACCCCGTAGATCGAATCGAGGGTGATCATCGCCACGTTGGAGAAGGCGTGGAACAGGGCGGGGGCGAGAACGTTGCCCGTGCGTTCGCGCAGCCACCCGAAGACCAGCGCCGGGAAGAAGATCGCCGGCTGCCACCACTGGAACTGGACCAGGGAGTGGCCGACGGTGAACAGCAACGCGGTGATCCAGAACGGGGCCCCGATCGACGCCCCGAGGAAGCGGAACCTGGAGGGGCCGAAGGCCTGGTTCAGGCGGGTCTGCATGTACCCCCGGTAGAAGTACTCCTCGGCGTACCCCACCGCGATCAGCTGCCACAGGACGATCTGGGCCAGGTCCTCGGGAAGCCCGTGTCGGGGCTCGTGGGGCGGCCACGAGGGATCCATCCCGATGGTCTCGCTGAACCACGGCAAGCCCCACACCTGGTAGACGTGGTTGCCGATCACGAAGCCCGGGTAGATGACGGCGATCACCTTGATCGTGGTCCAGGCGGCCCGAGCCAGCTCCCGCCCCAGGGGCTCGGGCAGCGTGATGTCCGGGTGGACCGGGCGGCGGGTGAGCCGGGCGGCCAGCACCGGCGCGAAGATGAACAGGAAGGGCACCACGATCTGCCAGTTGTCGTTCAGGGACGCCGAATCCCGGACCAGCAGGAAGAGACGGATCAGGACGCAGGTGCCCAGGAAGAGCAGCCCGACCTCCAGCAGGACCCGTGGGAGCCGGTCTCCCGGGTGGCGAGCAGGCGGGTCGGCACTGGCCCCGTCCGCTGGGGGCGTCCCGAAATCGGCCTGCGGGGGCTCGGGAGACAAAAGTGACCTCGAACGGCGGCGCCGCTGCGCCATAGTAGGGTTCCCCGGGAGACCGATCAACCGATGTCCGGCCGGGCGAAAGACGCCCGGATGCGCACTTCGAATGGACAGCGGCGTCGATCGTCCCCAGTGTAGGGGCGCCGCCCGCGGCCCGGCCGCGGTTCCTGGCGGGGGGCGGCGTGGCCACCGACGGCCGGCTCGATCGGGGAAACGCGCGCGTGCATGGACCCACGAATCCGTGCTATGTGACGCGCTGTGGACCCCTGGAGGTAGAACGATGCACCGGATCTCTCCCTGGCTCACCGCCCTCGCCCTGCTCCTGCCCGCCCTCCCCTCCTTCGCGGGGGACGACGAAGGGGAAACAGGGATCACCGCGGGCCTGATCGACGAGGACGAGCGGCTCGGCGAGATCGACCGCTACTACTACGACGTCCTGGAAGAGGACGAGGACGACCCCGACGCGGTGGATCCCGACACCCTGGATCCCGAGCGGGCGTGGACCGTCCAGAACCTGACCGTCGAGTTCGACAGCTTCACCGTCACCTTCGTGGACGGCGAGTTCTTCCCCCGCCGGGCGATCGACGGCCAGACCTACGGCGCCGTGTACATCGGCGAAGGTCGCTGGGTCTTCGAGACCGAGCTCGAGCTGGAGCAGGACGAGATGGAGCGCGTGCTCAAGGAGCGCTCGCTGGACAAGACCTTCGACAACGCATTCCTGGAGTTCGCGCCCCAGTACCTCGAGCGCTTCCAGCAGAACGCCGGGCCCGCCAGCGGTAAGGCCAAGCCGGCCTCGGACGCCGAGTCCTACTGGAAGAAGCGCCGCAAGGAGGTGCCCCGGGACTTCGACTGGTCCATCGCCTACTGGCACGTCGAGGGCATGGACATGTTCGACGAGATCCACATCGAGGCCAAGCTCGACGCGCTCAAGCTGAACATGGAGACCAACACCGGCGGCAAGGGGCCCATGGTCTACACCTGGGACGCCGAGGACCCGGAAGAGGTCTACCTCTGGCGCTACTTCACCAACGCGCTCAATGTCTACAACGTCACGTCCGACGTGATCTGCCACTTCCCCCGTCAGCAGGACCGGGAGAACCTGACCCGGCGCGAGATGGCCTACAAGAACCCGTCGCTGTACGACGTGCTCCACTACGACAGCGAGTTCGACATCCGCAAGGACCCGGACAGTCCCCAGTGGTCCCTGGAGGGGGACGTCACGATCACCTACAAGCCCCTGGTCCGGGATCTCAACGTGATCCCGATGTACCTCATCAACTGGTGGACGAGTACCTCGGTCTACACCGAGCGGCTGAACGTCCAGGCGGTGATGGACGAGGAGGGCAACGTCCTTCCCCATCTGCACAAGTACCACCTGCTCGCCGTCGAGGTCCCCGAGCCCCAGGTGGTCGGCGAGACCTACAAGCTGCGCGTGGTCTACGGCGGCGACATCATCGACGTGATCACCCAGCCCGACCCGGAGATGGGCGTGACCGAGCGGGCGGACGCGGCCCAGGCCGACCAGGCGCTGCAGATGGTCAACTACGCCCTGCTGAACACCTACCCCTGGTTCCCCCAGAACCCCCGGGACGGCTTCGACCGCTACACCTTCGACTGGAAGATCACGATCCCCAAGCCGATGCTGGTGGCTTCGTCGGGCACGCTGATCTCCCAGGAGGAAGAGGGCGACAGCTACATCTTCACGATCAAGGAAACCGTACCCGTGGCGCTGGCGTCGATGATCTTCGGGCGCTTCACCCTGGTCCAGGACGACTACGAGTCCGGGGTACGTCCCCACATCCGGGTCTACGCCCACGCCGGGCAGCTGGACTCGGCCCAGGAGATCCTCGAGCAGTCCCACGACATCATCGGGTACTTCGAGGAGCTGTACCAGGTGCCCTACCCCTTCCCGGAGCTGGACATCGCCCAGATGCCCTACGGCGTCGGGTTCGCCCAGGCCCCTCCGGGGATGGTGCAGATGGACGGATTCGCGTACCTCTCCAAGACCCTGATGAGCACGGTCTACAACTTCCGTGATCCCTTCATCCGGGAGGCCTTCCTGCCCCACGAGATCGCGCACCAGTGGTGGGCCCACGTGACCTGCTCGCTCACGGACCACGACTACTGGCTGATGGAGGCCGGCGCCGAGTACTCGGCCGCGCTGTTCGAAGAGGCGGCCAACGGCGAGAAGGGCTACAACGACTACGTCAAGTACTGGCAGAACCGCCGGGCGGCCAAGAACACCAAGCGCACCATGTCCCTGTGGATGGCCGCGACCGGCCGGGACAGCAAGCGCTACGTCTCGACCATCTACGGCCGCGGTCCCCTGCTCTATCACGAGCTTCGCGAGAGCCTGGGCTACCTCAAGATCGTGGCCGTGCTCCGAGCCGTGCTCCACGAGTGGAACGGCAAGAACGTCTCCACCGAGGACTTCCAGCAGGTGCTCGAGGCGGCGACCGGAATGTCCTTCCAGGACTACTTCGACCGCTTCGTGTACCGCAACGAGGAGCTGGGGACGGCGCCGGAGGACCTGCAGTAGGACAGGGCGTCAGGGGTCAGCGGTCCGACGTATCGGCTCAGCGGTCCGACGTATCGGCGTCAGGTATCACGAAGAGCTCTCGACGGTGATCCAGACCGGGTCGCCTACCTTCACGCGCGTGAACTCCGCCGCCGAGCCGCCGTTGCGGGCCAGCTCCAGCTTGCCGTTGCTGCCGATGAGGGCCGCCAGCACACCCTCGGCCACGTCTCCGTAGGTCCCCACGATGTTCACGGTGCGTCCCCCGCGAAGCTCCAGCCGGCGGGCGCCGCCCACGTGGTGCGCGGACAGGTTGGTCAGCAGGTTGCCGAAGTGGTCCACGGAGAGCACCTGACCGCACCAGCCGTCCCGGGTCCGCTCGGGGAGGGGGTCGCCCTGGTGGAGGACCGGATCGTCCACAGGCGGCCCGATGGCCTCGATGGGGGCGCCCACGGCGAGCAGGGCGGCCGCGGGGGCGAAGAGGTCCCTCCCGTGGAAGGTGGAGGAGAGGCCCCTGGCGTCGACCGCCTCCGGATCGATGGTCCGTACCCTCGCGCCTTCGGCGGAGATCAGCGGGGTCAACAGGCCGTTGTCGGGGCCGATGGCGGACAGCTCACCGGCGCGCACGGCCAGGGGGCGCCGTGGGGTGCCCACCCCGGGGTCCACCACCGCCAGGATCACCGAGCCGTCGGGCAGGTGCGGCAGGGCCTCGGCCAGCTGCCGCCGACCCGCGGCCACGTCCTGGGGGGGAATCGCGTGGGTCAGGTCCACGGGTAGACAGCCGGGTGCCCGGGCGAGCAGGACCGCCTTCATCTGGCCCACGTAGGTGTCGGTGATGCCGAAATCGGTGAGGAGGAAGACCGGGACGCCGCTCATCCGTCGGCGCCCGCCCGGGTCAGCCGGATGCCCTCGGGGCCGGGCTTGGCGATGCGCCGGTCGATGGCGTGGGACATCCGCCCGGTCTCGGCGGCGTTTCGGGACAGCAGCCGAACGTGCAGCCCTTCGGCGCTGGCGCCGTGGGCCTTGGCGCGCGAGCAGCCGATCAGGAAGGCCTCCAGGCCCTCTTCGAAGGAGATCCGCTCGCGGGTCAGGTCCCAGATCCCCAGCACCGTGGAGGAGACCCCGGCCTTGAGCAGGACCCCCGCGCAGCGGGCGGCGAGCTGGCGGGACAGCGACGCGTCGATCTCCGCCGTCCGCCCCAACCCGAACAGGAAGATGCCCTGGAACGGTAGCCGGCGCACGGTGGTGACCAGCATGTCCTCGCCCAACGTTCCGGCGTAGCGCTCACGGATCAGGTAGCGGCTCAGCAGGCCGCACAGGCGCCAGTCCAGCCGTCCGGCGGGCCCCTTCAGCGGCCGCTCGTCCGCGACCACGCCGCAGACCGCCGCGTCCACCGCGGGCGAGTGTTCGATGGGCGCGTGGCTCACTTCCAGCCGGACTTCCACCGCCGTCCCCCTAGCCCTCTGGCTCCTCGGCCAGCGACTCCTCGTTCTTGGAGATCTTGTCCAGGATCCCGTTGATGAAGGCACCGGACTCGCCGGTGGAGTATTGCTTGCCCAGATCGATGGCCTCGTTGATCGACACCATCGCCGGGATGTCCTCGCAGTGGAGGATCTCGTAGACCGCCAGTCGCAGGATGTTGCGGTCCACCGCCGGCATGCGCGTCAGCCGCCAGTTGATGGAGTGCTCCTCGATGACCCGGTCGAGCTCGTCCCGGTGTTCGGTCACCCCCCGCGCCAGGCGCCCGGTGAACAGCACACCCTCGTCGTCCGGGTCGGGCTCGTCCCAGAACAGGTCGAGCACCTGGGTCACCTCGCCGGCGCCCGCGTCGACCTGGTAGAGGATCTGGAGCGCGTGCTCCCGGGCCCTCCGACGACTACCCATCCGCCTCTTCGTCCACGTCCAGGTGCTCGAGCAGGTTGAGCATCTCCACGGCGGCCATGGCCGCTTCCGAGCCCTTGTTGCCCGCCTTGGTCCCCGCCCGGTCGATGGCCTGCTCCACCGTGTCGGTGGTGAGCACTCCCATGGAGATCGGCAGGCCCGCGCGCAACCCGATCTGGGCCACGCCCTTGCTGACCTCGGCGGCCACATAGTCGAAGTGGGGCGTCCCACCCCGGATCACGGCGCCCAGCGCGATGACGGCGTCGACCTTGCCCGAGTCGGCCAGTCGCTGGACCATCAGCGGGATCTCCCACGAGCCGGGCACTCGGTACACGGAGATGGCGTCCTCGGGCGCCCCATGCCGCACCAGGGCGTCCAGGGCGCCCTCCAGCAGGTGCTCGGTGATGAAGGAGTTGAACCGGCCCACGACCAGGCCGTACCGGTAGCCGCTGGCATCCAGCGCGCCCTCGTAACTGGTGACCATCTCAGTCGCTCCCTGCCCCGTCGTCCGCCGCCGGCTGGACCTGCTCCAGCACGGGCGACGACACCGACGGATCGTCGTTGATCCGCACGTACTCGGTGATCTCCAGGCCGAAACCCTCGATCCCGACGATCTTGAGATCCTCGCGGTTGGTGATCAGTCTCAGGCGCCTCAGACCCAGCAACCGGAGGATCTGAGCACCGATCCCGTAGTCCCGCAGCCCCTTGGGGTAGGGATCCGGCTCGTGGGGGCTGCTGGGGATCGTCGGCGTCTCCTCGCAGTGCAGCTTGAGGCGGCCCAGCAGCTCGGCGGCGTCGAAGGGCCGCAGGATGAACATCACCACCCCCCGCCCCTGCTCGCCGATGTACCGCAGGGAGCGCTCGAGGGTCATGCCGCCGTCCAGCCTCAGGGCGGAGAAGGCGTCGCCCCACAGGTCCGCGTTGTGGACCCGGACCGGCACCGGCTCGTCCGTATTCACGTCGCCCTTGACGGCGGCCACGTAGTACAGGCCGTTGACCTCGTTGGAGAAGACCTTGACCCGCAATTCGCCGGCCCACTTGGTCCGCAGGGTCGCCTCGCCGGTCACCGAGACCAGGGTCTCGTTCTGCAATCGATGGGCGATGAGGTCGGCGACGGTGAGGATCGGCAGCTCGTGATCGCGGCCCAGCTCGATGAGCTCGGGCAGCCGGGACATGGTGCCGTCCTCGTTCATGACCTCGCAGATCACCCCGGCCGACTTCAACCCCGCCAGCCGGGCCAGGTCCACCGATCCCTCGGTCTGGCCGCTGCGGACGAGCACGCCGCCGCTGCGGGCCCGCAGGGGGAAGATGTGTCCCGGGCTGACCAGGTCCGACGGCACCGCGTCGTCGGCGATGGCCGCCTGCACGGTGGTGGCCCGGTCCGCCGCCGAGATGCCGGTACTGACACCCCGCCGCGCCTCGATGGAGACCGTGAAGGCCGTACCGAAGGACGAGCGGTTGTCGTTGACCATCATCGGCAGCTGGAGCCGCTCGATGTGCTTGCCGTCCATGGCCAGACAGATCAAGCCGCGGCCGTGCGTGGCCATGAAGTTGATGGCCTTGGGGGTGGTCTTCTCGGCCGCGATGACCAGGTCGCCCTCGTTCTCGCGGTTCTCGTCGTCGACGAGGATCACCATCCCGCCGGACCGGATGGTCAACAGGCCGGACTCGACCCTCTTCGCCGGATCGGAGGGGAACGGATCGAAACCCACGGTCAGCTCCTTCCAGCCCCGCCTCGCCCCCCGGAGGGGGTCTTTATAAACCCCGAGCGAGCGAGCAGATCAAGGGAAATGTCGTCCCGGGGTGTATCGGCGGCCTCGCCCCGGTAGGGGACGAGCATCCGCCGGACCATCTTGGCCAGCTGGTCGACCTCGACATTGAGACGGTCGCCCGCGCTCCGGGACAGCAGGGTCGTCTCGACCCCGGTGTGGGGGATGACGTTCACCGAGAGGTGGTCCTCCCCAAGCTCGTTGATGGTCAGGCTGACCCCGTCCAGGGCCACCGATCCCTTGGGAACCATCAGGGCGCACAGCGACGGCTCCAGGTCGACCCGGAGCCGCACCGAGCTGCCCTGCTCGCTCCGCTCGGCCAGCGTCCCACGGCCGTCCACGTGGCCGCTCACCAGGTGGCCGCCCAGCCGGTCCCCCAGGCGCAGCGCCCGCTCCAGGTTCACGGTGGCGCCGACCCCCTTGGCCCCCAGGGTACTGCGCTCCACGGACTCGGCGCTGACGTCCACCTCGAAGTGACGGTCTCCCGAGAACGTGGTGACGGTGAGGCAGACACCGTCCACGGCGATGGACTCGCCCAGCTGCAGCGTCTCCAGGGGACGTCGAGACTCGATGCCCAGGCGCAGGCCTCCCCCCGACGGTCGGCTGGCCGTCACCCGGCCGGTGGACTCGATCAGACCTGTGAACACGGGATCTCCAGCGGCCGGCGGGCGGTGATCACCAGATCGGTCCCCGCGGATTCGACCGAGACGAATTCCAGCATCGGCGTGTCCCGGAGCCACTCCACTCCGTCCCCCTTGAGGGGACCGGGCGCCCGATCCCCCCCGATGACCCGGGGGGACAGGTAGCGCACGACCTTGTCGAACAGGCCCAGGTCCACCAGGGCGCCGGCGACGGTCGCGCCGCCCTCCACCAGCAGGGAGACCACCTCCCGGGCGTAGAGCTCGGACATCGCCGCGGTCAGGTCCACCCGCGGCCCGGGCCCGCAGGGGATGACCTGCACGTGCTTCGGGGGCCGCCCGGCGACGGGGGCGTCGAGGCCGGCCTCGGTGGTGAGGACCCACACGGGCACGCCGTCGTCGGCGTAGAGGTTGGCGCCGGGTGGGACGGAGAGTCGGCTGTCGAAGACCACCCGGTCCGGGGATCGGCGGCCCTCGCCGGTCAAGCGAGCGGTGAGGCGTGGGTCGTCCGACAGCGCGGTGCCCGACCCCACGGCGATGGCCTGGGTCAGCTCCCGATGGCGGTGACCGTGGCGGCGGGCCTCCTCCCCGGTGATCCACTGGCTGTCCCCGCGTCGGGTCGAGGTCCGGCCGAACAGGTCGGTGGCGTTCTTGAGGGTGATGTGAGGGCGCCGGAAGCGACGGCCGGTGAAGTAGGCTTCGTTGAGCACCGTACATTCGGTCGCCAGCACGCCCACGTCCACCTGGATCCCGCGGTCCCGCAGCATCGCAGTCCCGCGCCCCGCCACCTCCGGATTGGGGTCCAGGGTGCCGATCACGACCCGGGACAGCCGGGCCTTGCCGACCAGCTCGGCGCAGGGTCCGGTCCGCGCGTGATGGGAACAGGGCTCCAGGTTGACGTAGAGCGTGGCCCCGGCGGGGTCCTCGTCCACGTCGTGCAGGGCGTCCACCTCCGCGTGCGGCCCCCCGGCGACCCGATGGTGGCCCTCCCCCAGCACCCGACCGTCACGGACCACGATCGCGCCCACCATGGGGTTGGGCCAGGTGGTGCCGTGCCCCCGCCGCGCCAGCTCCAGCGTCCGGCGCATGTGGACCACGTCGGTGGCCGTGATCACGGCTCGTCCTCCCGGTCTCCGGCCGTCAGACGGTCGAGTGCGCGCCGGAACTCGCCGGTGTCCTGGAAGCGGCGGTAGACGGACACGAACCGCACATAGGCGACCTCGTCCACGTCCAGCAGCTTCTGGGCCACCGCGTGTCCCACCCGCTTGGACGGCACCTCGCGTTCGCCCCAGCTACGGGCCTTGCGCAGCACGTCCTCGACCAGCTCGTCGACGTCGTCCTCGGAGATGGGCCGCTTGTTGCAGGCCAGCCGGATGCCCCGGCGGACCTTCTCCCGGTCGAAGGGCTCGCGCCGGCCGTCCTTCTTGGCGACCATCAGCACGGTCTCTTCGATCCGCTCGTACGTGGTGAACCGGTCCCCGCACTCCTCGCACTCGCGCCGACGGCGGATCGCGTCCCCGTCACGCACGGTCCTCGAGTCGATGACCTTGCTCTCTTGAATCCCGCAGGCCGGGCAACGCACCGGTCTACTCCTCCTCCGCCCCCATGATCTTCGAGACACGGCGGGCGTGGCGTCCCCCTTCGAACGCCGCGCCCAGATAGGCCTCCAGAACCTCCAGCGCCAGCCCCTGCCCCAGGACTCGCTCGCCCAGGCAGAGGATGTTCGCGTCGTTGTGCTCCATGGACATCCGGGCCATGTAGGGATCGGTGGCCAGCGCCGCCCGGATGCCGGAGACCTTGTTGGCGGTCATCGACATCCCGATCCCCGTCCCGCACACCAGGATGCCCCGGGCGCCGGTGTCAGCGGCCACCTTGTCGGCCACCGCCCGGGCGATGTCCGGGTAGTCGACGGACTCGGTGGAGAACGTCCCCAGGTCCTGCGCGTCGTGGCCACGCTCCCGCAGCCAGTCCACGACCTGTCCCTTGAGCAGCACGCCCCCGTGATCGGAGCCCACGTAGAAGGTCGTCATCGTTCATTCCTCCACGGCTCGAAAGGCCAGGCAGGCGTTGGTGCCGCCGAAGCCGAATGCATTGGACAGGGCCACATCGACCTGCGCCTTGCGCGCCTCGTTGGGCACGTAGTCCAGATCACACTCCGGATCGGAACGTTCCAGGTTGATCGTGGGCGGCAGGATACCGCGGGAGATGGTGAGCGCCACCAGCGCGGCCTCGAGCCCCCCCGCGGCGCCGAGCAGGTGCCCGGTCGAGGACTTGGTGGAGCTGACCGCCAGGCGGTCGGCGTGGTCGCCGAACAGCGTGCGGATGGCCAGGCTCTCCACCCGGTCGTTGAGAACCGTGGACGTGCCGTGTGCGTTCACGTAGTCCACCTCGTCCGGTCCCAGGCGTGCGTCCTGCAACGTGTCGCGCATGCAACGGACCGCCCCGTCGCCGTCCGGGCTCGGCTGGGTCACGTGGTGGGCGTCGGCGGTGAGGCCGTAGCCCACGATCTCGGCGTAGACGTGGGCGCCGCGCGCCCGGGCGGCGTCCATCCGCTCCAGCACCACGATCCCGGCGCCCTCGGCCATCACGAAGCCGTCCCGATCGGCGTCGAAGGGTCGGCTGGCCCGCTCGGGCTCGTCGTTGCGGGTCGACAGGGCGCGCATCCGGGCGAAGGCGGCCACACCCACCGGATGGAGCGGCGCCTCCGCACCCCCGGCGATGCAGGCGTCCACCGCCCCCGATCGCAGGGCCCGGAACGCCTCGCCGATGCAATGGTTGCCGGTGGCGCAGGCGCTGACCGCCGAGAAACAGGGTCCGCGGGCGCCGGTCTCGATGGAGATCATGCCCGGGGCCATGTTCACGATCAGCCGGGGGATCGTGTAGGGGGAGACCCGCCGGGGGCCCTTCGCCTCCAGGGTCGACTGGGCGTCGCACAGGGTCTCGAGCCCGCCGATGCCCGATCCAACGTACACGCCGACCCGCTCGGGGTCGGCCTGGTCGACCGAGAAGTCCGCGTCCTCCAGGGCCATCCGCGCCGCCGCCAGGGCCAGCTGGATGAACCGATCGGTCCGCCGCAGCGTGCGATCGTCGAACCACGCCGAGGGGTCGAAGTCGACCGCCTCGCCGGCGATCCGACTGGAGTGCTCGGTCGCGTCGAAGCGGGTGGTCGGACCGATGCCGCTCCGACCGGAGATCACACCGTCCCAGGTGCTCCCGAGGTCCGGTCCGAGGGGGCTGACGACCCCCATGCCGGTGACGGCGACGCGCGGCATGCTCAGCCCGTCGCCGCCCACGGCGGCGCACCGGCGAGGCGGCGGCGCGTAGCACGCCAGCCCGCGGACGGGAGGACCAGGAGGTGTGACGGAGGGGCTGGGTCCTGCGGCGGAATGCGCGGACTCCTACGCAGAGCGCTGCTGGATGTAGTCGATGGCATCCTTCACGGTCTGGATCTTCTCCGCTTCCTCGTCCGGGATGTCGGTCCCGAAGGCCTCTTCCATCGCCATCACCAGCTCGACGATGTCCAGCGAGTCCGCGCCCAGGTCGTCGATGAAGGACGACTCCGGCCGGATCTCGTCGATCCCGACGCCCAGCTGCTCGCTGATGATCTTCTTGACCTGGTCTTCGATCGAGGTTGCCATCTGCGCCTCCGCGCGGCCGCTCGCCGCTCGCGCACGGGGTTGCGTCCCGCGTTGAAGAGCTACCTATATCACCGGACCTGGGGAGAGTAAACCGCGGAAGAGGCTGCCGAGCCGTGCCCCGGAATCAGGTGCCGTTGGCTGCCTGGAGCCGTGCGCGGAGGCGCGCGTCGAGCCCGTCGTCCACCGCCCGGGCGGCGAGCCGCAGTGCGCTGGTGATCGCGCGCGCGTCCGCCCGCCCGTGGGCGATGACCACACAACCCTGGACACCCATCATCAGAGCCCCACCGATCTCCGCGTACTCGAGGGTCTCGCGCGTGCGGCGGAAGGCGCCCTTCATCAGGGCCGCTCCGAGCATCGACGGCAGGGTCTGCCGCGCTGCCTGGCGGATGTGAGCGCCCACCTGCTCGACGACCCCCTCGGCCACCTTCAGCACGATGTTGCCCACGAACCCGTCGGCCACCACGACGTCCACCGCACCGCCGAACATCTCGCGCCCCTCCACGTACCCTCGGTAGTCGATGGGCAGCTCGGCGATGAGCTTGTGGGCCGCCCGCACCTGGTCGTTGCCCTTCTCGTCCTCCTCGCCATTGCTCAGCAGCCCGACCCGGGGGCGCTCCCGGTCCAGGCAGACCTCGGCGAACACGGTGCCCATGACCGCGAACTGGCGCAGGAGTTCGGGCTTGCAGTCGACGTTGGCCCCGGCGTCGAGCATGGCCACCCCCCCGTGGGTGGTGGGGAAGACGGCCACGATGGCGGGGCGATCCACGCCGGGGATGCGCTTGAGCACGAACATGCCCATGGCCAGCACGGCACCGGAGTTCCCGGCGGAGACCAGTGCGTCCGCATCGCCGGCCCGGATCAGGTCGCAGGCGATGCGCAGTGACGAGTCCTTCTTGCGTCGAAGGGCCGTCGACGGATGGTCCTCCATCTCGACGACCTGGGAGGCGTGGTGCACGTGGAGGCCCGGCGGGATCTCGCCGGCCTCGTCCAGCTCGGGGGCCAGGGCGGCCTCATCGCCGACCAGGGTCACCTCGAGGCCGTGCTCGCGCACCGCCTCCAGCGCGCCTCGCACGCAGGCTTCGGGGGCCTGGTCTCCACCCATCGCGTCGAGGGCGATACGCATCGCGCCGGGAGTGCTCCGGTCGGGGCCGCGTCAACGGCTGGGTCCACGGATCGGGAAGCAAAGGGGCGGAGGACTAGTCCTCCATCTCGACCACTTCGCGACCCCGGTACTGACCGCAGCTCGGGCAGACCCGGTGGTAGACCTTCATCTCACCGCAGTTGGGGCACTTGTGCAGCGCAGGGGTGTTCTTGATCGCGTCGTGGGCGCGACGCATGTCGCGCTTGGACTTGCTGGTCTTTCGCTTGGGGACAGCCACGGTTCTCTCCTCGCCGGTCAGGACTCGTCGATCTCGAGGTCCGCCAGCACCGAAAGCCGGGGGTCGACGGTGTCGTCCTCGCACGAGCAGGTCTCGTGATTGAAGTCGACGCCGCACCGGGGGCAGAGGCCCCGGCAGTCGGCCCGGCACAGGGGTTTGTGGGGCAGCGCCAGCAACACCTGCTCGCGCACCAGTTCCAACAGATCCACCACGTTCCCGTCGAGATAGCTCTCGTCCAGGTCGCCTGGGTCGAGCTCCTCTTCGTCCTCGGAGTCCACGGGATCCAGGACCAGCACGGCCCGGATCCGCCGCTCGATCGGTTGGGCGAAGTCGCTCGCACAGCGGGCGCAGGCCTGCCTCAGCTCCCCGGCCACGCTGCCGGAGATGTGGAGCCGCCGCTCCCGGCGCTCGATGAAGACGTCGGCGCTGCAGCGGTGGGATCCGTCGTGTTCGAGCGCCTCGGCGAGCACGTCGCGGAACGCCGACTGGCCCTCGTCCACGTGGAACGAGTGGCCGGCCGCCGGGATCTCGTCGACGGTGATCCGATGGCGCACGGGTGCCTCCAGCCGCAGAGCGCGAGCATCATAGACGTCGGCGATTGGAAGTCAAGGGACAACGGGCGCGCGGGGGATCCGGCCGAGGAGATCCCCCAGCCGGTACGTCTCAGCCGCGTCACGCCGGGGCCCGAGGAGCGGCCCTGCGACATGGCGCAGGGCGACGGCGCCGTCGTCCGTCTCCACGATCTCGAAGTAGCCCTGGGACAGGGCCGCGGGAACCCATCGCCCCCCGGCCCCCTCCGCGAGGGCGAGCAGCACGCGCTGGCCCACGGCGAAGTGGGGCTCGCCGGGCACCATCGTACCCATCTCGGGCAGCTCGCCCGCCGGGCGGTCCAGCTCCAGGTGCTCCGGACCCTCGCCACGGAGCCACTCCTCGACCCAGATCTCCACCCGGCTGTGCACGTGTCCGTCCTCGCTCCAGTAGGGATCGACGGCGGTCACCTCGCCGAGCACCACCGCCGGAGAGCTGCGGAGCACCTCGTCGGCGGCCATGGGGGCCGTCACGTGGGCGCGTCCCGCCGGCGACGGCGCGCCGGAGGCCAGCGCGAGGCCGAACAGGAGCAGGGGCAGCCGGGACAGGCGGCTGCGCCGGACGGCCGCCAACGAGAGCGCCAGCACCCCCACCACCCACAGGGCGACCCGCCGGTGCCCGCCGCCCACCGCACACCCTGGATCGTAGAACGCCTCGTTGCAGTCCCCGGCCGGCGCCTTGAGCCGGTAGGCATCCGCGTTCTGCGCGGCCCCGTCGCAGGGGTACATGTAGGCGATCGCCTCCACGTCGTCCTCGTCCAGCTCCCTCTGGCGGGTCTCCCCGGGCTCGTACTGGAACCACATCACCGAGTCGCTGTCCTCGGAGTGATCGAGGCCGAACATGTGGCCGATCTCGTGGGTCGCGATGGACTGGACGTCGGTCTCCACCACGTCGTCGAACACCGTCCAGTCGTAGTCCATGCCGTTGAACGCGATGTCCACGTCCACGATCTCGCCGCTGTCCGGGTAGTAGTTGATCGAGGTCAAGGCGATGACCTGACGCCCGTGGGGCCATTCGCTCTCGATCCAGTACAGGACGTTGCGCTCCTCGGGCTCCGACGCCTTCTCGGTCCACTGGGGTACGTGCTCGAACTGCAGACCGGCGTCGTCCACCTCGCCCCAGCTCGCAAACGCGCGGTTCAGCGCGCCGTGCAGGAGCACGTCGTGAACGTCCTCCGCGCCCCGGTAGTGGTAGCTGTACGGAACCGCCCACCGGGCCCATCGCAGCTCGTACTGGGCCTCGTTGGCGGTGGTTGCGACCTTGTAGGCGTGTGCACTGGCGGGCACGAGAGAGGGGATCGCGAGTGCGACGAGAAGGGCGAGAGGTCTGGACATCGGATGGAGAGTATAGCCGAGCCGCTGGGGTCCGGTGGCCCGTTCACCACTTCTTCTTGACACTCATCCGAGGCGCCGCTATAAAACCGGCCGTCCACGGTGTGGAACGTTCTTTTTGAGGCGTAGTTCAACTGGCAGAATACCTGACTCTGGATCAGGGGGTTCTAGGTTCGAGTCCTAGCGCCTCAACCAGACGAACGTACTTCGGGGCCCCATCGTCTAGAGGTTAGGACACTGGCCTCTCACGCCGGAGACAG
>CAZITQ010000186.1:0-19268 GCA_964542165.1 uncultured Rickettsiales bacterium
CGATGACGACACCTCTGGGGACGACGACGCCACGGGGGATGACGACGCCACCGGGGACGACGACACCACGGGGGACGACGACGCCACAGGGGACGACGACGCCACCGGCGACGACGACACCGCTCCCCTCGACGCGGACGGAGACGGACTGACCGACGACGAAGAGGCCGCGTTCGGCACCGATCCGAACCTGGTGGACACCGACGGCGACGGTCTGGACGATCTGGCGGAGTTCAACGGCGGGTGCGACGGGACCGTGGCCGACACCGACGGCGACACCTACCTGGACGCCTGGGAGGTCGCCGAGGGGACGGACTGCGCCGACGCCGCGTCGCGGATCTACACCGGCTACTGGCCGTACCACCCCGACAAGGACAGCATCGTCTCCGGTGTGCCGCTGGACGGCGTGTCGGTGTGTTCGCTGTACGACACCACCGGCCGCTTCACCGGCGTGGACCAGCACGGTGATCTGGTGGAGCTGTACGACTTCGCCTACCGGGGCAAGTACGTCCTGCTCAACATCTCGGGGATGTGGAGCTCCTGGGACGTGGAACTGGCGTCCTACATGGCCGGTCTGCCGTCGTACTTCGACGCCCACGACGCCCAGCTCGGGCCCATGCGCGACGGGGTCGACCACGGCGACATCTATTACGTCAGCATCCTGTCCACCGACTTCGCCCTCGGGCCGGTCTCGCCGGCCGACGTGGCCGCCTGGGCCGCCTCCTACCCCAACCCGGCGATCCCGATGCTGGCCGACGCCAACGAGCTGATGCCGGTCCACCTGGACGTGTACGGCTACCCGACGCTGGTCCTGCTGGACGAGGCGATGGTCCTGGTGTCCAGCGATCCCAACGGCGACTACTTCGCCGTGATCGCCGACGCCATCGCGTTCGCCGGGCTGTGACCGGGTGATGACCGGCTCCCCGCGACCCCTCCAGGGATCCACGCCTCTGCCGGCCCTCGCCGACGAGGAGGGCTCGCGCGTCCCGGCCGGACTGCCACCGGTGATCGACGCCCACGTACACCTCTTCCCCGACCCGGCCTGGGGCGCGATCCGGGGGTGGTTCGACGAGCACGCCTGGCCGGTGCGCTACCGGATGGGGAGTCGCGAGGCCGTCCGCTTCCTCCTGGACCGGGGGGTGGAGCAGGTGGTGGCCCTGCACTACGCCCACCGGCCCGGCCTGGCCCGGGCGATGAACGCCCACATGGCGGCGATCTGCAGGGACGAGCCCCGGGTCACCGGCATGGCCACGGTCTACCCCGGGGAGGAGGGCGCCGACGGCATCCTGGAGGAGGCCTTCGCCGAGGGCCTCGAGGGGCTCAAGCTCCACCTCCACGTGATCGGCATGCCCCTTGACCACCCCGACGTGATGCGGGCGCTGGAGGTCACCGCGACGGCGGGACACCCGGCCGTCGTCCACGCGGGCCGCGAACCGTCCAGCCCGGCCTACCCCCGGGACACCCACGCCATCTGCGGCGTGGACCGGGTGGCCAGCGTCCTCGACGCCCTGCCCTCCCTGCGCCTGTGCGTACCCCACCTGGGGGGCGACGAGTTCGACGCCTTCGCCGACCTGATGGCCGGCAACGGCCAGCTGTGGCTGGACACGACGATGATGCTGGCGGGCTACTTCCCCTACCCCGAGCGGTGGGACCTGCTGCACCGGTTCCCGGACCGGATCCTCTACGGCACCGACTTCCCCAACATCCCGTACGCGTGGGACCGGGAGCTCCGGCGGCTGGTCGGCCGGGGATTCGACGGGGGGGATCTGACCCGCATCCTGGGCCACAACGCGCGCCGGCTGTTCGATCTGCCCGATTGCCCCCCGACGAGGGGGTAGTCCGCCGGGTTCCACGGGGAGTTCGGGGACCGCTCGGAGCGCGAGATCCCCTCGGATCCCAGTCCACACGGCGTTTTTTCGCCATTCGGACAAAAAAAATTTGCGCGTCTCACGAACCCGTCCCCAAAGGAGCCCTCAACGCTGGACGTCGGCGAACCCGCGCACTTCGAGTGCTTTTGTGGATTTTACGCAACTACCTGGCATCACTGGGCTTTTTAGCCATTCCCCGGGCACACCTTCATCGCCCCCACCGCCTCCGCGGCCACCCCGGAGGGCCGTCGCCAACCCCTCGAGATCCGCCTGAATGGGGTACATGAAGCCACAATCGCGAATTTTTTCTGTTGCGAAACGGGGCCGGCGTCAGGTTAAGCTTCCCGCGACGGAGGGCACGAGGGGCTGCAGAGGGGCAGTCAGGAGGCCGGGCCAAGGGGGTTCCGGCGATGGCTCATCCGACAGACACACTCTTACCGGAGGATCAAAATGGCTGAAAAGAAGTACTTCGTTCTGCAGGACGGTAGCGGCGACACCTCGACCGTGTTCCATTCCGCCCAGCCCCGGGGCGCTGCCCTGAAGGCCGCTTCGCGCGGGAACACTGCGATTCGCCTGCGGGAGCGTGGCACCAACCGCGTGCACGTCTTCAAGGGCTGGCGCGAGCAGGTTGCTGCTCCGGCGAACGCCCCGGACTGGCTCGGCGACAAGGTCTGGAAGACCAACGTCAAGAAGCAGGGCGTCGAGAAGATCTAGCCTGATCTCGAGTACGCAGAGCCCCGGCCCGGATGCCCGCTCGGCGTCCTGGCCGGGGCTCTCTCGTTTGGAAGGGAATAGACGGGGCCGTCCAACCCTACCTGGGAGTGGAAGGGGGCCTGGATCATGAGCCGACACACCATCTTCCGGGGCGGACTCTCGAGTCCGGAGAATCCGAGGCGACGTTCGAAGGAGGCGGAGATCCACGCCCGCCGCGAGGCCCGGGCGCGCGCCGGAGCTGCCCGCGACGGCCTCTCCCACGCCCCCATGGCCTGCCCCCAGTGCCGGATGCGTTACCCCATCGGCGAGGAGTGCCCCGACTGCAGGGAAACGCTGATCGAGGAGCAGTACCTGGACTCCGCCGGACGCCCTTCGGGGTTCACCGAACGTGGCCGAGGAGCGCGGTTGCTGGTCATCGTGCTCGCGATCGGCGTCGTGCTCTGCGGCGGCGGCATCCTGTTCTCGACCCTACTGACTCCCTGATTCCCCACCCTCACCGCCGTCTTCGTCGACCCCGAGCGCGGCAGCGAGCCCCCGGGGGCGATTGCCCTCGTGGTCCAGCAGCAGCATCCCGTCATTGTTCAGGTGCACGTCCGCCAGCTGCTCCCCCGGGACGTAGGGCTCCAGGTACAGCGTCAGGCCCGACGCCAGGTCGACGCCATGACGCCCCGCGGGCATGAACCCGTCGGCCAGGGCGGTGGCGATCTGGCGGACCACCGCCGAGAGCAGGGGCGCGTCGTCGGGATCGACCACCGCCACCAGGTCGGGGCGGCCGAACTTGCGCATCCCGCGGGTGTGCAGCACGTGGCCCTCGACCGCGCTGTCCTCGTCGGTCTCGTAGACCAGGGTGACCTCGCGGTCGATGTCGAACCCGGCGTCGGCGGCCACCCCGGCGATGGCGTCGGCGTGGTGGAAGGCGCCCGCGTGCACGTCCAGCACGCAGTCCCCTCCCCGGGCAACCAGCCAGCGGGCCACGGCCCAGGCCGCCTGCAGATAGCCGAGGTCCGAGGGTTCGGGCAGCGAGACCCGGACGACGTAGCAGGTGTCCGCCCGATCCAGGCGGTCCACCGCCGCCCCCAGGTAGTGGGACGCCACCACCCGCAGCCCCCCGGATCGCCAGTTGTCGAACCACTCGGCCGCGTCCTCCCGGCGGATCACCCGGACGTCGACGGCGGCGTAGGCCTCCTTCGACGGGATCCCGAACTGCTTGGCCACCAGCGGCACGCCGTCGTCCAGCGCCCCCTCGCTGAACACGATCAGGTCCACCTCCGCGACCCGGCCGGGCCCCTCGGACTGACTGCGGGACCACATCTCGACGAAATCCGGCATGCTGCCTCCCGGGGTCAGCCTAGCAGCACTCGGGGTCCGGCACCCCGCCAGCTGGGGTACGATGCGCCCATGATCCCCGACACGCCCCTGGCCGACCTCCACGTGCACCTGGACGGATCCCTGCGTCCCACGACCCTGGCCGAGCTGGCTGCAGAGGCGGGCACGCCGCCACCGGAGGACCTGCTGTTCTTCCCGGGCATGAGCCTGCAGGCCGCGCTCTCCCGGTTCGCCTTCACCCTGTCGCTGCTGCGACGCCCCGAGGTGGTGCAGCGCGTCGCCGCCGAGATCTGCGAGGACTTCGCCGCCCGCGGGGTCACCACCCTGGAGATCCGCTTCGCGCCCCAGCTCCACGGAGGGGACGACCCGGCGCCGTTCGTGGACGCGGCGCTGCGGGGCGTCGACGGGCGCGCCGGTGTGAACCTGTGCCTGCTGTACGGGGAGTCGCCCGAGATGGCCGAGCGGCTGGTGGACATCGCCGCGGACCGACCGGGCGTGGTGGGCCTCGACCTGGCGGGGGGGCCGGCGCCGGTCCACGAGTTCGGCATGGCCGACTACGCCCCGGCCTTCCGCCGCGCGGGGGAGCTGGGACTCGGCCGGACGATCCACGCCGGCGAGGGCCGCCCCCCGGCGGAGATCCGCACCGCCATCGAGGCGCTGGGGGCCGATCGCATCGGCCACGGGACGACCCTGATGGACGATCCCGCCGTGGTCGATTTCGTGCTCGATCGCGGCGTGACGATCGAGGCCTGCGTGACCTCCAACTGGCACGTGGGCGCCATCGCCCGGATCGAGGACCATCCGCTGCCCCGCTGGCTGGCCCGCGGGGTGGAGGCCTGCATCTGCACCGACAACACGCTGCTCTCGGACGTGGACGCCCCCGCGGAGCACCTGCGCGTCCGGGGGATCCCGGGCATGAGCGACGAGCTGCTGGCGAGGGCGGTGGCCTGCGGACACCGGGGGGCCTTCCGGCGGGGCTGAGTCGCGATTCGACGGGAGAGGAGACCTGACCATGGGCAACGAGAAGCTCGACCACGTGATCACCCCCGAGGGCCGGCCCGCCCGGATCGCCATCGATCCTGCCGACCTGGAGCCCACGATGGGCGATCCCGACGTGCAGCAGTCGCTACCCATCCACCGCTACTCCCTCGCGAGGATGTCCAAGGCGACCGCGGTCAAGGCCGTGATCTGGCTCTACGGCGAGGACCACGCCATCGCCCGGCTGGAGTTCGACGGGATCCAGGGCACCAAACCCCTGGTGGTCTGGCAGTACCCCTGGGGCCCGGTGCTCAACATCCCCTACCACTACGAGGCCTACGCCGACGTGGTGGACATCCTGCGCAACGAGGCGCCGCTGCACCTGACCTTCCACATCAACGCCGGGTACGCGCGGGTCTGCTCCGGCGACGAGCCGGTGGGAGAGATGGAGACCGCCATCTGAGCCGAGGCCGCCCGTGGAGATCTTCGACACCCTCTTCTACGTCGTCGCCGCCCTGGCCAGCCTGGTGGTCGTGGCTCGTCTGGACCGTCCGCTGCGCCTGGGCGGCTCCGCGCGGCGTTCGGACGGGGATGACGAGGCGCCCCTGGAGGTGACCGGCGGCGAGCTGGACTGCCCCGTCTGGCTCTTCGGCACCGAGGGGGCGGAGCGCTGGGTGTTCCCTCCCCGCAGGCCGGGGGGTACCTCCGTCGCCATCGTCGACCTCTCGGACCCCTGGACCGACGGAGACGGCGGCGAGGAGAGGGACGCGGTGATCGACGGCGGCTCGCTGGTGATCGCGGAGCTGCTGTGGGCCCTGGGGGACCTGCAGGTCTCCGACATGGCGCTGCTGGCGATGTCGCGGCGGCGGGTGTTCACCTCCACCCAGGAGTTGGTGAGCTACCACGACGTGGCGGCGGTGTTCGAGGGCGACGACGGCTCGCGGGTCGCCGCCTGGGGCGGGGCGGTCGGCCCCGACGACGCCCGGGTGCGGCTGGGGCTGCGACTCCCCGACTCGGCGGTGGACCTGCAGATCGAGGGCACGATCCCCGAGGTCGCCGCCCGGATGCTGGGGTTGCTCGAGGAGGAGGGCCTGTTGACCGCCCTGGATCCGCCGGCCTGGTACCGGGCCCCGGCGGAGACGGATCTGCCGCTGTACGCCCGCCTGCTGGACAACCTCCACCTGCAGATCGCCGCGGACGAGACCAACGCGCTGACCCGTCCCCTGTCCGAGGAGATTCACGGCGAGTACGTCGAGCGCGCCCGGGAGGCCGCGGCCGAACGGCCGGACGAGGGGGCCCAGTGGGCGCTGATCGCGGCGATCACGGCCCTGTACGCCCACCGGGCGGGGGCCCTGTCCGACGAGCAGCGCTGGCGGGCCGTGGCTGACGTGCTGGAGGCCGACGGCGACCACCCCCTGGCCCGGCTCGTGCCCCACCTGCTCGCCTGTCTGGGCGAGGGCGACCGCGCCCGGAGGGCATGGGACGAGCTGCGGACGTCCGCGGAGGGGCCCTACGCGGAGTGGCTCGACGGGATCGAGCCCGCCCTGCGGGAGGCGGAGGGATGAAGCTCTTCTCCGTCGAGAACGGGGACTTCGCCTTTCTCGCGATCGGCGAGGCCCCCTTCGGCGTGATCGCCCTGGGCGCCCAGCCCACCGGCGTGCTGGCGATCGGGATCATCGCCCGGGGGCTGGTGGCGCTGAGCTGCGGTGTCTCGGTGGGCGTCCTGGCCATCAGCGTCGGGGCCTCCATCGGCGTGTGGGCCTTCGCCTGCGGGGGTATGGTCGGCATGCGGATCGCCGGGATCGGAGGGGGCCTCTGCCTGCAGGGGGACGTGGTCGGCGGGGCGTTGCAGATCTGCCCGGACGACCCGGAGCGGGCCGAGACCTTCTGGGCCCGGGTGGTCTTCGGTCTGCTGCTGATCGGCGCGCTGATCGCCGGCGCCTGGGTGATGAGCTTCCGCGCGGACCTGTCCGAGAACGGCGAGGTGAGCTTCGGCCAGCTCGAACGGGGCCCTCCCGAACCGCCCCCGCCTACCAGGGGGTGGGGGGAACGTCCGAGATCCCCGGGGTGATGTCGCTGTACCAGCAGCCGTCGTTGTGGACGCACGAGTGGCAGCAGCAGTCGCCGGCCGTGTCGCCGGTGTAGGGCCAGTTGCCCTCGGAGTAGCAGTCGTGCTCGGTGGTGGGCGAGCCACCGGAGCAATACCCCAGGTCGTTGCCCCCGTGCATCACGTCCCGGCCGTCCCGGCCGTAGATGAAGTTGTTGCCGCCGGTACCCACCAGCATGTCGTTGCCGTCGCCGCCGTCGAGGAAGTCGTCGTTGGGGCCGTCGATGATCCAGTCGTGGCCGTCCTCGCCGTACAGCGAGAGGCCCGCCTCCCAGGCCGGCGCCCAGTCGTCGATGGCGTAGCGCGAGGGGCCGCCCTTGCCCGACCCGTCACAGCGGTGAGCGCCGACCAGGGTGCCCGAGTCGGCGAGCATGATGGTGTTGTCCAGGGCGTTGCCGACGATGACGGCCTGGTGGTCCGGATCCTCGAGGAAGTCCCCCGAGAAGGAGCAGATCCGGATCCCGGCCGAGCACACGATCAGGCTGTCGGTCTCCACGTACAGGCCGGGCATGAACAGGTCCCGGACCGCCCCCGCACCGTAGCGCACGTGCTGGTGATCCTCGGGGACGTGGCACTCCTGGATCAGGTCCTGGCCCACCACCTCGAGGACCATCCGGCCGCCGTCCATCTCGTTGACGACGGTGAGGCCCAGATCCAGCTTCTCCAGTTCGTGGAGGTCTCCCAGGGTCAGGTCCTGGCGCCCCAGCTGCTTCAGGATGCCGTGGCGGTCCTCGCACTCGAGCCCCTCGGCGGCGGGGGTCAGCTCCAGGTTGTGGCCGGCGACCTTCAGCGCGATCACCGCCTCGCTCGCCCCCTTCTGCACGCCGTCGGGGCCGATCAGCGCCTCGAGCCCCTTCTCGCCGCCGAGGGCGTAGCCCACCAGCACCGGATCGCCCCGCTGGAGTCCCTGCATCCCCTTGTCGGGCGCCTCGACCTCCCTCAGACACAGGGCCGTGTCCCGTCCACCCGCCTCCTTGCCCATCACGGCCCCCGCCACGAGGATGTACTCCAGCTCCGGGTCGGCGGTGAGCTGGGTCAGGTCCAGCGCCATGCCGGCCGCCGCCGCAGGGCCCGCCAGGGCCAGGGCCGCCAGGCCCGCGCTCGTGTTCCGGATCGCTCGCATCGTCTCTCGGATCGCCCTCATCGTCGTCTCCTCTCGAATCTCGATCAGTTGGCGGGGAACAGGTTCAGGACCAGGTAGTCGGCGGCCGGGTTGCTGGCCTTGGGGTAGGCACGCACCAGCAGCACCTCGGGATCGGCCACGTCCGCGGTGGCTGCGCAGTCGACGGGCACGCGGACGATCTCGTCCACGTCGCCCCGATCGCTGGCCGGCCAGGGGGTGCGGAACCAGTGCCGGCGACGGGAACGGCCGTCGTCGGTCTCGCGAAAGGAGGTGGCCAGGTTGTGGATATCGGTTCCGGCGTAGGGGCAAGCCACCGCGCGCTCCCACTCCCCGTCCAGGGTGGGGTTGTAGGGCCAAAACGGGGAGGTCTCGACCTTCGACGCATCTCCGTACACCCAGGCCGCCCGCACGAAGGTCTGGATCAGGAAGCGGCCGTCGTCGTCCTCGCCCGGGGGCACCAGATCGATGTGGTCGGGGGCATCGGCGAATTCCTCGACACCGGAGTCCCAGATCGGGGTCAAGTCGCCGTAGGCGAACGACCCGTCGCGGTCGATACGGCGCACGAAGATCGCCGCCGGGTGCCCGTCGTCGTCCCCGTCGACCCAGGCCAGCCAGGCCATCAGCCAGCCCCCGTCGCCGCTGTCGGCGATGGCCGTGGCCCGGGTGGTGGTGCCGATGGCCGAGGCGAAGTCGGTGCCGCCACCCAGGCGGACGCCGCTGCTGGCGTCGTGGATCGACCAGCAATGGTTGCAGTCGGCGCGGGGGGCGGAGGTGATGGCCACCACCTCGCCCATCGCCGGATCGTCGACAAAGGCGATTCCCGGCGCCCAGGAGGTGCGGCCGTGGCAGTCGCCCACCGTGTCGTGGACCGTCGCGAAGCCCCACAGCGAGACCTTCGCCCACAGCAGGTCGTCGGTGTCGAAGGGGTCGTCCGAGCGATCCCAGGCCACGAAGGAGGTGGTGTGACCGTCACCCGCGCAGGAGACCTGGGTGATGACGTCCTCGGTGGCCACGTGGGCCTCGATCACGATCTCGCCGTACATCGAGTAGCTGCTCAGCCCGTCCACCAGCAGGTACCACAGCTCGTCGGCCATCGAGCCGTCGGGCTGCTCCACCTCGAAGGCCGCGTACACCGCGTAGTAGTCGTACGCGGGCAGGTGGCAGCTGGCCGCGGTCTTGAACAGCCGAGAGCCATCGGGGGCCCACTGCAGGGCGTCGGTCAGCGACGTGTCGTACGGCTCGTCCTCCACCTCGGGGGTCTGGGCCGAGGCCCACATCTGCCAGGGCAGGTCCAGCCCGTCCCCGGCGTGGGCCGGCTGGGTGATCCCCAGCAGCGCCCCGGCCAGCGCCACCATCGCGGTGACCATCGCCAGCAGGGTCACCAGCCCGCTGACCGCCGGCATCAGCCGCGCGCTCGTCCGGGGGTCGAGGGCAATGGAGAACCGTCCGAAACGCGTCATCGTCGTCTCCTGTCCGGGTCGTGTGCCGACCACGATTCCAGCATCGCGGGGATCGGCAGATCGGACCATGGACGGACGCGACACCTGCTTGTCGATTCGCGACAATCAAGCGATTTCAGGGGTTTGGGGGCTTCAGGCGCCGATACGTCGGACAGCAGGCGTCAGCGGTCCGGCCCGGCCGGGAGCGAACATCGGCGAAGCGGTCGTCTCGCTGCGCTCGACGTCGGATCCGGAAGAAGAAGAGTTCTCGCAGAGGCGCCGAGGTGGCAGAGACCGCAGAAAAGAGGTCGCCCTACGGGACCTCTGCGCTCTCGGCGTACTCTGTGGCTCTGCGAGAGGTTCTTCTCTTGTGGGTCCTGGCAGTGGCCGCCGAGTCGGGAACGTGCCGTCTGACACCCGACGCCTGAAGCCTTCTCTTCAACACCCCTCGGCCGCCTTGGGCTGGGCGGCGACGGTGCGGACCGGCAGGGGGGGCGGGGCGATGGCGGGGCGGGGGGTGCCGGCGTCGGCGGAACCGGCTTCGAGGGCGTCCACGCCGCCGGCCAGGTAGAGGGCCACCGCCTGGCGGGCGCGGTAGTCGTCCCAGGCCTCGCGGGAGGCGGCCTCGTGGGGCTCGAGCACGTCCACGTAGCGGCGCTTCCACTCGGTCATGCCCCCGGCGAGGCTCACGGCCCGCTCGTAGCCCAGCGCGGCGATGGGGCGCCAGGCGGCTTCGGCCTGCTCGGTCGTGCCCTCGGCGGTGATCAGCACCAGCTTGCGGTGCTCGGCGAACGGCAGCGGGGTCTCCTTCCATGCGGGGTCGGAGGGGGGCATCCAATAGGCCACGGGGAGGCGGTCCCCGGGCGTCTCGTCCCCCTCCCGAACGTCGAGCACCACCAGGCTCGGGTCGCCGGCCATCAGGGCCGCGGCCAGCTCGTTGGCCGTGATCTCCGGCACGCCGAAGGGCCCGGTGTCCGCCGGCTCGACCGCCGGGATCGCGGCCGCGACGTGCTCGTCGGCCCAGCCGCCCCCCATCACGCCCTTGCCGGCGTCCGAGAGCACCAACCCCGCCGCCAGCAGCAGGGCGATTCCCGCCGCCACGAACTCCCAGCGGAACCTCATCTCCCCACCTCTGCGCTCTCTGCGCCCCGGACGGGCGCCCTCTGCGTCCTCGCGAGTCCGTGACGGACGAGCCTCATGGCTGTACCGGTCCGCAGCCGAACCGGCGCTCGGCCCACTCGGCGCCCACGAAGCCCACCACGGCCATCACGGTCATCCCCAGGGCGATCAGCCCGGGCCGAACGCCCAGCACCGAGGGCACGGTGGGCGACCCGGCCACCTCCCCCATGGTCATCAGCGGCGCGACCAGGGGGTAGGCGAGGCCGAAGACCAGCATGCCGATCAGGGCGCCGCCGAGGAACATCATCCCGTCGATCTTTCCGGTGGTCGAACTGACCACCGCGGTACCCGGTCAGTAGCCGCCGATCAGGAACCCGAATCCCAGGATCAGGCCTCCGGCGATCTGCGGGACCAGGAACGTCGGGTTGATGTAGACCAGCGACAGGTCGATCAGCCCCAGGTGCCCGGCACCCAAGGTCAGCAGCATCGCCACGATGATGCCGGTGAACATCACCTTGAAGACCGTCAGGTCACGGAAATAGAACTGGGCCACCAGCTTGCGGCTGTTGCCCAGCCCACCCATCTCCAGCGCCGCGCCGAAACCGACGCCGACGGCGAACGCGGCCACCAGCCCGAGCTGGGGCCCCCACTCGGCCACCTTGGATAGCGGTCCCATCAGAGCCACTGCCTCCGGAAGAAGAATGCGAGCGCGTATGCGCCCATGAAGATGAACATCATCCCGACCATCGAACCCAGGGCCAGGGTCGCCCCGCCGGTGAGCGCCATGCCCGACGTGCAGCCCATGGCGAAGCGCGCGCCGAAGCCCATGATGCCCCCGCCCACCAGCGCCAGGCCCAGCCGCACCGCGGTGCGGGCGTTGGGGCCCTTGAGCACCTCGAGCTTGAGGCGCCGCCCGATGGCCGCCGAGACCAGCGCGCCCACGGCCACGCCGATGAGCTGCAGGAACAGCCAGTTGCCCATCACGCCGCCGTCGTAGCGGGCCAGGTACTCGTTGGACTCCACGGCCTCGGGGGCCACGGCGTGGGCGGCGCTGGCGGCGGCTTGCATCATGCCGCCCGAGGCGCCCAACCCGCGGCCCACCAGGAAGAACGCGCCGAACAGCACGATCCCCAGCACGATGCCGGTGGCGTAGGGGTTGACGTAGTTGCGAGGTGTCCGGGTCATCTCCGAACCTCCATCAGTAGGGGAGCCACTTGGTCAGCTGCCCGCCGTGGACCATGGTGAAGCGAAGGAGGACGCCGCCCAGCAGCGCCAGCAGCGGGGCCAGCCGGGTGAATCGGGCCCAGCCCAGCAGGTGCGCGGCCAGCAGGAGCCCGGGGGCGACCAGGCCGACGGCCACGTCGAAGACCAGGAAGTGCACCGCCAGCTCACCCGCCAGCAGCATGTGGGCCACCTCCTGGCCCATCTCGCCGCCGGTGGCGTGACCCAGCACGAACAGGAACATCAGCAGCAGCTCGGCGCCGATGGTGCCGGTGAGCACCTTGGCCAGCAGCCCGCGCTCGTCCTCGCGCCAGGCCAGCAGCAGCGACGTCGCGGTGCCGGCCGTGAGCCCCGACGCGAGGAACAGGGCGCCGAGCACGTTGGAATTCCACATCGGCCGCGCCTGCAGGGTGGACAGCAGCACGCCGGTGTAGACCCCGACGCCCGCCCCCAGCAGCGCCAGCGCCAGCCCCAGGGGCCGCACCAGCGGCTGACACCGGTCGTACAGCGGCAACAGCATCGGCACCCGAACCCAGCTGAGGTAGGTGGTGCGCGGCAGCACGGCGAAGGCGTAGACGATGGACAGGGGGGTGACCACCGTCAGCAGCCAGGTGCCCCAGGAGATGGGCGACGTGACCTCGAAGGTCAGCATCAGGCGCCAGAAGTACCAGAGATGACTCAGGTCCAGCATCAGGAACAGCAGCCCGAGCCCCAGGGCCGGGGGCACGATCAGCGGGGCGAAGCGGGCCGCCATCGGGTAACGATCCTCCCGCCTGGCCAGCACCAGCAGCCCCGACAGCACCAGGATCCCGGCGGCCAGCCCACCCAGGAAGAAGTAGGTCGGCAGCGGCCACTCCCACACCTCCAGGTGCGGGTCGATGTGGTGGTTCATCCGGCCGGAGATGATCTCGATCTCGTGGGTCATGACCGTCTCCCCCCTCACACCAGGAAGTACATCTTGGGTTCGGTGCCGGCCTCGGGCAGCAGCACCTTGTGCTTGCGGGTCGCCAGCAGCCGGCTGACCTCGCTGTCCGGGTCGTCCAGGTCACCGAAGGCCAGGCAGTAGGTGGGACAGACCGACACGCAGGCCGGCTGGCCGCCCTCGGAGGTGCGGTGGATGCAGAAGGTGCACTTGCTGACGTAGCCGTCGGGGTGGATGTAGCGGGCGTCGTAGGGGCACCCCGCGATGCAGGCCTTGCAGCCGATGCACTCGTTGGGGGTCACCAGCACCACACCACCGGGCTGGTGCACGTGGCTGGCCCCGGTGGGGCAGGTGTACACGCAGGGCGGGTCCGCGCAGTGGTTGCAGCGCTCCGAGCGGTTCTCCATCCACAGGTTCGGGAAGCGCCCGCCCACCTCCTGGACGATCCAGTCCCGGGCCAGGCCGTGGGGCACCTGGTTTTCGTTCTTGCAGGCCAGCACGCAATCCGAGCAACCCACGCACTTGCGCGTGTCCATGGTCATGACGAAGCGGGCCATCTACGCCACCTCCTCGTCGTGGGCCGCGGCGGAGCCGGCGGCCACCCGCTCCACGGTCACGAAGTTCACCCGCATCCCGGTGCCGCCCATGATCGGGTCGCGCTCGAAGCGGGTGACCAGCTGGGCGTCGTCGATGCCCTTCATGTACGAGGCCTTCATCTGCTTCTGGCGATGGCCGAAGCCGTGGACCACGTAGACCGCGTCCCCGCGGATCCGCTGAGTGACCTTGGCCCGGGCCTTGTTGCTCTTGATCCCGTCCTGATTGGTCAGGGTCACCCAGTCCCCGTTGGCGATGCCCAGGTCCGCCGCCCGCTCGGCGTTGATCCACACCCGGTTGGTGTCCTCCACCTCCAGCAACAGCGGGTTGTTGGTGGTGCGGCCGAAGGTGTGGACCGGCGACCGTCCGTACAGCAGCCGGAACTGGTTGGCGGCCGGCTGCTCGTGGTGGGTGTAGGTGGGGATCGGGTCGAAGCCCTTGTCCGCGAGCATGGTGGAGTAGAGCTCGATCTTGCCCGTGGGCGTGGCAAAGGACGGCGCCAGCCCCTCTTCGTAGGTCCGCGGCGGCGGGTCGAAGGCCACGACCCCGTGCTCGCGGAGATACTCCAGCGAGGTGCCCGAGCCCTCCAGCCGGGTGGTCAGGTACTCGTCCAGGTCCGTCCACGGGAAGTGGTCGCCCAGCCCCATCTTGTCCGCCAGCAGCTTGGTGATCTCCCAGCCGGGCTTGGAGTCGCCGATGGGGGGCACCACCGGGTCGCGCAGGGCGATGGAGGGCACCTTGTAGGTGGACAGCCGCAGGTCGTCGCCCCGCTCGAGGTAGCCGGCCTCGGGGAGCACCACGTCGGCCCAGCCGGTGATCTCGGCGGGCAGGATGTCGACCACCGCCAGCAACTCCAGATCGGGGATCTTCTCCTCGACGGCGCGGAAGTTGGGCAGGGTCAAGGGGAGGTTGGTGCCGTAGACCAGCCAGGCCTTGAGGTCGCAGGGATCCACCGGCCAGGGCATGGAGGCGTCGCACAGCTCGTGGGCCAGGGCCAGGGTGGCCATCGGGTACTGGTCCCCGAGCGCGGTCCGCCAGTTGCGCTCCGGCGTCGGATGCTTGGGGTAGGGGTAACCGGCGACCTTGGCCCTGGCCGGCTCGTAGAACCCGCCCTCGCGGCCCCAGGACCCCAGCAGGGCGTTGAGGATCGCCACCGCCCGCAGCCGCTGGGTGTCGTCCCCGTACCAGGTCACGTGACGGCCCGGGTGGACCAGGGTCGCCGGCGCGTTGCGGGCCATGGTGCGGGCGGTCTCGCGGATCTGGTCCGGCTCGATGCCGGTGAGCGGGAAGGCCCACTCGGGGGTGTTGGACGCCACCGAGGCGGCCAGCTGCTCGAAGCCGAAGGTGTAGGCCTCGACGTACTGCTCGTCGTACAGCCCCTCCTCGATGATCACGTGGATCCAGGCCAGCAGCAGGGCCATGTCGGTGGCCGGCCGGATGGGCAGCCAGTGCTTCGCCTTGCCGGCCGCGGTCGAGAAGCGCGGATCGACCACGATGATGTCCGCGCCCCGCTCCACGGCCCGGGAGAACTCCTGCACCTGGGAGTTGTGCATGTTCTCGCCCAGGTGGCTGCCGATGAGCACCAGGCAGCGGGCGTTCTCGATGTCGGTATTCTCGGGCGACCCGACCCCCTGGCCGTAGGTCATCTGGAACGCCACCTCGCGGGGACCGCGGCACTGGGCGTAGGACGGGGCCGACACGTTCACCGACCCATAGGCCTTCATCAGCTCCTTGAAGTAGCTGCCGCCGGACCCGTGGTAGAAGAGCGCCGCGCACTCGGGGCCGTACTTGCGCTTCACGATGTCCAGCTTCTCGGCCACGTAGCCCAGCGCCTCGTCCCAGCCGGCCTCGCGGAAGATCTGCTGGCCGCGCACGTCGGTGTCGCGGATCAGCGGGGTGGTGAGGCGGTCGGGGTCGGTGTAGGTGCCGATGCCGCCCGTGCCGCGGGGGCAGAGCCGGCCGCGGGTCAGCGGGTCGTCCGGGTTGCCCTCGAGCTTCCAGATCTGGTCGTCGGGGGTGACATACGCCCGGACCGCACACTTCCAGAAGCAGATCTCGCAGTAGGAGTGCTTGATCTCGTAGCTGGGGGGCGTCGGATCGTGGGCCGCGTGGGCCCGGCGGGCGGGCAGCAGGCTGGGGGCCATGGCCGCCGCGGCCGCGGCGCCGGCGGCGGTCGCCCCGCTGATCTTGATGAACTGACGTCGGTCGAGCGAACGAGCCATCGGGTGCTCCTTCCGCGCGTCTGCGCAGGCCTCAGCGGGCTCCGTTCAAGACGTTCGAGCTGGCCATCACGCGGCGCTCGAGGATGCCTCGCATCAGGTCACAGGCAGAGGAGATCTCGGGGTCGGCCAGGCTGTAATAGATGTTCTGGCCCTGACGGCGGGTGACCACCGCTCCCACCTTGCGCATCACCGCCAGGTGCTGGGAGATGGCGGGCTGCGAGAGGTCCATCAGCTCGCACAGATCGCCCACACAGCGCTCCCCGTCGCGGAGGACGTGGAGGATCAGCAGTCGGTGGGGATTGCCCATGGTGCGGCAGAGCTCGGCCTGCATCTCGAACAGGGCCATGTCCTCGGTCATGCGCCGTCCCTTCTTCTGGGCGGAAGGTACCGAGCAGGAACCGACTTGTAAATATGTATTTTCGAATATTCATATGTATTTATTAATGCCACAAAGACCCTCGACTTGGTGGACTTTGGCGGCGTCAAGCGATCGGGGTCAGTAGGTGCAGCTGGCCGAGCTCACGGCCTGGAGCTCGACCCGGGTGTCCCCGGCCTGGGTCTGGCCCGAGTGGATCCGCTCGAGCGTCCATACGTCCACGGGGTGGAAGGCCTCGAGGTAGGCGTCGATCAGCTCGGCCCCCACCACCAGCTCCCCCGAGTCGCCGGTCTCGCAGACCACGGACGAGAACTGGTTGCCGTGGTTGCCGCTGCGCAGGGTGAAGCGCACCGGATCCCCCTGGGTGCCGGAGGTCCACTGCACGGTCAGCGGCTGGCCGGCGACGATGGGCGGCGGGCAGGCCAGCTCGGGGATCAGGTCGGCCACCCCGACGGTGGCGACGGCGAAGGCGGGCACGTCCCCCTCCCCCGGCGCCGAGGCCTCGATGGGGTCCCCCTCGTCGAACAGGTTCCCGTCCGGCGGATCGTCGTCGAACTGCTGGACGTAGTAGTAGTACGGCGCCTCCGCGATCAGGCTCGCGCCGACGCTGAGGCCGTCGACCTCGATGGTGCCCACGTAGGGCGACCTGGGCAGCTCCTCGCAGACCCCGTCGGCCACGCAGATCTCCGGGGGCACGCAGGGGGGATCGCACAGGGGCAGGTAGGCGTCGTAGAAGATGCACGGTCCGTCGAACAGAGTGGGGATCCAGTACACGTCCCAGGGGATCGGCGAGCCGGCCGACGCGTAGGCGTAGACGTCGCCCGTGGACGGATAGCGGGACTCGGTCACGGTGATCAGCAGGTCGGTGGCTGCGCCGTCGTCGTCGTCTCCGGAGACGTCGTCGTCCCCTCCCCCGCTGGTGTCGTCGTCGTCCGTCTCGGGGCATCCGATCCACACCAGGGCCGCCAGCAGGACGGGGAACGCGAGTCGCCTCATGGGACCTCCACTCCGAGCCTCGCCAGGGCCCTGCGCGCGGGTACGAACACCTGCCGCGTCTGTGGATCGAAGCGATCCTGGGGGTCGACCTTGGAGATCAGGGTGACGTTGACCCCGATCAGCCGGCCCTGGGCGTCCAGCACCGGCGCCCCCGAGTACCCGTTGCACGAGTCGAAGTCGGCCAGGGCCACGGACCGGGTGATCACGCCTTTCCAGGTGGCCGTACCCTCCACCTCGACCTCCCCCTCTAGACAGGGCTCTCTCAGGGCCCAGTGCTCCTGCCACCCGTCCACGTTGCACAGGGGGAGGTTCTTTCGATTGGCGTCCGCGAGGGTGCCGAAGCTGGCGGCGGGGGTGCCGAAGTTGAGTTCGTAGCCCGATCGCTTGCGGTCCGCGGCCGACCGGCGCTCCACCCGGGGGTAGCCCACGATGAACACCGGCGCGCCCTCGGCGGGCAGGTCCCGCGCGACCTCGAAGGGCGGGGCGCCGTGGTCCTCGATGGCGACGGTGGCCACGTCCACCGGGTCCTTCTCACCGAGGGCGACCCAGTGGTGATCGAAGTCCGCCTTGCCCACGGAGATCTCCCCCACCGGCAGTCGCTCGGGGGTGCCGAAGGGACCGGGCATCAGGACCGCCGAGGTCTTGCGGCGCTCGGGGTGGTCGACCATACCGTCCACGCAGTGGGCCGCGGTGAGCAGCAGGCCGTTGCCGAGGATCAGGCCGGAGCAATTGCCGAAGTGGTCGTAGGTGCAGGTGTCGCCCTCGCAGGTCCGGGAGGCGAGGGCCGAGCAGCGGTCCTCGTTCCACATCCGGACCTGCTCGTCCGAGCAGTAGCGGGACTCCAGCGTCGAGAGATCCGCGGCCGAGGCCTGCTTCTCTCCGTCGTCGATGATCAGCTTGGCGGTCCGGAAGCCCACCCGCCGCACCGCGTCGGCGTCGATGGCGATCCCCCGCTCGGCCATCCACTCGTTGGAAAGGAACTCGAAGGGGTAGAAGCCCTCGTGGGGGACGGGGTCGTAGGCGATGCCGGAGACGTCCTCGACGGGTCCTTCGGGGGTGGAGGTGGACGCCTCGACCGGGGCCGGGGTGGAGGCCTCCGGTCCCCCAGGGGTCGACTCCGCGGGTTCCGGGGTCCCGCCGCCGCAACCCAGGGCCAGGAGTGCAAGGGCGATGGGGAGCTTTCTCATGGGTTCTCCGGTTCCGAGTCCGAGCCGACGCGTCGGACCGCCGAGTCCGAGTCCGAGCAGTCGGGGCCTTGGCGAAACTCCGGGGTGCGGGGCGCTCCGATGCGGCCAGGGGCAACGGCCGAGTGACCGTCTTGGAGGGCTCTTCGGGGCGTTTCCCCGTCGGCCCCGACATTTCGGGGCGAATTCCGGGGGTCTGGGATCAGCTGTACGAGTTGCATCGAAGGCGGCCTTGATTCTACATCCCCCCGCCGAACACCACGTAGGCGGCGCCGGCGCTGGAGCCGCCGGCGTCGTTGCCGTGGGCCGAGATCAGCAGGTCGAAGTAGCCGTCGTCGTTCGCGTCCAGGGGGCCGGCGAGCCACTTGGAGGCGCCGTCGTCCGCGGCCTCGCCGACCAGGACGGCGTCGGCGATGGACAGGGACTGGGTGCCCAGCGGGGCGTCGTAGAGCAGGTAGGCGGCGCCCGAGTCGGTGCCTCCGCCGTCGTGGTTGATGGCCCCGATCAGCAGGTCGTCGAGGCCGTCGCCGTCCACGTCCCCCGGCCCGGCCACCCGCACGCCGGCGTTGTCCGCAGCGTTCTCGCCCAGCAGCCGGGCGTCGGCCAGGGCCAGCGAGATGGTGCCGTACACCGGCCCGTACAGTAGGTAGGCCGCACCCGCGCCCGACGCGGCGCCGTCGTTGCCCCGGGCCCCGACCAGCAGATCCCCGAACCCGTCGCCGTCCACGTCGCCGGCCGCGGCGACCGGGTTGCCCGCGAAGTCTCCGGCCCCCTCCCCTTCGAGGCAGGCATCGGCCGCGGACAGGGAGAGGTCACCCACCACGGGGCCATAGACCACGTAGGCCGCGCCCGCGTCCGCACCTCCGGTGTCCGCCTTCCAGGCGCCGATGAGCAGGTCGTCGTACCCGTCCCCGTCCAGGTCCCCGGCGCCGTTGAGGCGTAGACCGGCCTCGTCGCCGGCACCCTCGCCCGTGAAGCGGGCGTCGGCCCCCCCCCCCCGGCCCACCCCCCCCCCCCCGGGCCCCCCCCCCCGGAAAACTACCCCCGCCGCCCAGCCCCCCCCCGACGTAAAAACGGCC
>CAZITQ010000187.1:0-19088 GCA_964542165.1 uncultured Rickettsiales bacterium
GTGGACGGTGAGCTGGGAGTTTCCCTCGAAGACCGTGGCCGCATCGTCCGGATCGGCGGTCCAGTCGTCCCCGTCCCAGAAGCTCCAGGCGTCCCTGTCCAGGACGTCAGCCAGGGGCACTCGCCCCACGCGGCAGGGCTTGCCGAAGCCCCCCTGGGAGGCGCAGGCGTAGGCGAATAGCCAGTCGTCGACGGCCAGGGCCGCCGCACCGAAGTTGTCGCCCTCGGTGGTGAACAGCAGTGTGGGCTCCTCGGTGCCGGGCGCCACCTCTGGCCGAGAGGGAGGCTCGTCGAAGGCGTCCCACACCGCGACGCCGTACCCGATCGAGTAGAAGTTCCACTCCCCGGGCTCCCCGTAGATCTTGTCGTAGAACACCAGCACCCGGTCGCGCTGCGCGTCGTACACCGCATCCATCGGCCACAGCACCTTGCGGGCGCCGCAGGGATCCTCGCAGTCGTCGCCCCGGTGCAGATCGTTGAAGGCCGCCTCCTCGTCGGTCTCGGGGAAGAACTCCTCGGGCGCGCCGAGGGCGTCCACCGGCTCGCTGAATCCGGTCACGCCGTCCGAGGCGTCCAGATCCGGACTGTAGGACCAGGTGTTGTCCCGCCAGGCCTCGCCGTCCTCCCCCTCCAGGGACAGGATCGAGTCCCCGTAGAGCCACACGGTCCGGTCGCCGAAGCGTTCGGAGTAGCCCCCGTCCCGGGCCTTGACCGCGTCCGTGGTCTCCAGGGGGCCCAGGTCGCGGGTGGACAGGACGACCACCCCGGGCTCGGGACGGCATCCGGGGACGAGGAGGCAGGGAACCACGAGCGAGATCCACAAGAGACGATCCATGGACAAAGCCTATGACAGCCGCGAGGTTCCCGGTGTTGTACATTCGATCCCACCAAGAACATTCAGGGGATCACGGCTCCGGGTGCCATGGGGACGGGGGACGATGCGAGGGCTTCTTCAGCGGCTGGCCCAGACGATCGCGCGACACCCGATGCGGGTGGTGTTGCTGTCGGCGCTGCCCTGCGTCCTGCTGGGGCTGCTGGTGCTTCGAGTGCCGGTGGATCTGGCCTTCCTGGGGGTGATGGACCCCGACGAGCCCCTGATCGCCCGCTACAACGAGATCAACGAGGAGCTGCGGCTGGCCCGCCGGTTGCCCCTGCTGCTCGAGGGCCCGGAGGAGAAGCTCGATCCGGCCATCGAGACCCTGCTGCCCTCCCTCCGGGCACTCCCCGAGGTGGAGCGGGTGGTGGCGGATCCCCCGGTCGAGTGGCTGGAGGCGAACGCGCCGTGGCTGGTGGACCGCCCGGTCTTCGACGCCTGGCTCCGCGTCGCGACGACCCCCTCCGACGCCGAAGCTGCCGAGCGGGTGCGGACGGGACTGGAGGAGGCCGAAGCCCGGTTCCGGGAGCAGCGAGAGGAGGGGGCCCGCCTGCTGCTGGTGATCATGGCCCGCGACCCCGTCTCCCAGCCCATCGGCGACAACGGGTTCCCACAGATCGACGAGGCCACGCGCACGGCGCTCGAGGGAAGCGGCGTTACCGGGGAGTACGCGGGGCTGGCCGCCATGTCCCAGCAGGACCAGGCCAACGTGGTGGAGAAGCTGGGGCTGCTCACCCCCTTGGCGCTGGTGGCCGTCCTGGTCCTGTTGCTGGCCATCGAGCGGCGGCCCACGCGGCTGCTGGCCGTGGCGGCGCCGATGGTGCTGGCCCTGGTGGGAACCCTCGGCCTGGTGGGGACGATCGCCGGCGAGCTGATCATCATCGAGGCGTTCTTCGGGATGCTGGTCTTCGGCCTCGGCGTCGACTTCGCGTTGCACCTGAGTTCGAGGTTGAGGGAGGAGAGGAACGCGGGAAGGTCCTTCGACCAGGCGCTCCGGAGCACCCTGTCGGGAACCGGCCGGGGGATTGTGGCCGGGGCGTTGACCACGGCCGGGGCGTTCTTCGTGGTGGCCCTGGCGCCGGATCCCATCGCGCTGCACCTGGGCCTCTCCGGGGGGGTCAGCCTCCTGCTGTGCCTGGCGCTGATGCTGACCCTGCTGCCCGCCCTGTGGACGCTGCTCGAGCGCCGGTCTCCCGTCTCCCGTCCCCCGCCGCCCACCACGGTTCCCCTGCTCGGGCCCGTCGCCAGGTTCGCCCACGGCCACCCGCTGCCCACGCTGGTGGGGGCTGGCCTGCTGGTCGCGGTGTCGGTGGCCGGCTACGGGCGATTCCACTGGGAGAGCGACCTGGAGCGGGTCTTCACCCGGGACGTGCCGGCCCTGGTCACCGCCGACCGGATCCAGGAGCGGTTCGGGGTCAACTCGGGGCCCTGGATCGCCCGGGCCGACACCCTCGAGGAGGCCCGGGAGCTGGCAAAGGCCTACGAGGCCGATCCCGCCTTCGCGCGGGCGGACAGCGCGGCGAGCCTCCTCCCCGACGACCTGGACGAGCGGGCCCGGCTCCTGGGCGAGGCGCGGCCGGCCATCGACGCCCGCCGCGCCGTCCTCGACGCGATGCTGTCCGTGCCCGGACCCCTGGGAATCGCCCCTGCCTCCGAGGTCGTCCGGGGCCTGGAGATCCTCCAGGGCGCGGATGACGCGGGACCTCCGGGCGCCGACGACCTCCCCGAGGCGCTCCGCGAACAGCTGGTGGCACCCGACGGCGCCCTGCTCGTGCTGGCCTACACCGCCGCGCCCACCCTCAGCGGCGAGGAGGCCAGGGAGCAGCGGCTGGCGGCGCAGGCGATCCATCCCGAGGCGGCCGGCTTCCTGATGGTCGTCGAATCGCTGCTGCTGGCCGAGCGCCCCTGGCTCAAGTGGGTCCTGGCGGGCATCCTCGCACTGGTCGCCACCGTGCTGGCCGTGGACCTGCGCAGCCTCCGCTGGGGGATCCTGGCCCTGGCACCGGTGCTCTTCGGTACCAGCGTCACCTTCGGCCTGCTGTGCTGGTCCGGGTTCGACTTCAACATCATGGGCGCGGTGGTCGTGCCCCTGATCATCGGCCTGGGTGTGGACGACGGCATCCACGTGGTGCACCGGATGCGCGAAGGGGTCCTGGCGCCGCCGGAGGCCGCCGAGTCGGTGGGACGGGCCATCGTGCTGACCACCGCAACCACCTGCATCGGGACCGCGGGGTTCCTGTTCACCAACCACCCGGGCCTGGAGTCCATGGCCCTGGTCCTGCTGCTGGGACTTCCCCTGTGTCTGCTGGGATCGGTCTGCCTGATCCCGGCGCTGGCCAGGGTGCTGCGGCCGAGTTGAACCCGCCGCGCAAGCGGAGATCTACTCCGCGGCCTCGGCGGGCTGCCCATCCTCCCCCTCGGCGGGTGCGGCTTCTGCGGCGGCCCGGGCGGCCTCCTCGGCCGCGCGCTGCTCGGCCGCCTCCGCCTCGACCGTGGTCTTGAGGGCCGCCAGGCCCTTCTCGTAGTCGGCGCCGAGCATCTCGTCCATGGACATGAACAGGCCCATGGCCTTCATCATGAATCCGGCGTTCTCGTCGAAGGTCCAGGTCACCTGGGTGCCTTTACCGGCCGGGGCGAGCAGGAACGAAACCAGCCCCTTGGACTCCCAGGGCTCGAAGAACGCCAGCTCCTCGACCACCTTCTCGTTCGTGACCACCTCGGTGATGGTCATCTTGCCCACGCCCACGTCCTTGTTCCCGCTCCACGAGTACCAGGCCCCCTCCCCGGACGACGGGTCCGAGAACTCCGAGGTCTGGTTCGGGTCCAGATCGGACCAGGGGCTCCACTCCACGAACTTGCGCAGGTCGCTCACGTGGGCGAACACCTGGGCTGGCGTGGCCTCGATGGTGGTGCTCCGCTCGACGTGGATCTCGGTGGGTTGCATGGCCACGACGGCCAGGAAACCGAGCACGCAGATGGCCACCACCACGACGATGCCGATGAGTACCTTTTTCATGATTCCCTCCCTGGGATCGCAGCGGGGTTCGGGCGTGTCGCCCGCCCCCGTGGGACAATCCTACGAACCCCCGGTGGACGGGGCCAGCCGGACGAAGAGCGAATGCCTGCCTCAGTCGGGAGAGCAGGCCCCCACGACGGCCTCGACGAGCTGCGCCACCAGGGATTCGAGCTCCGTCTCTCGACCCGCGACCTCCCCGGTGAACACGGTCGATCCGTCCCGGACCAGCCGGAGATCCAGGACCACCGCCCCCTCGTCCACCCGGTAGAACCCCGAGGGCGCACAACCTCCGGCCACGTCCCGTGCGTCCACGAAAACGACCTCCTCGGCCCCCCGCGCCGCGCCGTACTGACGCTCCACGAGCGCCTCGACCAGGCGGTCGCCCAGGTCCAGGTCGTCCACGCCCTCGGGGTACCGCAGGAAGCTGGGCGCGGAGATCATCGGACGGGCCAGCTGCAGGGGGATCTGCCGCCGCCGCTGTTCGTCCAGCTGGCCGATGGCGAAGGTCTGGCCCCGGGGTGCGGCGACCACGGGTTCCTGCACGCCGCCGATGCCCCGGGCGAGTTCACCCACCCGTTGCTGGGCGTGGTCGAAGAGGGTGCGGACGTCCACCAGGCCCTGCTCGGCGAGCCCGCCGCCCCGCATCCCCTCCAGCAGCGAGTAGGTCAGCAGGCCCTGCCCGTAGCGGCTCGCTTCGTAGCTCACGGAGTCGGCGGCGCTGCCCATCAGGATGTGCACGCCGCTGGCCCGCTTCAAGCGGTCGATGGCGCGGATCTGGCTGCCCGAGAGGTTCCGGGGCTTCGACAGGGACTCCGCGGCGGCCTCGGCCGCGCAGGTGTCCAGGATGAGGACGATCTTGCCGGCCGGGACCTCCTTCAGCCACTCGTGAAGCTGCTGGCTGGACACGGTCCAGCGCTCCTGCAGGGCGGTGTCCGCAAGACCCGCGGTGCTCGCCGCGTCACGGGTCAGAAAGAGGTAGCTGTCCTCGGCCGACGGGTCCTGGACCCCGTGGCCGGCCAGGAAGATCACCACCACGTCCGACGGATCTGTCCCGCGGAGATCCCCGATCGCCCGCGCCAGATTGGCTCGCGTTGGCGAGCGGTCGCCCTCCCCCGTGGAGAGAACCTGTATCTCGACCTCCTCGAAGAGCTCGCCGGGCACGGCCGCAAGCCCCAGCGCGGCGGCGAAGTCCCCCGCGTCCTTGGCCGCGTAGCTCAGGTCGATCTGGTCCCCCTCGTAGTCGGAGACGCCGGCGACGACGGCGTGCAGATCCGGGCGGTCGTCGGCAGCCACCCCCGAAGCGACGAACACGCGGTTGGCGCCCCGGCTGGCGATGGACTCGTCGCCGTTGTAGGCGATCACCTCGATCCGGTTCTCCTCGCCGGGGCGGAGCTTGGGGTGGTCCGCCAGGTCGATCTCGAGGGTGGCCGCGGCCGCGTCCTTTGCGACCCGGTTGCCCCGGGTCATGCGCGCGTCCGCGAGTACCTCGGTCCCGTTGAGGCGGACCGTGACCTTGCCCAGCCCCCCGCCCCGGTTCGTCAGCTGGACCGCGAGCCGCGCCCCGCCTCCGCGGATCTCCACATCGGGCCACAGCTCCACCTCGTCCAGTCCGTCGATGTCCCGCAGGGGCTCGTCGCTGTACCCCAGCACCTTGGCCAGCAGGTTGGGCTCGTAGAATCGCTCCCACAGCTGGTCGAGCTCGATCACCTCCCGGTGGTCCACCACGAAGTGCATGCCCCGGAAGCCTCCAGGGGCGTCGAAGCGGCCGTCGGGGGTGACCACGGCCCATTCGCCGGTCTCGGTGGACAGGGTGGTGGCAAGCAGCTCGCCGGTGTCCAGGTTCCAGTAGCGGAGGGTGCCGTCGAAGGACCACGAGACGAGGATTCCCTCGTCGAGGGCTTCCGCTCCCAGGACGCCACCCAGGTGCCCCCTCATGACCGCCCGTGTCTCGCCGGTCACCGCGTCCCAGACGCGGAGGGTGCCGTCGGCAGACCAGGAGAGGATCCGATCGCCCGTCAGGCCCGTCGCTCCCATGACGTACGCGGTGTGCCCCTGCAGGACGAGGGTGTCGCCCCCGTTCACGTCGTGGATCCATAGGGTGCCATCCCACGACCAGGACAGGATCCGCCCCCCCGGCAGGATGCTCTCGCCTATGTTGCTACGGCCCGCGGTCACGTCGACTCGCTCGGGAACCGCGTCGGGGCGCCCGTTCCAGATCCTGTGCCGGATCGACGACTTGATCAGGTACCTCCCATCTTCGAGGGGTGAAACCCTCTTGGCCCCCCTCCACCCCTCCTCCATGACGGCGATGCACTCCCCCGACGTGGGATTCCAGAGCCGAGCGGTCCCATCCTCAGACCACGACAGCAGGCGTTGGTCCGACAGGGGTAGGGCGCCCACGACCTCGTCCGTGTGCCCCACAAGGTCCCCCAGGAGCTGGCCCGACGTCTCGTCCCAGATCCGCAGGACATGGTCCTCGGACCAGGACAGCAGGCGGTCGTCCGGAAGGAAGCGAGCACCCAAGACGCGGCCCGGAACCGCCGGCGCCACGGTCGAGGTTCGCGCGGCGTTCCCGTCGAGCAGCCGCAGTGTCCCCGTGAACCTGGGGGGAGGTCGCTCCGTGGAACCGTCCCAGAACCGCAATACCGAGGCGTTCTCCCAGGCCAGGACGCGACCATCGGCAAGGGTCGACGGCATCGGGTCCCCGATCAGCCGAGGTAGATGCCAGCCTAGATCACCCAGGTGTCGCCCGGTGGTCCCGTCCCTGAGCCGGAGCGCGCCGTCCCAGGAGACGGAAAGCAACCTCTTGCCGGGCAATCGGGCGACGTGACGGGGGCCGGCCGCCTCGTGGCCGAGGACCGCGATCCGCTCTCCGTCTTCGCCGTCCCAGACGCACAGGTCTCGGCTGCCCCAGGCCAGGATCCGGCCATCGCCGATAAGGGTTGCACCCCCGACGACCCACCATTTCCCCTCCATCACCGCCAGCGCCCGGCCCGTGGCCCCGTCCCAGAGTCGCAGGGTTCCACCACGAGCCATGGACAGAATGCGACCGTCGTCGAGGACGGTCGCGCCCGTCACGATCTCCCCGTGCCCCTCCAGAACCGCCAGCGCCCGGCCGGTGACGCCGTCCCACAGCCGCAGCGTTCCGTCCTCGGACCAGGACAGGATCCGGCCGTCCGCGAGCACCAGTGGGTCCATCACGGCACCGTCGTGTCCGTCCATCACGGCCAGGGGCTGGTCGGTCGTTCCGTCCCAGAGGGCGAGGTCGCCGTTCGAGGACCACGAGAGAATCCGGCCGTCCGCGAGGACCCGGGCGTCCATGGTCCCCGGCCGGCGCACCCGGCCCTCGTCATCGACATGCAGTCTCTCCGGCTCGCCCAGAACCCGGAGTTGCTTGCCCGAATCGGAATCCCATATCCGCAGGGTGCCATCGTGATGCGCCGTGAGGACGCGACCGTCGGGAAGGGCGAGGACGTCGTGGATCTTCTTCCGCCGACTCCCGACCGAAAAAGAGGACGTCATCCGGCCCGTCGCGAGCTCCCAGGTCCGAACCTGTCCGTCCGCGGACCACGACAGGAGGCGACCGTCGGCGAACTCGGCGGTTCCTTGCAGCCCTTCCGAGTCGCCCCTCAGGACGGACAGCTCGGCACCCGTGTCCGCGTCCCACAGGCGGATACTGCCGTCCCAGGAGCGGGAGAGGAGGCGGCCATCCGGCCGGACGTCGACCGTCGAAACGTCGCGTGTGTGTCCCCTCAATACCGCCACGGGCTCCCCCGTGACCGCGTCCCGGATCCGGATGGAGCCGTCCTTGGACCAGGAGAGAATCCGACCGTCCGGCAAGGCGCTCACGCCGCGAACCGCCCCCTCACCGCCCGCCCAGACCGCGATGGCCTGCCCCGTCGCACCGTCCCATGTCCGGAGCGTGCCGTCCGCCGACCAGGAGAGGATCCGACCGTCGGAGAGGATCTCGACCCCTTCGATCTCCTCCTCGTGGCCTTCCATGATGGCGAGCACGCGCCACGTATTTGGGCACCAGAGGCGGAGCGTGCCGTCCTCGGACCAGGACAGGATCCGGCCGTCCGCGAGTTCCGTGGCTCCACGCACCTGGTCGCTGTGGCCCAGGTGGACCGTCAGTACGGCGCGAGCGGCGAAGGCCGGCGCGGCACCCCGGCCGGAAGACGTACTGACTCTGTGCGCGGCAGAACAGGCCGGCAGGATCCCTAGGAGCAGCCCCGGGAGCAGCCCCGGGAGCAGGCGGGCGAACCGGCCGCGACAGCTCACCCGGGCTGCCCCAAGATCGGTGTCGGGAACAGGATCCTCGGCTCGCTGTCCCCGCCGCCGGGGACCTCGCGGATGGCGTCCATGGCGGCCACGACCACCTCCCAGGGAATTCCTGGGTCGGGCACCAGGACAGCCTGCTCACAGGCCGGCGAGCCGCCCTGGATGGCGGCCAAATGGTCTCGGAGTCCGGAGTGGTCGTAGGCGGCGCTCGACGCACATCGACCGTCCGGACAGGGAAGCGAACGCCGGAAGCTCTTCGGCACGGTCCAGGTGGGTACGGAGGGTTCGCCGGTGAGGAGGTCCAGCATCGGGGATCCGAGATCCATCGCGGCCACCTCGTACCCCGAGCCCGAGATGTACACGGCAGCCTCGAAACTCTCCGGGGGGGCCTCACGAACGCCGGGTGGTTCGATCCTGGGGAGCCTGAGCTCGACGACGCCGACGGGGAAACCGCCGGTAGCCTCACCGGTCTCCCCGGCCACCGGGAAGAGGTATCGAGTGAACCCAGCCTGACCCACCGTGTACAGGATCTCCACCATCAGCCGCGTCGGGGTGGACCGATCTGCAGCGACGGTCACCCGGTACACGGGATCGTCCGGCCGGCGCTCCAGGACGTCGCGTAGGTCGTCCCGGACCTCCTGGAGCTCGTCATAGAGCCCCACGATGAGCGCTCCCTTCTTGCTCTGCTCCGGCACGACTCGGCCCGAGTCGGTCTCCACGAGGTCCACCACGAGGTCCTCGCCAACGTAGATACCCGTCCGCGTGATGGCCATCCCCACACCCTCAGGCAAGGGCTCGCGGGAGGACGAGGGGGCCAGGGTCAGCTCCGGATCGGCGTACCACCAATCGGGGCACCCGAAGAAAACGGCCGCACACGGGTTGTCCTCGGTGCCGAAGACCTCCTCCCAGCGAGCATGCCAGTACTGCGGAGCCTCCAGCACCTCGTCCGGACATCGCGCGCCATCCCAAAGGGCCAGACACTCCTGTGCGGCGGCCGGGTCGAACCGGCACCCCAGGCGGTCTGCAGGCGGCTGGCCCAGGCACTCCTCCATGGGCTTGAGCCCCAGGCAGTCCACGTGGAACTCGCACGCCAGCCTGCGCAGCTCGCGCTCGAACTCCCGCGCGGAGGTCTCGCCGCCCTCCTCCTCCACGCTCGTCGCAGCGGGGGGGATCGGGGCGAGGGTGATCGCCAGTGCCAGTACCGCGGTTCGCATGTCGTGGTGTCCGCCCATTGTCGCCACTCCCGAGAGGGAAGTCGACGCCCACGCGCCGGCGCACGCCGTGTGACAATCCGGTGACGGGGCGCTCCCCCGCCGCACCCTGCGCGCCCCCCCCTGTGACGTTTTCGTGACGCCCCCGAACAGGCGCTCCGTTGCCCATTTTCCTCTGTTATACCGGCCCGCGGAAACCCGGATTTTCCGGAGGAGGTGCTCCATGAAGTCGGTGTTCAGCCTGGTCGGTCTCGGATGCCTCGCGGCCCTGGTCGGATGCGGCGGCGGCGCGGGTGGCGACACGGCCGGCTCGGGCCAGCGGGTGGTGCTGCAGAACAAGGGCTCGGACACCCTGGTGAACGTGGCCCAGGCCTGGGCCGAGAACTACAAGGAGGTCGATCCCGACGTGGCCGTGGCCGTCACCGGCGGCGGGTCGGGGACGGGCATCTCGGCGCTGATCAACGGCACCGTCGACATCGCCAACGCCAGCCGGAAGATGAAGGACAAGGAGGTCCAGCTGGCCGTGGACAACGGCGTGGAGCCGGTGGAGCACGTGGTGGGCTTCGACGCCCTGGCGGTCTACCTGCACCCGGACAACCCTGCCGAGTCCCTGAGCATCGAGCAGCTGGCGGCGATCTACGGCGAGGGCGGCGAGACGGAGCGCTGGAGCCAGCTAGGCCTGACCGTCCCGGGCTGCGACAGCGACGAGATCGTGCGGGTCAGCCGCCAGAACAACTCGGGCACGTACGCGTACTTCAAGGAGGCGGTGCTCGGGAAGGGCGCCGAGTACAAGCTGGGATCGCGGGACATGCACGGCTCCAAGGACGTGGTCGACCTGGTGGAGAACACCCCCTGCGCCATCGGCTACAGCGGCCTGGCGTACGCCACCGACCACGTGAAGCTGGCCTGCATCACCACCGAAGAGGGCGGCGCCTGCGTGACCCCGTCGGTGGACACCGCCATCGACGGCAGCTACCCCATCGCCCGGCCGCTGTTCATGTACACCTCCGGCCAGCCGGAGGGGGCGGTCAAGACCTACCTGGACTGGATCCTCAGCGACGCCGGCCAGTGCATCATCCTGGACAAGGGGTACGCCCCCCAGGGCGACGTGACCTGCTCCTGAGGGTCGATCGCGGGGAGGGCGGGTCATGAACTACGAACAGCGACTGGAGGACGACGTCGCCGAGATCACCTCACGGGTGATCGCCATCGCGGCGGACGTGGAGCGGGCCCTGCAGGGGGCGGTGCGGGCCCTGCTCGACGCGGACCTGGAGCTGGGCTACGACACCATCCTCGGGGACCACGCCATCAACCGTCAGGTGCGGGCGCTGGACCGGCGCTGCCACGGGTTCGTGGTGCGCCACCTGCCCAGCGCCAAGCACCTGCGGATGGTCTCGTCCGTGCTGCGCATCGGCCGCGAGCTGGAGCGGATCGGCGACTACGCGGCCACCATCGGCCGGGTGGTGGGCCAGCTGCGGACCCCGCCCCCCCCGCCGGTGGCGGCCAACATCGAGCTGCTGGCGGGCCAGGCGCGGCAGATGCTGCGGCAATCCATCCGGGCCTTCGAGGACCAGAGCGCGGACGCGGCCCGGGCGACGATGGTGATCGAGAACCAGATCGACGCCATGTTCGACAAGCTGTTCAACGATCTGGGGGACCAGGAGGGCAACCACCCGATCAAGGAGCTCTTCCTGTGGCTGATCGTGCTCAACCGGCTGGAGCGGGTCAGCGACCGGGCCAAGAACATCTGCGACGAGGTGGTGTTCTGGAGCACCGGTGAGGGCAAGTCGCCCAAGGTCTTCAACATCCTGTTTTTGGACCGGCGCAACGGCTGCATCAGCCAGATGGCCGAGGCCCTGGCCCGCAAGGCCTTCCCGGACAGCGGCCGCTACTCCAGCGCGGGCACCGAGCCGGTGGCAAAGCTCAACGAGCACGTGGCCGAGTTCATGGGGGGGCTGGGCTGCGACCTGAGCCGGCACCAGCCCACGCAGCTGGAGACCAGCCCCGAGGCGCTGACCAGCTTCCACGTGGTCGTCGGCATCGGCCTGGAGCCTGCCGAGATCCTCGAGGAGACCCCCTTCCACACCGTGCTGCTGGAGTGGGAGGGCCTGCCCTGTCCGATGACCGCTGAGGAGGCGGAGCGCACGTCGCGGACCCTACTGCACCGCATCGACGGGCTGATGGAGACCCTCCACGGTGACGACGCCGGCTAGCCAGGCCGATCCCCCGATCGATCGCCGCGACCTGGCCTGGTTCGTCGACCGGGCGGTGCAGGTGCTGGTGCTGGTGTTCGTGGGAGGCACGTCGGCGATCGTCTTCATCATCGGGATCTTCGCCTTCATCGCCAAGGAGGCCTGGCCCTTCATCGTCGGGCGGATGGACCTGGCCGAGCTGTTCGCCGATCCCCGCTGGCGGCCCACCTCGGACAGCAACCCGACCTACGGCGCCCTGGCGTTGATCGTGGGCACCGCCAGCGTGACCGGCCTGGCGATGCTGGTGTCGGTCCCCTTCTCCCTGGGCGCAGCGATCTACATCGGCGAGTTCGCCAAGGGGAAGGTCCGCGAGGTGCTCAAGGTGATGGTGGAGCTGCTGGCCGCCATCCCCTCGGTGGTCTGGGGCTTCATCGGCCTGAACATCATGAACCCGCTGATCATCGACGTGTTCAACGTGCCTGTGGGCCTCAACGTGCTCAACGCCGGCATCATCCTGGGGCTGATGGCGGCGCCGATCATGACCACCATCGCCGAGGACGCCCTCAAGGCGGTGCCCGACCACTACCGGGAGGCGGCCGAGGCCATGGGCGCCACCCGCTGGCAGGTGATCTGGAAGGTGGTGCTGCCCGCCGGCAAGAACGGCCTGGTGGCGGCGGTGCTGCTGGGGGTCGGCCGCGGCTTCGGCGAGACCATGGCCGTGCTGATGGCCAGCGGTCACTCCATCAACCTGCCCACCAGCCCCTTCGACTCGGTGCGGGCGCTGACCGCCACCATCGCCGCCGAGCTGGGCGAGACCGCCAACGGCTCGGACCACTACCAGGCCCTGTTCACCCTGGGCGTGCTGCTGTTCATCGTCACCTTCGGCATCAACCTGGCGGCGGACGTGATGGTCCGCGGCGGGCTGAAGAGGAAGAAGAAGAGGGCGGCGTGACCTTCGAGACCACCGATCGCAACCGCCGCAACCGCCGGGTGCAGGGCCTGTTCCGGATCCTGTTCGGGCTGATGACCGTGCTGCTGGTGGTGCCGGTGCTGCTGATCCTGGGCGTGCTGATCGTCAAGGGCAGCCCGATCCTCTCGTGGGAGTTCCTGTTCTCCGTGCCCACCAACGGCATGACCGAGGGCGGCATCCTGCCCGCCCTGGTGGGCACCGTGTGGCTGGTGGGGGTGGCGTTGGTGATCTCGGTGCCGGTGGGGGTGGCCGCGGCGCTCTACCTCAGCGAGTACGCCCCGGACAACACCCTGACCCGGGCCATCAACCTGGCGATCATCAACCTGGCGGGGGTGCCCTCCATCGTCCACGCCCTGTTCGGGGTCGGCGCCTTCGTGCTGTTCTTCAAGTTCGGCACCTCGATCCTGGCGGCCTCGCTGACGCTGGCGATCATGACCCTGCCGGTGGTCATCGTCTCGACCCGCGAATCGCTGCAGGCCGTGCCGATGGCCTTCCGCGAGGCCTGCTGGAACATGGGCGCCACCCGCTGGCAGACCATCCGCAAGGTGGTGCTGCCCAACTCCATCAGCGGCATCCTCACCGGCGTCATCCTCGAGGTGTCGCGCACCGCGGGCGAGACCGCGCCGATCATGTTCACCGGGGCCGCGTTCTTCTTGCCCTTCCTGCCCCAGGGACCCATGGACCAGACCATGGCCCTGTCCCTGCACCTGTTCGTGGTGTCGACCCAGGTGCCCGGCGTTCCCGAGGCGCTGCCCTACGGGGTGGCGCTGGTGCTGATCAGCATCGTGCTGGCGATGAACTCGATCTCGATCGCGTTTCGCATGTGGCTGCGGGGGCGCAAGAAGTGGTAGCGCCCGCCAAGGTCGAGGTCCGGGGTCTGACGATCTCCTACGGGGGCAAGGTCGCCCTGCGCGACGTGGACCTGGAGATCCGCGAGCACGAGATCCTGGGCATCATCGGGCCGGCCAACAGCGGCAAGACCTCGTTCTTGCGGGCGTTGAACCGGATGGACGAGTTCACCCCGGGGATGAGGGTCGAGGGTTCGGTCCTGTTCGACGGGCACGACACCCGCACCTGGCGCAACGTGTACTCCCTGCGCCGCCGGATCGGGGTGGTCTTCCCCCTGCCGGTGGGGCTGCCGATGACGGTCTACGACAACGTGGCCCTGTCGCCCCGGCTGCGGGGGATCCGCAAGCGCAGCGAGCTGGACGACATCGTCGAGCGCTGCCTGACCCGGGCGGCCCTGTGGGACGAGGTCAAGGACCGACAGACCTCCCTGGGCAGCCTGCTGTCGGGGGGGCAGCAACAGCGGCTGACCATCGCCCGGGCCCTGTCCCAGGAGCCGGAGCTGTTGCTGCTGGACGAGTTCTCCATCGCCGTGGACCCGGTCACCACCATGCGCATCGAGGACGTGCTCAGGTCGCTGCGCGAGGAGCTGACCATCGTCCTGGTGACCAACCTGACCCAGCAGGCCCGCCGGCTGGCCGACCGCACGACCTTCTTTCTCGGCGGCGAGCAGGTGGAGACCACCGACACCGAGGCCATGTTCACAAGGCGCTGCCAGGACCGGCGCACGCAGGACTACCTGGAGGGACGCTTTGGCTGAGCAGCTGGCCATCCGAACCCGGGGGTTGAACCTGTGGTACGGCACCTTCCAGGCGCTGTTCGACATCGACCTGGACATCCTGCAGGGGCGGATCACCTCGCTGATCGGCCCCTCGGGGTGCGGCAAGACCACGTTTTTGCGCAGCTGCAACCGGATCAACGAGCGGCTGGGGTACGTGCGAACGACAGGCGAGATCCTCATCCACGACATCGACATCTACGGCGACGACGTGGAGCTGGTCCAGGTGCGCAAGCAGGTGGGCATGGTCTTCCAGCGGCCCAACCCGCTGCCCCTGTCGATCCGCGACAACATCCTGTTCGGCCACCGGATCCACGGCATGGGTCGCAGGGCCTCGAAGGCCGAGCAGGACGAAATCGTCGAGGGAGCCCTGCAGACCGTGCTGCTGTGGGACGACGTCGTGGACCGGCTGGGGGAGCCGGCCATCGGCCTGTCGCTGGAGCAGCAGCAGAAGCTGTGCATCGCCCGGCTGCTGCCGGTCAAGCCCTCGGTCCTGCTGATGGACGAGCCCTGCTCGGCCCTGGACCCGGCGGGCACCGAGGCGGTGGAGGAGCTGATCTGGGAGCTGCGGGGCCAGTACACGATCCTGATCGTGACCCACAACATGGCCCAGGCCCGCCGGGCGTCCGAGGAGTGCATCTACATGCTGCTCGGCAAGGTGATCGAACACGGCCCCACCGAGGAGATGTTCGTGACGCCGAGGAATCAGGAGACGGCGGATTATCTGGAGGGGAAGTACGGCTGAGCAGGCGTCAGGCGTCAGGCTTCAGGCGTCAGGCGGAAGAATCGTGCTCGCTGCCTTCGGCAGCATCGCCTTGATTTCCCAAAAAGAACTTCCGGATCGGATGTCGAGCGAAGCGAGACGACCTCTTCGCCTGACGCCTGAAGCCTGACGCCTGGAGCCTTCTCCCCTACAACCTGAACTCGGTGTGAACGCCAATCACATGCTCGGCGTCGCCGACCTTGGGGAGCTTGCCCTGGTAGGCCAGGGCCACGTGGAAGGTCTTGTGGGCGCGGACGCCGAAGGCGCCGAGGGCCCGCCAGTACTCGTCGTCGTCCAGGTCCAGGTCCGGGTCGAAGCGGTCGCCGCGGCCGATCACGAACAGGTGGGCCGGCAGCTCCACCCGGGCGCCGAAGCTCATGCCCAGATTGTTGGCCATGTGGTCGGCGGGATCCCCGTGCTGGCCGCTCTTGATCTGGAACCAGAACGCCGCCTTGTCGCCTTCGACCTTGTGGCAGTCCGGGTCCTTGATCTTGTCGGCGATCCGCCAGGTCACCGCGCCGCCCAGGCGGCGGTCGGTCTCCTCGCCGTCCTCCAGGGGGAACTCCCCGTGGGCGTACGCGCTGATCTGCAGCCCCTGCAGCACCTTGTGGTGGGGCGCGGGACGCAGCGACAGCCGCGCTGCCACGTCCTTGAACCCGATCTCCTCGATGCCGTGGTACCCCTCGCCGTTGTAGATCCCCACGTGGTAGACGAGCACGTCGCCCGCGTGGCCGATGAAGGCCACCCCGAAGTCCGCCGACGGGTAGTGGTACTCCTTCTCCCACATCACCTTGCGCAGAAAACGCGTGTCCTCGATGTGCTCGATCCAGTCGATCCACGGCGTATGGACCACCCCGACGCGGATGTTCAGGTCGGCGGGCAGGATCTTGGCGTTGACGTACGCGTACTTCAGCCGCCCCACCAGCGACCCGGTCACCTTGTGGTCGCTGACGCTGATGCCGTCGTCGACCACCGAGTAGTCCCCGGACTCGGCCACGTCCTTGACGGTGGTCACGTCGTAGGTCACCCGCGCCGACAGCCAGGGCGTGACCTTGAGCTTCATGCCCAGGTAGGCCCGCGTGATGTGGAAGGCGTTGGCCAGCTCCGGGTCGGAGACCTGGACCTGGTAGTCCGAGTAGAACTTGATGTCGGGCTTGATCTCGATGCCCTTGTAGCGGAGCACACCGTCGGGTTTGGCCTTGTCGGCGTCCGGCGCCTCGTCCGGATGGGCGTCCTCGGACAGCGCCGGTGCGGCGCCCCCCCAGGCGATCAGCAGTGCGAACAGGGTCAGGGCGATGCGAGCGAATGGCTGGGTCATCGTGGTACCTCCCCACGGGCGAGTCCGGTTCCCCGGGCCCGAGACGCGACATAGATACCAGGGTCTCGGGGTGCCGTGGTGTCGATCGGGTGGGTTCCTCGTGACGGGACGGTGACAGCGGGGGGTCAGTCGGCGGAGCGGTCCAGGATGATCCAGAACACCGAACCCCCGCCGTCCGCGGGTTCGACGCCGATCTCCCCTCCAAGCGCGGCGACCAGGTGCTTGACGATCGCCAGCCCGAGCCCGGTGCCCCCCATCTCCCGCGAGCGTCCCTTGTCCACCCGGTAGAACCGCTCGAAGATCCGGTCCCGGTGCCGCGGTTCGATGCCGGGGCCGTCGTCCCGCACCTCGACCCGCACCCCGGTCTCTCGCGGCCCGGCCTCCACCACCACGTGTCCCCCCGCGGGGGTGTACTTGACCGCGTTGTCCAGCAGGTTGACCAGGATCTGGTCCAGGGCCTGCGCGTCGGCCGACACACGCAGGTCGTCGTCCACGTCGATCCGGACGTCCACGGACCGCGCCGCGGCCGCCTCGGCCACCGAGTCCAGGGCCCGGGACGCCGCCGAGTGGACCGCGATGGGCCGGATGTCCAGCGCCAGCTTCCCCGACTCGATGCGGGTCAGGTCCAGCAGGTCCGACACGATCTGGGACATCCGCTCGGCGTTGCGCAGGACCGCCGACAGGAACTGCGGGCCCCTCGCCGGGTCGTCAATAGCGCCGTCGAGGAGGGTCTCGGCGTTGGCCCGGATGACGGTCACGGGGGTGCGTAGCTCGTGGGAGACGTTGGCCACGAAGTCGCGGCGGACCGTCTCGAGCCGCTGCTGCCGGGTGATGTCGTGCATCACCAGCACCGCCCCACCCGGCGCCCGCTGGGGCGTCACTCGGACCGTGGCGATGCGCGGCGGATTGCCCGGCAGCGTCAGCTCCTCGAACGCGGTCTCGCCCTGCTCCGCCTGCACCAGCATCCTGTGCAGGTCCGGCACCTGCACGACCTGATCGAAGGGCTGGCCGTCCGCGTCGGGCGGCAGGCGCAGCAGGCGTGTGGCCCGGGCATTGATCAGCGTGATCCGCCGCCCGCCGTCCACCGCCATGACAGCAGCGTCCATGCCCTCGATCACCGCGCTGAAGCGGTCCCGCCCCCGGGCCAGGGCGCGGACGTCGCGGGACAGCAGGTGGGACACCACCCCACCCCCCAGCAGGGCCAGCGCCAGCCCCAGCGCACCCCCCACCGCCAGCACCGCCCGCAGGCGCATCGCCGCCTCGTCGACCTGGGTCAGGGGGAGGGCGACCCGGACGAATCCGCCGCCACCGGGGTGGTCGTAGGGGATCGCCAGGTAGAGCATGTCCTCGTCCAAAGTCCGGCTGTAGCGTCGCGCCACCCCCCGGCCGAACTCGGCCGCGTCGAGGATCTCCGGGCGATCGGCGTGGTTCTCCAGGTTGGCCAGGCCGTCGGCCGATATCTTGGAGTCGCCCAGGACGACTCCGGTGGGGCCGATGATGGTGACCCGCGCCGCCAGCGCCTCCCCCATCCGGTCCGCCACCTCGTCCAGGATTCCCTCAGGGGCGCCCTCCACCAGCTCCCGGGCGGCCCGCGCCCCCCGCAGCAGGTCGGCCTCGATCTGGAGCAGCTGGCTTGCCCGGAGGCGGCCCTCCAGGTACAGGCCGCTCACCAGGACCAGGACGGTCACGGCGGCGGCGGCGCTGAGGAACAGCTTGCCGCGGATGCCCAGGCTCAAGGGGGCGCCTCGCCGGGGGTGTCGCGAAACCGATAGCCCACTCCGCGTACCGTCTCCACGTAGTGTCCGGCCGGCCCGAGCTTCTCCCGCAGCCGCTTGACGTGGGTGTCCACGGTACGGCTGGTGACATCGGCCACGTAGCCCCACACGTCCGTGAGCAAGGTGTCCCGGGTCTGGACCCTTCCCCGGCGGTCCATGAGCACCGCCAGGAGCTTGAACTCCAGGGCGGTCAACGCAAGCTCGTCCTCGTCGAACCAGGCCCGGTGGGCCGGGCCGTCCACCCGCAGCCGGCCGAAGGTCACCACGTCGGCCGCACTGTCCAGACCCTTGGAGCGCCGTAGCAGCGCCGCGATCCGCAGAACAAGTTCGCGGACCGAAAACGGCTTGACCACGTAATCGTCGGCCCCCACCTCGAACCCCACTACCCGGTCGATCTCCTCCCCCTTGGCGGTGAGCATCAGGATCGCCACGCCGCGGGTGGCGTCGTCTGCTCGGACTTTCCGGCAGACCTCGAGCCCCGACAGGTCCGGGAGCATCAGGTCCAGCAAGATCAGGTCGGGGACCGGCTCACGACGCACTTCCTCCGTGGCTTCCGCCCCGGTCGCGGCCATGCGCGTCCGGTAACCTTCGCGCTGGAGGGTGTACTCCAGCGTGGCGGCCAGGTCGGGTTCGTCCTCGACGATCAGGATTCGATGCTGCACCGAGCCTGTATATACCCCCTGTGTGACAGGAAGGTGACGATCTGGCCTTCCGGACGAAACGACCGCAAGATCGGGACGAGGAGCGACCATGACCCCCAAGCCCAAGGGCGGCCTCGACGCCGCGATCCCCACCCGCCTCGAGACCCTGGTCGACTACGCCGACGGCGCCGTGGTCAGCCGCACCCTGGTCAAGTCCAAGATCGGCACGATGACCGTGTTCGCCTTCGACGCGGGCGAGGAGCTCAGCGAGCACACCGCGCCCTTCGACGCCTACGTCACCGTCCTGGACGGCACAGCCGAGCTGACCATCGACGGTCAGACCGTCCCCTGCGCCGCCGGCGAGACCGTCCGCATGCCCGCCCACATCCCCCACGCGGTCCACGCGGCGGAGCGGTTCAAGATG
>CAZITQ010000188.1:0-19049 GCA_964542165.1 uncultured Rickettsiales bacterium
GTGTCGTCGTCGCCGGTGGAGTCGTCGTCACCGCTCGTGTCGTCGTCGTCCGGGATGGCCGTCGTGTCGTCGTCGTCGGGCTCGGACTCCGTGGGACAGCCGGTGAACAGGACGGCGATGACGAGACCTGCCGTCGACCAGGTACCTCGTTGGATGAACGTCATGGCGAATCCCTCCTGCACGCGGGTGCGCTCTCGGTTTCCATGTTCTGTCGAATGTGACGGGGCGGGGGCAAGTCCTCCAGCCAGGCGAACAGATCGTCCACCGCCAATCCCTCCCGGAGCATGTCGGCCAGGCCCTTGTGGATATCGCCCCCCTTGAGGGTGCACATCAGCATTCGGCGGCGATCCGCCTCGCCCGCGAGGGACGTGTAGATCCGACGCCGGGCCTCCCCGTCGAGCTGCTCGCCGGCGAGCACCGCGTCCCGCCAGGGTCCGAGTGCCTGGGCGGCCGCGTCGATCACGCCGTCGTGCTGGGTTGCGTCCACGGCCTCGCCGAACTCGCCGCCCTGCACCGGCGGGGACACCGAAGGGGCCGAAGGCACCCCTCGGCCGTCCCACTCGGCGACGTCCACGATGTCACCCCGGGGGGGAACGTCCAGGAAGAGCAGGCTCCCGGGGATCGGAAGGATCGCCACGCCCACGACCCGGTTGCCGTCGATCTCCCGCTCGAAGCGGGGGTGAAGGTGCCCGTGGAGGCTGATCCGGGGTCTCGTGAGCCGCACCAGCTCCCTCAGGCCGGTCCCGCCGGTGTTCCAGACCCGCCCAGGGGTTCCATCCGGGCGACGGGCCACCAGATGCCCGGCGGGGGGTTCGTGGGTCAGCAGGATGTCGAGCCGGTCCCGCTGGGCGGCGGCCGCCAGGGCGTCCTCCTCCAGGGCCAGGTAGTGGCGTCGACGCCTCCCCATCAGGGCGTGTTCCGGGGAGGCGAGGGATCGCTGGCGGGCTCGCCGTCCGCCGCGCTTGCGCCGGACCTTGCGGGGCTTCCTCGGTTTCCTGTCGTAATCGCTGGACCCGAAGCAGCCGCCGATGCCACCGATGGTCAGCGATTCCCCGTTGGCCGCGAAGTGGGTGACCTTGCCCCAGGGGAGGAAGTACAGCCCGGGGAGGATCTGCCCGCCACCCCGCTCCAGCAGGAAATCGAAGTCCTCGTGATTTCCTGGCACGAAGATGGTGGGCCGGGGTGCGGCCTTGCCGTAGCGGTGCCAGTCGGGGAAATCGCCGGGGCCGCCGTGGCGCAGCGTGGCCCCGTCGATCCGGCGCGGATCGGGCCACACGCCCAGGTCCCCGACCTGGACCACCAGGTCCACGCGCCGGCCCAACTCCGCCTCCATCTGCTCGATGCAGGCGTAGAGCAGGTCCAGCTGACCGTGGACGTCACCGGCGGCACACACCAGCATTCAGCACTCCTCCACGTCCGGGCGCTTCCGCGCCGTCGGGACGGCGGGATTCCGGGGCGGGATCTCATCTGTGGATCGTGGGCGAGTCTTCGCGTTCATGCCTCCGAGGTGGTGCAAGGTCGATGCCAGCGTCGTGGCGCGGTTGACCCTTTCGCCGACGGTGTGGGAACGTGCGGAGACGTACATCGAACAGAGGGTGGCGCGAGGGCGAGACCACCGCTGCCAGGGAGAATCCAGATGGGGGAGTTCTCGGAGACCGACATCAACTCGACCGAGGCAGCCAGAAAACTCGACGCCTTCGAGGGGGTGGTCCAGGGACACCTGCAGGCGCCACCGGTGGAGGAGATCCGCTCCTCGCTGGATCGCGAGGTCGAGGAGTTCAACGGCTGGTTCGAAGGGGGCAAGACCGATCTGGAGTCGGCGCGGGTGGGTCTGGAAGCGCAGATCGGCCGGGTCCGGGAGATGGAAGCCCAGCTCTCGGCGCTGGATCGGGAACTCGAGGGCATGACGCCCGACGTCACCGACGCGGGGTCCGTGGCCGCCTACAACTCCCGGGTCGAGCGCCGCAACTCCATCGTCGCCGAACACCGGGCGCTCGCCGCGACCTGCGCGTCGGCGAACGAGGGCTTCAACGAGCGGATCCAGGCCTTCAACCGGGAGGCCGAGAATCGGTCCGCCGACATCAAGGCGCGTCAGGACGGGCTCGAGCAGCGGGTACGGAGCTGGCAGTCCTTCGTCGACGAGGGGCGCCCACGGGAACTCAACGCACTGTTCGCCGCGGCCTGCGTGGCCCTCCGCCAGGGGGGCGCCGGCGCGTCACTCTGGGCGGCGGTCAAGGATCGCTGCGTCGCCCTGCGCGAGATTCTCGGGGAGCACTTCGAGAGGGCCCACGAGGCGGGGCAGCGCGGGCTGCAGATCGTGCGCGTGGAGCTCGGCGACGGGGTGACCGGCAGGTTCGTCGTGGACACCGGGGCCTCGGTGACCGCCCTGAGCCCCGAGCTGGCCCGCGCGCTGGGCATCGACACCCGGGGCGGCAAGGCCACCCTGAGCCTGCCCGCCGCGATCCGCATCGAGGTCCCCAAGGTGTGCCTGCCGCGGATCGGGGTCCACGGTGAGGTGGCCGAGCACGTCAAGGGAGTGGTGCTCGAGGAGTCCTCACCCGGCCTCGACGGGATCCTGGGCCTCAGCTTCCTGACCCGATTCGAGTTCACGATCACCCTCGACGGATTGCAGTTGACGCCCAGGCCGGTGGCCGAGGAACCGCGCTACGACGTGTTCATCTGCCACAAGACCGCGGATCTCGAGGTCTGCAAGCGGATCTACGAGGTCCTCACCGCCGCGGGGAAGCGGGTGTTCCTCGACGCGATTTCCCTGACACAGCAGGCGAACAACGAGTACCAGGTCGTGATCGACGAGGTGCTCGAGGACGTGCGCCACCTGGTCGTGGTGCTGTCCGACGGGGAGCAGAGTGCCTCCCCCTGGGTTGCCTCCGAGTGGCGGACCTTCAAGGGCCTCAAGCAGTCCGGCAAGAAGCAGGGCAACCTGGTGCCCTTCCTCTGCGGCGACATGACCCCCGAGGAGCTGCCCGCCTCGCTCCACCTGTACCAGGCGGTGAGCATCCACGACGAGGAGTGGGAACGGAAGTTGTTGAACTTCTTGCGGTGAATACGCCCCGACCCCCGCCGTGGTTGGGAACGGAATCGAGCTCTTCCGACCGGGCGAACGGGCAGAGCGGAACGCGCGTTCCATCATCGAGGATGCCACTCGGTCCTGCCGATCCAGAGTAGATAGAAGAGCAACGGATCCAGGTCCTTCTCCTCGCGACGTCGCTCGAGAGTGCGGTACAGACGCCCACAGACGCGATCCGCCTGTTCGAAGTCCGCGTCGGAGTCACCCAGTTCCGCGGTGGCCGTGAGGGAATCCTGTCCGGCTCGAAGAGCGTCCGCCACATCGTGCAGCTCGCTCGCCAGGTTCTCTTTGGCCTGGGTCTGAAGTGCGGCGCAATCGGCCAGTTTGCCGTCGGAGTCCGCAAACAGGGCCTGGAGTTCCTCGACCTTGGGTTCTTCCTCGGTAGGGCCGCAGCCGATGTGGATCATGATCGTGAGAACGAAGCTCATGAGCCGGCTGAATTTCATGGTGCCTCCTGTCGATGGGACACCGTTGGTTTTTGCATGGGTCGTGCCAGACCGGTCGAAGTGGCACGTCCCGGAGGTCCAACCCTCCAGGGGCGGATTTGTCGCTCACGACGTCGACTATTGAAGGGCGCTCGAGTCGAGTTCTTCGAAATGTCGACTCAGGTTCGCCGGATCGACCAGCCCGCGCGTTCGAGGATTCGCGGGATGGCGCGGATCGCCCCGCGGTCGTACTCGCGAATGTCGTCGGCGAGGTCGTCCCAGTCCACCAGGTAGGGGCTGATCCTGCGTTGCTTGTCGGCCCGGTCTCCGAGGGTCCAACCGGAGAGGAGGCGTTCGGCGTTCCAGCGGGCGTGCTCCACCCGGGCCAGCACCTCGACTTCGGCCGGCGTGAACTCGAAGGGTGCGGCGGCGCCACCCGGGACGGCCTCGCAGCCCACGGCGCGGAGCTTCACGGGGATGTGGTCCGCCTGCTGGCGGTTGGAGTCACGGAACGACTCTCCCAGGGTCGACCAGGGCCGCAGCGAGGGATCGTCGCCTTGCGGTGCTCCCTTGGATTCGACGTAGTGCTCGTGGATCGCCCGGGCCAGGTCGTCCAGCTGCAGCTTGTCCAGCAGCAGCGTCCGCGCGCTGGAGCGGGCCACCGTGCCAAAGGCGCCGATCCGGCGGGACCAGTCCGAGGACGACGTCGCCTTGCCGAACAGCGACGCGAGGCCCTCCTCGTGGGCCATCCGAACCATCACGGGCCAGTCCACCGACCGGAAACGTTCCACGATCTCCAGGGCCGCGGAGAGGGCGGCCGAGGGGTCGTCGACGCACACCGCGACGCTGACGTTCCGGGCCGGCTCGGCCGCGAGGGAGTCCAGGTGCTCCAGGACGTCCGGGTCGTCGATGGACCCCTCGAGGAAGCTCGCCTCGCAGATCGCGGAGAACGCCGGATACCGCGCCAGGAAGCTCCTCTCGAGGGTGGAGATGCGCGGATCGACCACGGTCATGCGGAGCTTCTGCCCACCCGCGAAGTGCCCGACGCGCGCGGCCTGAAGGGCCACGCTCTCTCCCATCTGGCCGAATCCCAGGAGGACCAGGTGGTGTACGGCCGCGGGCGTCGCTTTCGGATCCCGTCCCTCCAGCGGGTTCTCCCGGAACAGCAGCCGAGCAGCGTTCTGGTAGGCGTTGTACACGTGCACGTTCAGCCGGTCCCGGCGATCGGTGAACACGCGGTGCTTCTTGAACAGGTCGCACAGCTGCGGATCCACGATGTGCACGTGGCAGTCGAGGGATTTCTTGCGACGGCTGCCCTGGAGCAGTCGATGGGCGGACAGGGTGACGTCGACGTTGACGCCATCGTCTCCGGTCACGGCCAGCAGGACGCTCGCGCGGTCCACACCCGCGAGCCGCAGCACCTCGGGATCCCGGGCGTCGCCGCGCAGGACGGTCATTCCGGCGTCGCGCCAGGCGCGGACACCCACGTGGTCGTCCACCCGCTCGATGATCACGATGTGCTGCCGCGCGGCCCGGAAGTCCTGGGCCAGCTGGTGACCCTTGCGCCCCAGGCCGCAGACCACCACGTGCCGGCGACGTAACCTCAGCCGCAGCCGGCTGACCTGGCGGCCGAAGACCCCCATGAGCGCCGCCGCGGCCGTGTAGCCGGTGACCAGCGGAGCCAGGAAGCGGGACACCTCCAACGTCCACGGCAGGTCGGCCCGGTCGAAGGCGAACTCGAACACGAACAGCTGCAGGGTGAAGTAGGCCAGGTCCCAGGCCCGGTATGCGGTCTCCCCCCCGGCCAGCGCCCGTTCGAAACCGAGGTAGCCCAGGACGAAGGCCGCCAGGCCCAGCAATCCCGGCAGCGTCCACGCCAGCGGACGCCTGAGCCGGCCGGCGACCGACATCTGCGGGAGGCTCGTCTCGCTCCACTCGGCCATGGCGTCCCATCGTACCAGTCGCGGGCACCCCACGCCCCGGGTGGGAGCATCGGGTAGGATCGGGGGGACGGGTCCCGCCCGTCACGACCGAGGGGACGCCGGCATGTATCTCACCGAGGGCGAGCTGTTCCAGGACAAGTACCGCGTCCTGCGCAAGCTGGGCGCGGGGGGTATGGGAATCGTCCACCGGGCGGTGGAGGAGGCCATCGAGCGCCAGGTCGCGATCAAGCAGCTCCTGCCCGACCTGGTGGCGGACGAGCACTGGGATCGCTGGCTGGCGAGGGTGGAGGAGGAGGCCCGCTTCCTGGCCCGCATCCGGGATCCCGGCGTCGTGCAGCTGTTCGAGTACGGCAAGGACCCGGACGGGATCCCGTTCATGGTGACCGAGTACGTGCCCGGGGGACCTCTGGCCTACCCGCGGGTGGACGGGGAGATGCCCGCTGCGGAGCGCTGGCTACGCTGGCGCGAGTTCCTGCTCCAGATCCGGTCCCTGTTGCGCACCCTGGACTGCGTGCACCGGGCGGGTGTGGTCCACCTGGACCTCAAACCGGGCAACGTCCTCGTCCAGTCGACCTACGGGGGGCACGAGGTCCGGATCCTCGATTTCGGCCTGGCCGCGCTGCTGGACGACGGCCCGGCGGCGCACGGACGCGTGGCCCAGGATCTCGCGGATCGGGTGGGGGAGGGGACGGTCCGGTACATGGCCCCCGAACAGTGCGTCACCGGAGAGGCCCCGTCCCGCGCCACGGACCTGTTCTCGGTCGGCGTCATGGCCTACCGCGGGCTCTGTGGATCCCATCCCTTCGCCGACTGGCCGGAGCGGGGCATGCTCGCTCGGCTCGGCGAGCGGGCGTCCGCCCGGCCCCTGCCACCGCCGTCCTGGGTGCCAGGCCCCCTGCAGGACGTGATGCTCCGGGCCCTCGAGCGACGTCCCGTGGACCGCTTCGGGGACGCCCGGGAGATGCGCATCGGCCTCGAGCGCGCCTTCGCCGCGTCCCAGGCACGACGCCCGGGCGCGGGAGTGACAGGAGGCACGCCGCGCGCGGAGCCCGAGGAGGAGCGGGAGACCCGGCCGCACCTCGTGACCGCGACCAAGGATCCTCGCAGGCTCGGCCTCGCGTTCGCCCGCTCTCCGCACCGGGATCGATTGCTGCTGATCATCCCCCACGTCCCGGGTACGCCCGCGGCGGCGGACAACGAGCGGGCCACCGACGAGGTGATCGCCCCGGCCATGGAGGGGCTGACGGTACCCGAGACCGGTGAGCCGCTGCAGCTGGAGGTGATCGGAGCCCGGGAGTTGCTGGACGACGCCCTGCTGGCGGACCGCGTGGAGCGGTTGGAACTGTCCCGGGTCGTGCTGTGGGAGAAGGGGTACGTCGGCAGGCGACTCAGTGGGCTGCTGTGGTTCCACGCCCACATCGGGACCTGCGACGTGATTCACCTGGCGGGGGAGGAGGTCCTGGCCGATCTCCGGCACCTCCCGGCCGTGTCCTATTCACCCGCCGAGACCGCGCGCGAGGAGTCCATCCGCCGGGTCTCCGACCGGATCGCCCACGCCCTGAACCGTTCCTGGCGCCACCCCGCGCTCGAGACCCTCTGGGCCTCCCGCGCCGAGGTCCTGCCCCGGGTGGTCCGGGCCACGCGGAATCTGGCCCGGGGACGCAACGACCGGGCCGTACTCCGCTACGCCCGCGCCCTGGAGGACGACCCGGGCAACACCATCGCGCGGATCCGACTCGCCTATCTCGAGGGACGGATGGCCCGGAATCCGGGGGACTGGCAGCACGTGGCGCGGACGCTCCAGGCCGCGGTGGACGAGGTCCCATCCCACGGGCCGGCGTGGCGGGAACTCGGGGTGGCCTGGCGGCGCCTCGGCAGGCTCGACATGGCGGCCCGCTGCCTCCGTCGAGCCACCGAGCTCGAGCCCGACGACCACGACGCGCTGGCCTCGCTGGGAGGCGTGCTCAAGCTGCGGGCCGAACGCCTCGGCGACTCGGCGGAGACCTGCGAGCGAGAGGCCCTGGGCTGCTACGAATCCGCGGTGCGGATCACGGGTGGCCACTCGTACCCCCTGCTCAATGCGATCCGGATCCGGGCTACCCGAGATGCAGGTTTCCGTCTGGACGGGGAGACCCGGACCCTCCTGGAGGGGGTCGTGGCCGAGCGGAAGTCCCAGGTGGACCACGCCGCGGATCCTCCGTGGAGCCACTTCGACGCCTCCGAGGCGCTGCTCTACCTGGGGAGGACACCCGAGGCGCTGGCGTTGATCCAGGAGGGCTGGGAGCAGCAACGCAGGCACTACACCCGCGACGCCCTGTCCACCTACATCCGGTCCCTGGAGGCGGTCGCATCGACCGGGATGAACGGAAGCGGTATCCGTTCCATGCTACGGCTGGTCCGGGATCTCCGAGACCAGCGAGGCTGACCTCAGCCGTCGGCACCCAGCTCCCGGATCCGGCGCCGGACGGTCCTCACCAGCGCCACGAACGCCCGGTCGTCGGGATCGGCGATGTCCCGCATCTCCTCGAGGGTCTCGTCCAGAACGGCCAGGACGTGCGGGGTCGCGTGCTCCTTCCCCTTTCGGAGGAAGGTCTCGAGAATCGTGAGTGCCTCGCCGCTCCGCCCCAGGTAGACCAGCGCCTCCACCTGGTCGAAGTGACACCAGGGGAGGTCCACGCCGGCCGACGCCTGGGCCGCGCGTTCCGCGACGGCTCCCTCCAGGAGGGCCACGGTCCCCTCGTCGAGCACCAGCTCCCGGTCCCGCAGCGCCCTGAGCCGGAGCCAGTTGAGGAGCGGGTAGGGATGGCCGCCCGAGATGTCCTTGCCGTGTTCGTAGGCCTGGAGGGCCTCCGAATACCGCCGCTCTGAGGACCGAGCCGCCGCCGCAGCCTGCTTCTTGAGGACACCGCCGTACGCCGAATGGGCGTCGAAGTCGTAGGGGTCCAGATCGACGGCCTTGCGAAGGCACTGCAGGGCTCGGGCCCGCAGACCCAGGCGATTCCATGCGACACCCAGGTCGCGCCAGGCAGCGGCGCACTCGGGGATGGTGTCGACCACGATCCGCAGATCGTTCGCCACGGCGTTCCAGTGTTCCCGATCCCCCGCCGTGCTGGCGCGGAGGTGGGCCCTGCGAAAGCGAGCCAGCGAGTCCCCCGGGGTGGAACCGACGATCTCGTCCAGGGAGCGCAGGGCCCGGTCGTCCCGGCCGCTGGCCACCTGTCGAGATGCGCTCACCAGCAGGCGGGTGGTGGCTCTGGGTGAGCGCCACTGACTCCGGAGCGCCACCGGCCGCCAGCGTTGCCGCAACCGTCGCCGGAGCAGCTGCTGGATGGCCGTGCGACCCACCTCGAGGAGGTCGGAGCGATCCGGATACCGGACCGCCGGGAGGTGTCTCAGCTCGGGGGGGACCGGCTGACCCGACAGGTGGATCACGCCCGTGTTGCCCAGGCTCGCGTGGAAGGACAGCAGCTTGATCGATTCGGGGTCCAGCCGGGACTTCTCCCACAGGACCACCCGGGAGAACTCCAGGAGTTCCAGCGCCCGCCTCGACGTACCGCGGCGGAAGAGATCCCTCGAGGACAACAGGGTCACGGCCAGGGCCTGCCCCGTCTCCGGCACGGGGACCCGGGCCACCGCGGGGACGATCACCCGCTCGAACGCCTCGACGTAGCTCCCGTCCGTCGCCGGGTCCCCGGAGTGTGGCAGGACCACCACGCAGGTGTCGAGGTGGAGGTCGCGGTCTGCCTGCACCTCCTCGGCGGCTCCCGAGTCCCCCTCCTCGAACCGTTCGGTGGTGCCGTGCTCCGCGGGGCATGCACCCACCGCCGCGAGGGGATCCGTCCTCGGAGGCGCCGGTGGGGGATCGCAGCGCTGAATCGCCCCGCGGAGGTCGGTCCGGAACGCGGACGCATCGGCGGGCCTGTCGGCGGGGTCGAGGGACAGGGCTCGGTGGATGATCTCACGCAAGGGGGAGGGCAGCGGATCGCGCAGGCTGGCCGCCGGCTGACGGCGCCGCTGATCCACGTCTTCCTGGCGCAACATCCTGCCGATCCGCGGGTAGGGGAACCGTCCGCTCATTCCCCGGTACAGCATCACGCCGACCGCAAACAGGTCCGTGGCGGCAGTCTGCTCGCTGCGCGAATCGAACTGCTCCGAGGCCATGTAGTCCAGGGTGCCGACCAGCGCGCCCCGGCTGAGCTGTCGCATCCATCCGGCATCCGCCGGGCGCTCCCCCCGCAGCAGGCGGGTGAGCCCGAAGTCCAGCAGGCGGACCAGGGACGCCCCCCCGTAGGTCTCCTGGAGCAGGATGTTGTCGGGCTTGAGGTCCCGGTGCACCAGGTCCGCGGCGTGGACCTCGGCCAGGACCTCCAGGAGCTGGTCGACCACCGCGAGGAGGGGCCGCCAGGCGCCCCACCGGGCCTCCTCGTCCATGTCGGGACGCAGCTCCGGATATCGCAGCGGTCTGCCGGGGATGAACTCGGTGACCATGTACGGCACGCCGTCCACGTCCAGCCCGTAGCCGTACAGCTGCATCACTCCGGGGTGTCGCACGCGCGTGAGCATGTGCGCCTCGCGGCGCAGCCGGTCCAGCGCGGTGCCCGAGTCGTCGTCCACCAGCAGCCGCTCGCGGATGCACTTGAGCGCCACGTCCCGGTCGATGTCCACGTCCACGGCCTGGTAGACGGTCCCCATCCCGCCCCGACCCAGGCGGCGGACGATCCGGTACTTGTCCTCGAAGACGTCGCCAGCCTTGAGATACATGGCCCCTCCCTCAGCGAGTGGCGAGCTCGTCCGCGATGCGGTCGACGATGGGCGCCAGGACGCGGGGGTCGGGGTGCCAGGTGGCCACCGACGTGACGGTGTCTCGGAAGGTCTCGAGGGCCTCCTTGGGCAGGTCCTCCCGCGGGCTCCCGAGGCATTCCACCAACACCGCCTCGGCGTCCTCGGGCCGCTCCAGATAGAGCAGCGCCTCCACCTGATCCATGTAACACCAGGGCCGGTCGATCCCCGCCTCCGCCTGCGCGGCTCGCTCCTTCACCAGGTCGTCCAGCTGACCCTTCGTGACCGTGTCCACGGCCATCACCTTGCGGCGGCGGCAGTCGAGGCGGAGCCAGTTGAGCAGGGGGTAGGGGTGACCGTGGCTGATCTCCCTGGCGTCTTCGTACGTCTTCAGCGCCTCGGCGTACGCCTCCTCGGTGGCGCGCTCCAGCAACGCCGCCTGGCGGCGGAGCACGCCGCCGTACGACGCCAGCGCGTCGTAGTCCCTCGGATCGTGGCGGATGGCCTCCCGCAGGTAGTGCAGGGCGCGCTGCCGACGGTCGAGGCGGTTCCAGGCCACGCCGAGCTCTCGCCAGGCCGGGCCGTACCAGGGGAGGCTGGTGACGACCTTCTGCAGGTCACGGGCGTTCTTGCGCCAGGCCTTGTCCCCGCTGACCACCTTGGAGCGGAGGTACGCCCTGTGGAAGCGGAAGAAGGGATCCCGGGGTGCGATTCCTCCCAGCGTCTCGGCGGCCCCCAGCGCTCTGCGCTTGCGCCCGTCGGCCCACGCGAGGAGGGACTCGTCGCGCAGCTCCCTGACCCGATCGTCCCGTTCCAGCCGTGCCCAGTGCAGCGTGAGGGCCCTGCGCCACCAGCGCCGGCCGAGGGCGGCCATGATCACGCCCAACAGCCCCTCCCGCACGCGGATGAAGTCCTTCCCCTTGGCGTCGGGATCGATCTCCACCGCCGGAAGATGCCGCAGCGCCGGCGGCGGATCCTGGCCCGCCAGCTGGGTGGCCGAGACGTTCCCCGACGCGACCTGCAGGGTCAACAGTCGGCTGGCGGGGCGGTCCATCCCCGTCTTCTCCCACAGGACGACCCGGGAGAACATCAGGCGGTCCAGGGCCTCGGAGGCCTGCGCGGGATCCGGATCGAAGAACGCGCTGCTCTCGATGACCTTCAGACGGAGGACCGGCCCGACGCCGGGGGCCCGGAGCTCCTGGGCCATGAGCACCTTGCCGATGATGCCCGGGACCGAGGTTCCCGGCCGTTCGCTGGCCTGTTGTCCACCGGCGGTCGGCGATACGACCACCAGACAGTCGTCGAGGTAGGGACATCCGCCGGACGGGATGGGGGCCGGGCGGTCCCTGTGCGAGCCGGGCTCCGGCGGCAGGGGCAACGCGCCCGTCGAGGAGCGACGCCGGAGGGTGATCGTGGCGATCTTCTCGGGCCGCGAGCTGTTCCTTGCCCTGCGCAGCTCCCGTCGCAGCGTCCGCGCGTCGGGGAATCGGTTGGCGGGGTCGAACGCGATCGCTCGGTCGACGACGCGCGCCACGGGATCCGGGATCGGCGTGCGAGAACGCTCCTCGGCCGGGAGCTTGCGCATGCGGATGTACTCGTCCTTGTCCACGAACTCCCGGAACTCGGGGTAGGGGAAGGTCCCGTATAGCCCCCGGTGCAGGAGCACACCCACCGAGTACAGGTCCGACAGCCGTGACTCGGGGCTGCGATGATGGAACTGCTCCGGCGCCATGTAGTCGGGCGTGCCCTTGATGGCGTCACTGTTGAGCCGTTCCATCCACTTGAGGTCCCGTGAGTCCTCGCTGTGGAGCAGGCGGGCCAGCCCGAAGTCCAGCAGGTGGACCAGCGATTTCTGCCCGTGGCTCCTCTGGATCAGCAGGTTCTGGGGCTTCAGGTCGCGATGGACCAGTTCAGCGGCATGCACGGACTCGAGGATGTCCAGCGTCCCGTCGATGTCGTCCAGAAAGGGGTCCCACCCGGCCCAGCGGGGGCCGTCGGCCAGCTGCACTGCGCCGTCGGGATACGAGAGGTTCCTCCCGGCGATGAACTCGGTGACCATGTACGGAACGCCGTCGCCGTCCTGGCCGAAGTCGTAGAGCTTGACGATCCCCGGGTGATCCACCCGCGAGAGCATGTGCGCCTCGCGGACCATCCGCGCCAGGGCGAGCTCCGTGTCCCCCTCCACCAGCTTCAGGTCCAGGATGAACTTGATGGCGACCTGCCGCTCGATGGCGATCTCCATCGCCCGGTAGACCACGCCCATCCCGCCCTTCCCCAGGCGTCTCAGGATGCGGTACTTGTCCCCGAAGACGTCGTTCTCCCGGAGGATCATCGTTCCCTCCCCGTCCAGTCGCGCACGATGGGCGCGAGGCCCCATTAAGCCCCAGTCCTCCCGCCAGCCCAACCCCTTTCGTTGGCCTTCCCCCGCGGGCGTGCTACACAGTGCCCTGGCGCGCGGGCGCCCGAGCGGCCACCATGGGCCGACCGAGAGGGTTCGAGCCTTGCGATACCTTTGGATCCTGATCTTCGTCTCGGGTGGGCTGCTGGTGGGCTGCCCGACGCCCTGCGAGTGTCCCGACGACGACGCGTCCGGGGACGACGACGCCACAGGCGACGACGACACGTCGGGGGACGACGACGCCTCGGGGGACGACGACACGTCGGGGGACGACGACACCACCGTCGACCCGACCCAGGACGCGGACGGCGACGGCTTCACGGTGGGCGATGGGGACTGCGACGACTCCGACCCGGACGTGCACCCCGACGCCGAGGAGAGCTGCGACAACGAGGTCGACGACGACTGCGACGGCATCGTCGACTACGGTTGCCAGATCCACATCCCCGAGGGCGAGTTCCAGATGGGGGCCGCCGACGACGTGGGCGCCAGCGACCAGAAGCCGATGCACGCGGTGTGGTTGGACGCGTACTACATCGACAAGTACGAGGTCAGCATCCGCTTCTACAAGACCTGCCACGACGCAGGCGTCTGCGACGCGCCACGCTTCAACCGCTCGTACGACCGCGACCATTACTACGACGATGAAACCTACCTGGACTACCCGGTGATCTACATCCAGCGCGACGACGCGCGGACCTACTGCGACTGGGTCGGCGGGTACCTGCCCACCGAGGCCCAGTGGGAGAAAGCCGCACGGGGAGACCAGGACGAGCGACTCTACCCCTGGGGCGACTGGTACGACTGCAGCTTCGGCAACGCCAACTGGTGCGTCGGCGAGACCGCCCGGGTCGGCAGCTATCCGCGCAACCTCTCGCCCTACGGCGTGGCCGACATGGCCGGCAACGTGTGGGAATTCTTCGACGACTACTACGCGCCCAACTACTACCAGGCCAGCCCGTACGAGAACCCCACCGGGCCCCCCAGTGGGGACAAGTTGAGCTACCGGGGCGGGGCCTTCACCTGGTGGGGCAATCCGACCGTCTCCGTTCGACACCCGGCCCGGGAGCTGGGCTCGAGCTTCTACAACATCGGCTTCCGGTGTGCCTATGACGAGGCCAGCTGACATGCGCGCGCACGCCTGGATCCTCATTCTGATGGTCGCCCTCGCGGCCCCCCTCCCGGCCTGCGACACCGACGAGTGCGTCTGTGACGACGACGACGCCACGGCGGACGACGACGACACCGGGGACGACGACACGACCCACCCCGCCGACGCGGACGGTGACGGCTTCACGCCCGACCAGGGGGACTGCGACGACGGCGACGCCGCCGTGCACCCCTTCGCCGACGAGGCCTGCGACGACGGCGTGGACAGCGACTGCGACGGGGTGGAGAACAGCGGCTGCAGGATCGATATCCCCGCCTCGGACGTGGAGGTGGGGTCCAACGAGACCTCCGAGGTCGTCCCGGGGCAGTTCATCTCCTACTGGGACGAGCGGCCCCAGCACACGGTGTCCTTGTCGGCCTACTCCATCGAGATCTACGAGGTCACCAACGTCCAGTACCGACGCTGCGTGGCCGACGGCGGCTGCAGCGCACCTTCGGTCCTGGCCAGCCGGACCCGCCCCGACTACCACGAGTCGCCGGAGTTCGGCGGCTTCCCGGTGACCAACGTCACCTGGCAGCAGGCGGTGGACTACTGCACCTGGCGTGGCGGCCGGCTGCCCACCGAGGCCGAGTGGGAGCGGGCGGCCAAGGGTGCCTCCCCGGCCAATCCCCACGTCCCCTGGGGTCTGCTGGTCGAGATCGAGGACTGGTACGCCTGGTGCGACAAGGCCAACTACGGCCTGTGCGAGCAGGACACGACGCGCATCGGCTCGTACCCGGACGGCGTGAGCGCGACGGGCGTCCACGACATGACCGGCAACGTGGCCGAGTGGGTGAGTGACTGGTACCTCGCCGCGTACTACGGACAGAGCCCGGACACCGATCCCCAGGGGGCCGACGACGGGCGCTTCAAGGTGCTCCGCGGGGGGAGCTGGACCCAGGGCTGGTACGACGGCCGCACGGTCCGGCGCAAGTACTCCGATCCCGAGCAGGTCCACGACGGCTTCGGGATCCGCTGCGCCTTCGACGCCTCCTGACGCGCGCCGCCCGGGGGAGAGGGGGGATTCGGTGAACGCCGAGCAGCCCGCGGCCTCGCCCATCGTCCGGGCGCTGCGCTCTCCGTGGGCCCTGGTCCCCTTCGCGGTGGCCGCCTTCGTCCTGTCCCTGCTGGGCACTTCCGACCGCTCGTTCACGCCCATGGAGGCCGATCTGATCCTCGCCGGCACGGGCACCCTCGGCCACCTGTGGCACGTGCTGACCGAGGTCTTCCCCGACCAGAGCCCGCTGTACCCGCTGATGCTGCACGTGTGGACCCGGGTGCTGGGCGACGAGCCCCTGACCATCCGCGCCCTGTCGGCGCTGTGGGCGGCCGTCGCCGTGGTCTACGCGGGCCTGCTGGGGCGGGCCTGGCGCAACCCCTGGGTGGGGCTGCTGGCGGCGGCGGTGCTGCTGGCGATGCCCAACACCACGGCCCACGGCCGCACGGCCCGGATGTACATCGTGTTCATCGCCTGCACCGCCGGCGCCCCCGCCCCCGCCGCGGGCTACCTGCGCTGGGGACCGCCCCGGGATCTGGGGGGCTGTGTCCTGCTCTGCGTCCTGGGGATCTACAACCACTTCCTGGCCTTCGCCGTGGCCGGCCTCGCCCTGGCCTACCTCGTGGGTGGTTGCCGGTTCGGCGGCCCCCGCCGCCCGCTCCGCCCGGCATGGGTCGCGGTGGGCACGGTGGCGGCCCTCGGCCTGCCCCAGCTGATCCGGCTCGCGGCGGGCTGGGGCCACGCCGCCGGCATGAGCGGGACCTACTCGGTGCCGGACGACCCCCTGGCCTTCGTCCGAGCCGTGAACCGCAACCAGCTGTTCGACGGCACGGATCTGGGGTTCGTACCCCTGTCCGGCCAGGGGCCGTTCTGGCTCCTGTTCGGCCTGACCCTCGTGCTGGTGGTGTGGGGGATCCACAACCTCCCGGACCGCTGGGATCGGGTCCACGCCCTGCTGTGGTTCGCCGGTAGCCAGCTGATCTTCTTCGGCCTGCGCGTCGCGGTCGACGCGGATCTGCGGCCCCGGTACTTCACCTACCTGATGCCGGCCGTGGCCGTGCTGGTCGCCTCGGCGGTGGTCGATCGCCCCGGGGGCGGCGGCGGCACCCTGCGGCGGGTCGGCCGGATCGGCCGGCGGCTGGCGTTCGCCCTGGTCCTCGCAGGACTGGGGGCGGCCATGGTCGCCGGCGCGGTGGGACGGGCCAGCTACCAGACCCGGCCCTACGACGAGATCGTGGCCTGGATCGAGGTGCAGCGGCGCGAAGGTGACGTGGTGGCCGCCCTCCCGGGCTGGTCGGCGTCCGGGCTGCGCTACTACACCGACGGCGAGGTGGTCGAGGCCGATCTGGCGGCCTGGCGTCGGGATCCTCCGGACGGGAAGGTCTTCCTGGTCCACTCCCGGGAGGGCTCCCGACGGCCGCAGCGGCTGCTGACCTGGCTCGGGGCCCGCGGGCGGCGGATCACCGCCCGACCCTTCCGGCGAACGCGGATCTACGTCTACCAGATGGAGGACGAAGAGGATCTGGAGCTGCGTCCATTCCCCGTGAGGGATGCCGTTGTGTACTCCTTCCGCGACCACCTGTCCGACGCCGATCTGGCCATCGTCGGGGGCCCCTTCGACGGCGCCGAGTTCACACCCCACCGCCCCGACCCGGGCGGGCACCGGCGACCCGAGGCGGTGCGGCGCTGGAAGGACGACTGGTGGAGCTACGTCGGCAAGGTGGTCGACTCCAGTGCGGGGGTGGAGCGGGAGGGGATCTGGGCCCACCCCGCGCGGGACGGCGTGCTCGAACTCCGCTACCCGGCGGTGCCCCTCGGGGCGCGTCTCGATGGTTTCCTGGGCATCAGCGACGAGATCTTCGACCGCCAGGAGGAGAGGGGACGGCGGCCCAACCTCTCACCGACCACGATCGAGGTTCACGTGGACGGTCGGCTGGTGGAGGAGGTGCGTGGGGGCGGCGAGCGGGGCTGGCGCCGCTTCCGGATCGACACCTCGGCCCACGCGGGGAGCACGGCCCCGGTGACCTTCCGGATCCACGCCCCCTCCTTCGCCAATCACTACCTGTCCTTCGACGCCTGGACGGTGGATCCCGCACCGGTCGCGGCGACACCGGTGGCCCTACCCGAGGATCGGGGCTCGCCCCTGTTCCGCGAGCACCTGGACGGGGCCCAGGTCGGTCTCCACCGGGAGGACGGCCGCTACCGACCCTGCTCGGATCCGATCCCGGGGGCCGGCTACATCCCGGGCGAGGAGCAGGGGCCGGATGGCGAGGGCCGCCTGTCCCACCGGCGCCGCTGTGGCGACGAGGCGGAAGCCTGGAAGGTGGTCGCAGCGACGCGCCAGCGGGCCGGCGGCGAGCTGCGGGACTGCATCTGGGCCCACCCGGTGGACGACGCCGCGCTGGAGATCCACTACCCGGAAGTCCAGCTGGGCGGCGTACTCAGCGGGATCTTCGGGATCACCGACCTGGCGCTGGATCGCCGGGACTTCCCGGTCTACCTGCAGATCGAGACCGGGGACCAGGTGCTCTTCCGAGGGGAGGTGGCCGACGAGCCGGGCTGGCATGAATTCGCCGTGGACACGGGCCCCTGGCGCGATGAGGCGCGCCCGCTCACCCTCCGCATCGAGACCGACAAGCAGCGGTGGCGCCATTTGTGCCTCGACGTCTCGGTCCACTGAGCCGGCGGACCGCCGGCGCGGTCCTGCTGCCGGCACCCGCCGGACTGCAGCAACCGCACATGTTCGGGCTCCCGACCTCGCCGGACAGCCCGAACATGTGTATTTTGTCCCGCACCATCCACTGGAGGTCACCGTGAGCACCGATGCCCTTAGCCTGCCGCTGGTCGTCGCCGTCAGCGTCCTGATCGGCTTCTCGTTCCCCAAGATCGCCAGAGGCAGCGGGGAGCCCCCCGAGCGCGACACCATCGACGACAAGTACAAGTGGCACCCCGAGGACCTCTTCGACAGCGACGAGGCCTGGGAGGCCGAGTTCACGTCGCTGGAGGGTGAGCTCGCCGGCGTCGCCAGCTACCAGGGCCGCCTCGGCGAGTCCGCCGAGACGCTCCGGGACGCGATCCAGGCCACCGAGACCTTCGCAGGCCGGGCGGAACACCTCTACCAGTACGCCCACATCAACAACGACCAGGACACCCGGATCAACGAGTACCAGGGCATGCTCTCGCGGGTCTTCAACCTGTGGATGCGCTTCGAGCAGGGCGTCGCCTGGATGCGTCCCGAGATCCTGTCGATCCCCGAGGAGCGGATGGCCGAGCTGATGGCGGACGAGGTTCTGGCGCAGTACGCCTTCTACCTCGAGAACATCAACCGGATGCGGCCCTACACCCTGGACGCCGAGAAGGAGGCGATCCTGGCGGCCACCAGCGAGATGGCGGCCGGCCCCGGTGAGATCTTCGACCTCTTCACCAACGCGGATCTCAAGTTCCCGAAGATCACGGACAGCGACGGCAACGAGGTCCAGGTGGACAACACCACCTGGTACCAGCTGCGCTCGGACGAGGACCGGGAGGTCCGCAAGGCCGCGCTGGACGCCTTCTACGGGACCTACCACGCGTACCGCAACACCCTGGCGACGACCTACTCGACCCACATCAAGGCCGACCAGTTCAACGTGGGCATGCGCGGATACGACGACTCGCTGCACTCGGCCCTGTACCCCAACAACATCCCGGTCGAGGTCTACGCCAACCTGGTGGACACCGTGAACGCCAACCTGGACCCCCTGCACCGCTACGTGGCGCTCAAGAAGCGGGTCCTGGGCCTGGACGAGTTCCACGCCCACGACGTGTACGCCCCTCTGGTCCAGAAGCCGGAGACCGAGTACGACTACGAGACCGCCGTCGAGATGGTGCTCGAGGCCGTCGGGCCGCTCGGCAAGCAGTACGTCACCGATCTGGAGGCCGGGTTCGACGCCGGCTGGGTCGACGTGCACGCCACCCAGGGCAAGAAGAGCGGGGCCTATTCTTCCACCGTGTACGACATGCACCCCTTCGTGCTGATGAACTACAAGGGCGAGCTGGAGGACGTGTCGACCCTGGCCCACGAGATGGGCCACGCGATGCACGGGTACTACAGCAACGAGACTCAGCCGTACACCTACCACGGCCACACCATCTTCGTGGCCGAGGTCGCCAGCACCACCAACGAGGTGCTGATGATCCAGAAGCTGATCGACGAGGCCCCGTCCAAGGAGGTCAAGCTCTACCTGCTGGACTTCTGGGCCAACCAGATCATGAACACGGTCTACCGCC
>CAZITQ010000189.1:0-19014 GCA_964542165.1 uncultured Rickettsiales bacterium
GCTGATGCCGGTCCGCGACGTGGCGGACACGGTCGACGAGGCCGCCCGCTCGATCCTGGACGGCGACCACCGAGACCTCGTCCTGCTGGTCGTGGACGACGGATCGACGGACGAGACCCCCCAGCGCCTGAGAGCCCTGTCCGACGCCGATCCCCGGCTCCAGGTGCTGACCCTGGACCGCCCCACCGGCATCGTCCCCGCCCTCAACCGCGGCCTCGCGGAGATCCGTTCCCCCTGGGTGGCACGGATGGACGGGGACGACCGGGCCCGGGCCGACCGGCTGCGGGTCCAGCTCGAGTTCCTGGACCGGCACCCGGACGTGGACGTCTGCGACTCCCGGGTCCGGATCTTCCGGGACGACGGCCCCATCGGCGGCGGCTACCTGGCCTACCAGGAGTGGCTCGACTCCATCGAGACCCACGACGACTTCCTGCGCGAGGCGCTGGTGGAGAACCCCATCGTGCACCCGGCGGCGATCGCCCGGACCGACCTGCTGCGGTCGGTGGGCGGCTACCGGGACGGCGACTTCCCCGAGGACTACGACCTCTGGCTGCGCTGTCTGCGGGCCGAGGCCCGCTTCCACAAGCTTCCCCAGCGCCTGGTCGACTGGCGGGATCACGGACGCCGGTTGACCCGGACGGACCGGCGCTATGCGCGTTCGGCCTTCGTGCCGCTCAAATGGAGGCACCTGCGGGCCACGCGCCTGCGCCCGGGATTGCGGGTGGGGGTCTGGGGCGCCGGACCCACCGCGCGCCCCTGGCTGCGACAGCTCGCGGGCAGCAGCTGCGAGCTGGTGGCCGTCTTCGACATCGATCCGAAGAAGATCGGCCGCACGCGCCAGGGCGTGCCCGTCCACCCCGTGGACGACGTCGAGCGGGTGTCCATGGATCTGCTGCTCGTGGCGGTGGGAGCCCGCGGTGCGCGGCGGCTGATCCGCGACCACCTCGCCGGGACGCCCCTGACCGAACCCGATCGGGTCCTCTTCGTCTCCTGAGCGGCGAGGGGGGGGGCGGTCAGACCGTCTTGTGAGCTGCCGAGAGGTAGGAACCGGACTCCAGCCCGGTCTCCGGGAGTTCGTTGCCCGAGCAGATCTTGGTGGCCAGCTCCACCGCCTCGCGGTTGCCGATGATCAGGGTCGTGCGCTGGTGGAGCCGCTCCCCGACCAGGTCCAGGATCGGCCGATCCCCGTCGGAGGCCGCTCCGCCGGCCTGCTCGGCGATCATCGCCATGGGAGCGCACTCGTACAGCAGCCGCAGCTTGCCCTCGCGATTCATGCTGTCCGCCGGGTAGAGGAAGACGCCGCCCTGCAGCAGGTTGCGGTGGAAGTCGGCGACCAGGCTGCCGATGTGGCGCCCGGAGACCCGGCGCAGCTCGTCGTCGTTGCGCAGCAACATCTGCTTGACGAACTCGTGGACCCACTTGGGCCAGTAGGGTTCGTTGGCCTGGTTCACCGACAGGCTCTTGGTCTTCTCGGGGATGCGGATGTCGGGGTGCGACAGCAGGAACTCACCCACGGTCGGGTCGAGGGTGAAGCCGTGGACCCCGTGTCCCGTGGTGTAGATGAACATGGTGGACGATCCGTAGATCGCGTACCCCGCCGCCACCTGCTCCCGCCCCGGCCGCAGGAAGTCCCTCCGGGTCACGTCGTAGCCCCCCGAGGCCTTGCGGTAGATCGAGAAGATGGTGCCGATGCTGATGTTGGCGTCGATGTTGGACGAGCCGTCCAGGGGATCGAAGAGCACGATGTAGGTCCCGCGCTTCTCCTCCTTGACCTCGACCCAGTCGTCCTCCTCCTCGCTGGCCATCGCCGCCACGTAGCCCGATCGGGCCAGGGTGTCGAGCATGGTCCGGTTGGCCAGCTCGTCGAGCTTCTGGACGTCCTCGCCCTGGATGTTGGTGTGTCCGGCCGAACCGATGATGTTGATCAGTCCCGCCTGCCGGATCTGCGAGGTGACCACCTTGGCCACCACGCCGATCTGGGTCAACAGACCGGTCAACTCGCCGCGGGCCTGGGGGTGGAGTCGCTGCTGGCTGAGGATGTGCTGCGTGAGGGTCGTACCGAGTTCCATGGAGCTGACCTCCCTGCCGTTCAGGACAGCAAAACGCCCCCACCAGCGCGTGTCAACCTGACCGCCTGCGCCGCGGAGGAATCGAACCCGCGGGGAACAGTCGGTGGTCCTGGCCTGTTCTGGGGGCCAGTCCGCCGTTCGGGCCTTGACAGGCACGGGGCCTGGTGGTAGGCAATTCCGGCCTGTTTTCGGCAGTTTGGAGCACATCCGGTGTCCACCAAAATCACTTTCGCCGCCACCCTCGCCACGCTCCTGTGCAGCGCGCTGCCGGCGTGGGCGCTGGACGTCAAGCTGACCGGCTACGATCGCACGCGGTTCTATCTGTTCGATTCGCTCTCATTGACCGACGAGAGCGTGTCGATCCAGGAGGAGGGGACCAGCGGAACGACCGAGCTGCCCCCCGAGGGCGTGCGCGCGTACTTCGATCAGCGGCTGCGCATCGAGCCCCACCTGCAGGTCAATCCCCACGTACACGTGTTCGGCCAGCTCGATCTGCTGGACCTGCAGCTGTTCGGGACCCAGGGAGACGTCTACGCCGCCTTCTGGGACGACCTGGAAGACGGCGGCGCCTTCGACACGGCCCAGATGACCCACGGCATCCAGACCGGGGACGACTACCGCGGCAACGCGGTCGTCCGACGGGCCTGGGGCGAGGTCTGGACTCCCTACGTCGACTTCCGCTTCGGGCGGATGGGCAACCACTGGGGCATGGGCCTGCTGGCCAACGACGGCAACGGCGACAACGCGGACTTCGGCGACACGGTGGACCGCCTGCAGCTGCTGGCGCGCATCGGCCCCGTGCAGTTCTCGCTGGCCTTCGACACCTACCTCGAGGGCTGGATCAACGAAAAAGACGACGTCTTCGGCATCACCCTGGCCGGGGGATTCCTCAGCGAGGTCCACTCCGCGGGCCTCTACGTGCACTGGCGGAGGATGCCTTCGAACCGCTGGAACGCCCTGTTCGTCGACCTGTGGGGCCGCACCCGATTGGGCCCGCTGCGGGTCGAGCTCGAGGCGGCGTTCCAGTACGGCAAGGGCGACCTGGCGCTGGGGGACATCGTCTACGAGGACCAGGAGGTCCTGGCCGGCGGCGGAGCCTTCCGGGCCGGGATCGACGTGCTCCCCTTCGGCGGCGAGATCGAGGTGGGTCTGGCCACCGGCGACAAGGACACCACCGACGACACCCACCGGACGTTCAGCTTCGACCGGGACCACGACGTGGCCCTCCTGCTCTTCGAGGAGACCATGCCCACCTTCCGGCCCGCCTCGGCGGTGGCGGACACGCCGGTGTACGGCGAGGACACCTCGCTCGCGGTCACCGGAAACGCGGTGAGCAACGCCTTCTACATCAAGCCCGGTGGGTACTTCGATCCCCTGGACAACCTGCGGCTGCGCCTGGACTTCATCGCGGCTCGCACCCTGGTGGATCCCCTGCAGGAGGAACTCAGCGCCGAGGACATGCACCTGGCCCTGGAGCTGGACTTCGGCGCCCGCTGGCTGCTGTACGAGAACTTCGAGCTGGCCGCCCGGGTGGGTGTGATGTTCCCCGGCCCCCGGTTCGAGCCCACGACGGACCCGGTGTTCGGCACCGAGTTCCGGGCGATGATCCGCTTCTGATTGCGGTCCGGCGCGGGCCGGTCGACGAGGGTCGCCCCGCCCGCCTGGGGGGCCCGTGAGTTCCATCGAATTCGACAAGTACGTGGCGCTGGGCAACGACTTCCTGGTCGTCGACGCCCTCGTCCACGACGGCGTGGACCCGTCGGCCCTCGCCCGGGAGCTCTGCCGCCGCCACCGGGGGGTGGGTGCGGACGGGCTGCTGTGGATCACCCGGGGGGAGGGTCGAATCCGGGTCGAGGTGCTCAACGCCGACGGCGGCACCGCCGAGACCAGCGGAAACGGGCTGCGCTGCGCCGCCCGCTGGCTGGTCGACCGGGGTCACGCGGGCGACGGCGAGACGCTGCCCCTGGTCTCGGGAGCGGGACCATCGCCGGCGCGCGTGGACGGAGAGCGGATCACCGTCTCCATGGGGGCGCCGAGGTTCGCGGCCGAACCCGGTGGGGAGCGGTTCCTCGCCGGCGAGACGACCTGGGAGGGCATCGCCGTCTCCATGGGCAACCCCCACCTGGTGGTGATCGCCGACCAGCGCCCCGCCGACGTCCCGCTGGAGATCGTCGCGCGGGCGGCCGGGCGGCTGCCGGCCTTCCCCGGGGGTGTGAACGTCGAGGTGGCCGACCTCCGGGACCCGACCACCGCCGATGTTCGGGTCTGGGAGCGGGGGGTGGGCGAGACGATGGCCTGTGGTTCGGGGGCGTGCGCGGTCGCGGCTGCCGCCCGGTCCCTGGGCCGGACCGAGGATCCCCTCGACGTGCGGATGCCCGGCGGGACCTTGCGTGTCTCCTGGTCCGGGATCGAATACGATGCGATGTGGTTGACCGGTCCGGCGCAGCGGGTGTTCTGCGGTCGCACCGAGCGATGAGATGATGGGTCCAGCTTCGGGAGGGAAGGAACGATGATGTACCGGGGAGTCTTCACCGCGATGATCGCGCCCATGCGGGACGGCGAACTCGATCGGACGAGCGTCGAGTCCCTGGTGGACGCCCAGCTCGAGGCGGGCGTGGACGGTCTGGTGGTCAACGGGACCACCGGCGAGGCGGCCACGCTGACCGACGACGAGCAGGGCCAGCTCCTCGAGTGGGTGATGGAGAAGGTCGAGGGCCGCGTACCCGTGGTCGCGGGGGTGGGGACCAACGTGACCCGCGTCACCGTCGAGCGGGCCCAGCGGGCCGAACGCCTGGGGGTGGACGGGCTGCTGGTTGTGACGCCCTACTACAACAAACCGACCCAGGCGGGGCTGATCGAGCACTTCCGGGCGGTGGCCGGGGCCGTGTCTCCGACCACATCGGTGGTTCTGTACAACGTTCCCGGGCGGACGGCCGTGTCCCTGGCGCCGGATAGCATCGAGGCGCTGGCGGTGCTGCCCAACGTGGTGGCGGTCAAGGAGGCCACCACGGACATGGACCGGGCCGCGGCGGTCATCGCCGCCGCCGGGGACAACGCCTCCGTTCTGGCGGGGGACGACACGGCGTTCTTGCCGATGCTGGCCCTGGGCGCCAAGGGCATCGTCTCGGCGGTCTCCAACGTGATCCCCGAGCCCTTCGTGCAGACCCACAAGCTGTTCAACTGGGGCGACATCGACGAGGCCCGCGAGATCCACTACCGCTTCTTCGCGCCCACGCGGGCCCTGCTGTCGGTGGTCAATCCCCTGGGGGTCAAGGCCGCGGCCCAGATGACCGGCCTGATCGCCAGCGACGAGGTCCGCTTGCCCCTGGTGCAGATGGACGAGGACACCCGGGCGCGGATGCGCGACGCCCTGGTGGCAGGGGGCATCGTTGGCTGAGCCCACCTTGCGCGTGACGGTCAGCGGAGCGACGGGCGTCACCGGCGCCCACGTGGTGCGGGGCATCGAAGAGGACGCCGGGCTCGCCCTCGCCGGCGCCCTGGCCGCCCCCGAAGATCCGGCCATCGGTCGCGAGCTGGCGCCCGGGATCCAGGTGACCGCGGACCCGGCGGAGGCCATCCGCGGGGCGGACGTGGTCGTGGACTTCAGCGCGCCGGCGGCCGTGGCAGGGCTGCTCGACGCCGTGGCCGGCCAGCCGATCCCGATGGCCATCGGCACCACCGCCCTTCCGCAGCCCGTGCTCGAACACATCCACTCCCTCGGCGGGCGTGTCCCCCTGGTGCTGGCCCCCAACATGAGCCTGGGCGTCAATGTGCTGCGCCAGCTGGTGCGGGAGGCGGTCCGGGCGGTGGGTCCCGTCTGGGACGCGGAGATCGTCGAGGTCCACCACCGGCGAAAGGTCGACGCCCCGTCGGGGACCGCCCTCGCCCTGGCGCAGGACCTGGCGACGGCCAGCGACCGGGCGACCGAGGTGGGGCTGGAGCTGGGCCGCTGCGGAGCTGCCGGCCCCCGGGCCCGGGGAGCGATCGGTGTGCACGCAGTGCGGGGCGGCGACGTGGTGGGGGAGCACACCGTCCTGTTGCTGGGGGACGGGGAGCGCCTGGAGTTGGTTCACCGGGCGAGCGACCGGCGCACCTTCGCCGCCGGCGCACTGCGGGCCGCTCGGTGGCTCACGTCCCCCGACCGAGAGCCGGGGGTGTGGGGGATGGCGGACGTCCTTCGGACGTAGGCTTCAGGCGTCAGGCTTCAGGCGTCAGGCGGGACATCGCGCTCGCTGCCTGGGGCAGCGTCGCCCTCGAACCGGGAAGTTCTGGATCGGATGTCGAGCGAAGCGAGACGACCACTTCGCCTGATGCCTGATGCCTGATGCCTGATGCCTTCTATCGCCCGTGACGGGCGCGGACCTGCTGCAACGCCTGCTGGTACTTTCGGCTGTCGGGCACCAGTTCGACGGCGCGCTCCATGTTCTCGAGGACCTCGCTCCAGCGCTCGCTGATCATCAGCAGCTCGGCCTGACGGAAGAAGATGTCGGCCGAGAACGCGATCTGCTGGGACTCGTAGACCTCCCGGCGGTGGGCGCGGCGGCTCTCGTCGTTCTTGAGGGTGTCCCGGGCATCCCGCAGGGTGTTGAGCACCTGGTCGCGCAGGTCCTCCAGCTCCTGGGACAGCTCGTACCCGGTGCCGAACTTGTGCCAGTCCTTCTTCAGCCGATCGTACCCCTCGATCACGTCGACGGCCCGCGCGGACCAGTGCAGCTCCAGGCGCTCGAAGAGGTTCTGATCGTCCATGAAGGCGATCTTCTCCTTGAGCTTGTCCTTGAACTTGCTCATGACCTGGCCGGTGTCCTCCTCCTCGACGAACGAGAGGATGCCCATGTCCATCAAGGTCAGGACGATGGCCGCGGTCTGGGCCCGGCCCATGTTGGACACCGAGTGGATCTGTCGCAGGCGGTAGCTCCGCCGGCTCGCGATCTCCAGGAACTCGGTCTCCATCTTCTTGAGCCCCATGTCGTCGACGGGGAAGTCGATCTGGATCTGGCTGTACATGTCCATGTAGGGCCGCTGCAGATCGTCCATCTCGGCCACGGTCATGTCCGTGTACTGGCCGTTGAGGGCCTTGTAGAGGACCCCCGGCGCCTTCAGCGGTGGGGTGACGAACTTGGTCGAGTGGGCCTCCAGCGGGAAGGTGGCGTAGGCGCCCTCGGCGCCACCGAACAGCCGCATGACCTTCATCTCGGTCTGCTTCATCAGGGCCATGACCAGCACCGGGAAGGTGAGCAGGCCCATGTCGATCAGAACCTCGCCCTGGAGCTTCCCGGTCTCGTTCATCACCTTGAGCGAACGCTGGAAGTCCGACTCGGTGATGCGGCCCATCCGGACGAGCATCACACCGAGGGTCTCGTCCACCACGACCGGATCGTCGCGCACCTGCACCGGCCCGCCACGCTCGAAGAAGATCGTGGAGGTTCCCATCGGGTGGTCGATGCGCACCACCCCGAGGAACTGATCCCGGTAGGCGTCCATGAGGATGCGACGGAACCCGGGCTTGTCCAGATCGCCGGATTCGGCCGGGACCGCACCAAAGGGGATCCCGTCGTCCGCCATCGCGCCGCTCCCCATCGGGGCCGCGGCGTCTCCCCCCACCCCGGCCGCGGCACCCGCAGCGACCTGCCCGGCGATCTTGAAGCGTCCCGTGCTCAGCATCTCCTCGATGAACTGGCCGCACAGACCGTAGAGCCAGGCCATCCACTGGTACCCCTCGTCGGCCTGATCCAGCCGGAGGATCACCCCGTCCTCGCGAACGTCGACGATCTCCGCCCCCACGCTCGTCCCCTCGTCGAACACCGGGACGTACACGTTGACGGCGGCTCGACCCCCGGATTCGAAGTCACCCGCGGCCGACACCGGGAGGAATCCCTCCTTGATATCGGCGCGGAAGGTGTCCAGGAACTCGAACAGGGAGCCGAACGAACGCTCGAAGACGGTCTCGCTCATCGATGGCCTCGCGATGGATCCGAACTACGGACTGGCATTGTAGCTCGTTTGGAAGGGCGAGAACGCAAGAGCCGCGGGCCGATGTGCTCGACCCGCGGCTCCCGGTCCGGAACCGAGCCCCGCCACCGACGGCACCCTGGGGGTGCAGCGGCTGGGTACGCGGACTACTTCTTGGGCTTGGCGACCTGGGTCGACCCGCGGCCACCGCCGGAGGTCCCGCCCTTGTTCATGCCGCTGGAGCCACGGCCACCGCCGCTGCTCTCCTCGGCCTTCTCCTCGGGCGCATCGCCCTCGGCCTTCTCCTCGGTCTTCTCCTCGCCCTCGGCCTTCTCCTCGCCCTCGGCCTTCTCCTCGCCCTCGGCGGCCTCCTCGCCCTCGGCGGGCGCGGCTTCCTCGCCCTCGGCGGGCGCGGCTTCGTCCTTGGGCGGCGCAGGCTGCTCCTTCGGCGGCGGCTTCACCTCGGGGGCGTTCTCCTCGCCTCCCCCGGCGCCTCCGCAAGCAACCAAGCACAGCCCGAACGTCAAGACGACTACCAGGGTGATGAACGTTCGCAGCATGTCCTTACTTCCCTTTCCCGACCGCGTACGCGGCCGTAACCAGCGGCTATCACTGCTTTCCGATTTCACCTCGCGGCGATGGTACCGGGTTCGCGGATCGCCATGCAAGCGGAACTCGGTGACGTCTCGTCAGTCCGCCCCCTTCAGCGGAGGTTGTTCAGCTCCCGCGCGGTCGCCGCGTACGCGTCCAGCGCCCGGCCCACGGCGTCCTGCTGCTCCCTCACGTCCCGCAACGCGGTCTGCGACCCGGTCGTGCCTTGATCCGGGTCCTGGACCCCCCGCGCCAGGCGCGCGGCCAGGGTCTCGAGGCCGTTGGCCGCGGCGGTCAGGCGGGCCGACAGCGAACGGATCTCCTGGCCGACGGTGGCCGCGTGCCGGGCCCTCTCCTCCAGGGCCGCCATCGCCTCCTTGAGGCTCGAGCGTTCCTCCAGGGAGTGCGCTTCCTCCACGCGGAGCTCCAGGTCCGCCTGCTGCCGGGCGATGGCGTCGATGTCGTGGCGCTTGACGTAGCCCCGGGCCTCGGCAAGCCGCTGGCCGATCTCGTGGATCCGCTCCAGCAGACCGAGGATCTCCGACGAGACCTCCCCGGCCACCTCCTCCCCGAGTTCGTCCGACTCGCTGCCCGGACCGTACAGGATCTCCATGCAGCGCTCGGCCGCCTTTTGCGCCGACTGCAGCGCCGGCCGGTCCGCACCGTTCATCCGGCTGATGGCCAGATAGGGCAGCCGTGGGCGGTCCGTGGCGTCCCCGGTCGGTCGGCCCTTGAGCAGGGCGAACAGGGCCAGCAACGGGGCCAGCAGCACCGCACCGACCGCCAGCGCCGCGCCGCCCAGACAGCCCGCCTTCTCGCTCATGGGGAGACCGCCTGTTTCCGCTCCACGTTGCCGATGGTGTCCAGGGTCACCAGCGCCCCGCCGTACTTGAAGCCCGCCAGGTCCGAGACGTCCCAGGTGGGGTCGAAGAACTCAACGTGGTCCAGGTACCACAGGGAGTCCGACTCCAGGGACAGGCCGATCTTGACTCCGAGTCCATCGAAGAACAGGAAGCGATAGGGCCGCGCGTGCCCACCATCCTCCTCGGGGTACCCCAGCACCGCGATCTTCCCCGGGAAGGGCTCCAGATAGGGCAAGAAGCCCCGGGGATTCAGCTGGGGTGGCGGGGGTGCCGGCAGCTCACGGACCAGGATCGAGCGCAGGTCTCGGCGGTCCCCGTCGTACAGGAACGCCGTCGTCGAGGTGAGCCGCGCGTCCCGCACCTCCACCACCTGGATCTCGCTGCCCGGGAGCCCCCAGCGGGCCTCGTCCACGTGGTAGCGATCCAGCTCCAGGGTGCGGGCGACCACGCCGGCGTCCTCGCCCCACACCACGTGACCAAAGGTCGCCGGAGCCAGCTCGTGGAAGGCAGCGAAGACCGACGGGGGGGGAGGAACGTACGCGGGCTCGGATTCACCCGGGGATATCCTCTCCTGCTTGACGATCCTGGGACACCCGGGCGCGAGGACGATCAGGGCGGCCGACAGTGCGAAGAGGAGGAGGAGGGAGTGCCGCATACCTGATTCCGGCCGGGGGTCAGAAGCGCATCCCGGCCCCGCCGTGGAAATGGAACCAGCCGTAGACTTCCCGTTGCTCCTCGAACATCGCCCCACCGCCGGCCTCGATGTTGATGTAGAAGCTCTTGACCGACGGGATCACGATGTCCACGCCGACCGCGGCCCGGGGGCCCATGTACAGGTCCTCGAAGAACTGCTGGAAGTTGATGGTGAAGTAGCCGTTGACCACCCGGGGGTACCAGCGGATCTTGAAACCCGCGCGCCAGTAGCCGTGGGGGTAGAAGCCGTCGGCCATCCGGACCCCCACCGCGCCGTCGAGACAGAAGCCCTCGCCCAGGCGGACGTCCATCTCCAGGTCCAGGGTCGCCCAGCTGCCGCGGTAGTAGGCGAATCCCCAGTGCATGCCCATGCGCAGCCGCTCGTCGGGCTCTTCCCCGGCGGTCGGCTGCTGCTGGACCACGACCACCGGAGGCGGCGTCACCGGGTCCTTGGACGAATCCCCGATCACGCTGAACGCGCGGGGGAAGACCACGTCGGTGCCGTCGGCCTCGACGATTCGGACGTCGTACACGCCCGCGGGGATCTTGTCGGGCAGGTTGAACGTCGACCGCACGCCCGAGCGCGCCAGGTTGAGCACCTCGTACTCGCCCAGGTAGATCCGCTCGTCCCCATCGATCTGCGAGCTCTCGGCGGTGACGGTCGAAGACGACCCCTCGGCCACCGCGTTGGGCAGGACCAGCAGGCCCTCCACGGTCGACTGGGGCTCGACCTCCTGGATCGTCCCGTCGTCGGCCACCTCCCGCACCGGAGCCTGCAACTTCTCGAAGCGCGCCCCTTCGCGGGAGAACCGGTAGACGTAGGCCGTGTCCTCCAGGCCGTCGCTGGCGTCCGCGACGTAGATCCGATCGGCCACCCAGTCGCTGGCCAGCTCCTGGAGCAGGGCCCGGGCGACCGGGGCGTTGTCCGGCTGGGATCCGCCCACGAGGATCGCGTTCTCGAGCCCAGCGCGGCTCACCAGCAGCCGGGTCACGCCCCCCTCGATGAAGGTGACCCGCGAGACCAGCGTCTGGTCCGGCATCATGTACTGCAGCAGGTGGTAGCCGGGGTTCACGTCCAGCCCACCGGGCTGGCCCGCGGCCACGGACTGGCCGTCCACCACCACCTGGAGCACCTCGCCGGGCAGGAAGACGGCCTCGACCCGGCCACGGCCCTGCAGGTAGATGTCCTCGCGGGCCTTCAGGTACACCTGCTTGGGCTCCGGCGGATAGCTGTCGTCCCACTCGATCCCGGGGTTGACGGTGACGGCCCGCTTGAAGTCCTGCCGCGCCGACGCCTCGCCGCCCTCGTAGAACTGGGCCAGCCCTCGCAACATGTACAGGGCGCCCAGGATCTCGCGCTCGACGATGGAGTCGGCGCAGGCCAGGTTGTCCAGGGCCTCGTCGAAGGTCGTCTTGGCGGCGGCCGTCTCCAGGGTGTCCAGCTGGAGCCGCCCGGCGTCGATGACCTCGGCCCAGCGGGGCGACGCGACGCCCACTCCACAGAGCTTGTCCTGCTCCCCGCCGAGGACCCACAAGGGGTGCTCCTCCGGGAAGGGGATCTCGTCCAGGCGGACCACGCGGGTCGCGATGCCCTCGTCCTCGTCGATCCGACAGGCGACCATCTCCTCCACGTCGCCCCGGGGGCTGGTGCTGCCGATGGGTCCGTAGACGAGGGCCGCCTTCATGTCGCGGGCGCGCCCCTCCATGCACGCGGGCGGCGCCTCCTCGGCGCCCTCCTCCGTGCCGGCGGCCGGTTCGGCCGGCTCGTCTTCGGTCTGGGCGCCGGCGGGAATCGCCGCCAGCGTAAGGGCCATCGTCAGCACCCCTGTCAACCACAGTCGCACGTGCATGTCTCCACCCCAGGCTGGTGTCCCCCAACCCTAGGGGATTGCCCCCGAAATCTCAACGCGGATAGCGCGCCGTCCATCGGTCCCATCCGCACTCGCCCGCCCGCCCCCCGCGCCTTGAGCCCGGGGCTCGGTTCTGCGAGAGTCCGTGCCATGCACGACGCCGTCGCCGTCGCCGTCTTCGGTCGCCAGGTCATCTGCGAGCTGGACGGGGAGCTATTGCCTTGTAACGTGGTCGGGTCGATCCTCCGCCGCCACGGCCCCCTGGCCGCCGGGGACCGGCTGATCGTGGAGCGCTCCGGCGACGAGGGCATCGTGCGCGACCTGGTGCCCCGCGACAGCGCTCTGCTGCGCGCCCCCCGGCGCCCCGCCCAGCCGCCCCAGGTCGTGGCGGCCAACGTGGAGCAGGTCGTGGCCGTCCTCTCGGTCCGAGAACCGGCCTTCAGCGCCGGGCTCGCCGACCGCCTGCTCGCCGCGGCGTCCATCTGCGGCATCGCCGCGGTGCTGTGCGTCAACAAGTGGGATCTGGCGGAAGAGGACGACGAGGAGCTCCTGTCCCCGTACGCTGCAGCGGGCGTCCCCGCCGTCCGCACGAGCGCGCGCCAGGGGCGGGGGATCGGGGACCTCTCGGCCCAGCTCGCGGGCCGCCGCTCGGTGGTGGTCGGACACAGCGGCGTGGGCAAGTCGTCGCTGCTGCAGCGCCTGGTCCCGGGGCTCGAGGTGAGGGTCCGCGAGGTCAACCGGGTCACGGGCCGCGGTCGGCACACGACCACCACCGCCACCCTGGTGCACCTGCCCGGGGGCGGCACCTTGATCGACACGCCGGGGATTCGCGCCTACGGCCTCACCGGCGTGACGGCGCCCCAGCTGGACCGCCACTACCCCGAGTTCGCCGACCGGGCCGCGACCTGCGAATTCGAGGACTGTGAGCACGACACGGAGCCGGACTGCGCCGTCAAGCGCGCCCTGGAGGCGGGCGAGATCCACCCGGTGCGGTACGAGGGCTATCTGCGGATCCTGGAGAGCCTGCGGGCGGGCCGGGGCTGACCGCGGTCAGCGTAGATCGAGGTCCGGCCCGATGATGCCGTCGGCGTGCTTCGCCGCGGCCTTGACCACCTTCTTCTTCGACGAGAGGAAGGTCGCCACGTCGCCGGTCCGGTCGGCGCCCGTGCAGCCGCCGAGATCCCGGGGTTGGAGACAGACGGCCAGGGCCTCGACCCCCAGCTCCTGGCGCAGGGCATCTCCGTTGTCGTCCGCCAGCTGCCAGGCCAGGGCGATGGCCTCCCCGGACGCCTGCTCGCGCCACTCCGTCAGATCGGCGGACCCCTTGCGCAGCTTGTCCAGCCCCTCCACCACCTGCGGATCGGATTCGCCGAGGAGCTCGATGTTGGCCTCCATGGTCATCCGGAACGAGTGCAGCTGGGACTCCGAGAGGCGGTACCACTCGTCGAGCGACAACGAGACCGGCTCGAACAGCTCGGCGTCGTCCACCAGCACGGCCGGTGAGAACCAGGCGACCTCGGCGGCGACCGTCCCGCCCAGGTCCAGGGCCACCGGCGCCAGCGGCGTGCGTTCGGGCCGCATGGACGGCCATGGCCGGGAGACCACGTCGTCGACGGCGGCCTCCAGGGCGGCATCCTCGTCCATCAGCGCCACGAGGTGAGCGGTGTAGTCGGTGCCCGCGCAGTCGGACTCGCCCATGGCCATACCCAGCACCCCCTGGGGCGGTTCGCAGGTCCCCAGGGTCAGGCCCTCCCGCTCCTCGAGCACCGCGACCTGGCGCTGCAGGGCCTCGACGAAGGCCTTGTCCGTGTCCATGACCAGCTGGTCGACGAACCCGTTGAGGGCCTTCCAGTCCAGGTCGAACCGTGCCGTGAGGGCGCCGTGGCGCTCGGACGCCGCCGCCGGCCGATCGCCCGCCCGTAGCTCCGCGGCCACCAGGGCGTCGCCGAAGGCGTCGAGGGCCTTGCCGGTGGTCACCACCTCCCGCTGGGCCCGGTCGTTGTTCTCCTGGCTCGCCTCGGAGACGCGGCCGAAGAGTCGGGACTTGCCCTGCAGCTTACCCATGGAGAAATAGGCCTCGCCGGCCAGGGCCGGGAGGGCGAGGAACAGGACGACGACGGTGATGGGGGCGATGGACCGTTTCATGGCCTCTCCCGCGTAGGGGACGCCCATGACGTCCCCGGGGGTTGTTCCCACGACGAAGACGGCCTGATGGTAGCCTCCCGCCCAGAGCGTGTCCAAGCGAGGACCGGCCGGCTTCCCCGGAGGATCGAATGCGCAACCTGCCCTTCCTGTTCCCGCTCATCGTCCTGTGGGCGGCCTTCCCGGCCGCGGCGGACGACACCGCCGCCAGCCTGGAGCAGACCTTCATCGCGGTGGCCGAGAAGGTCAGCGACTCGGTCGTGTACCTGGAGGTCAGGGCCCGGGTGGCCGACATGACCGAGGACCAGCGCAGGGCGGCGCCGTTCTTCGGCGACGACCCCGGTGGATTCGATCCCCTGGTGGAGGGCGCCGGCTCGGGTGTGATCCTGGACACGGCGGGGCACGTCTTGACCAACTTCCACGTCGTGCAGGGCGCGGTGGAGATCCGGGCCCGCCTGCACGACAACCGGATCCTCCCCGCCACGGTGGTGGGCGAGGACCCGGACGCGGATCTGGCCGTGGTCAAGATCGATGCCGACGGCCTGGTGCCCGCGGAGTTCGCCCCCAGCTCCGAGGTGGCCATCGGCCAGTGGGCCATCGCCATCGGCGCCCCCTTCGGCCTGCGCTACTCGATGACCGTCGGCCACGTCTCGGCCCGCTCCCGGCGGGAAGTGGGCGACCTGCCGATCCAGGACTTCCTCCAGACCGACGCCAGCATCAACCCCGGCAACTCCGGGGGGCCGTTGGTGGACGTGCAGGGGAGGGTCATCGGCATCAACACCATGATCGCCGGCATCGGCACGGGCATCGGGTTCGCCATCCCCAGCGATCTGGCCGCCAAGACCGCCGGGATCCTGATCGACGAGGGGAGGGTCCGCCGGGGCGATCTGGGTCTCTCGCTCCAGGACGCCGACGATGCCCTCTGCCGCCACCTGGGCCTTCCGGGCAGCAAGACCGGGGTTCTGATCAACCGCGTGGAGGAGGGCGGTCCCGCGGCCGAGGCAGGCCTCCAGCGGGGCGACGTGATCGTGACCTTCGCGGGTGACGACGTGTCCGACGCCCACGACCTGCTGCAGCGGATCTTCGCCTCCACCCCGGGCGAGCCGGTCGCCCTGAGCTGGTACCGGGGGGGCAAGGTGCAGCGGGGGCAGGTGGGGGTGGACGAGCGCCACGAGGTGCCCGAGGGCCGTGGCGACGCGCCCCCGGAGCACACCGGTGACGACATCGGCGCCAACGTGGAGGGCCTCAGCGCCGAGATCAACACCCGCCTCGGTCGTCCCGAGGACGCCCCGGGGCTGATGGTGACCCAGGTTCGCATCGGCAGCCCCGCCCAGCGGGCGGGATTCGAGTTCGGCGATCTGTTGCTCGAAGCCCAGGGCAAGGAGCTGCGCTACCCCATCGACCTGGCCCGCGCGGTCATCACCTCCGAGGGGGACTCCGTGCTGATCTACGTCTTCCGGCCGATGACGGAGGTCTATCGGTACGTGCTGGTGGACAAGCCCTGAACCCCCGCGGATCCCGTGCCAGTCTCCCAGCAAACGTCTCCGCAGGGCAGGCGGGGGTGGCGGCGGGGAGGGCGGGAGGGCTAACCGACGTCGAGCTTGAAGTCGATCTCCATCTGGAAGACGGTGTGGCCGATGCGGATCTGGTCGCCGTCACGGATGGCGAACTCGGTGACGGGGGAGCCGTTGAGCAGGGTGCCGTTGGTGGACTCGTTGTCGCGGACGCGGAACTCGCCGTTGCGGAACGAGACCGTCAGGTGGTCGGCGCTGACCCGGTCGTCCTGGAGCACCATGTCGCACGACGACCCCCGGCCGATGGTGACCACGCTGCGATCGATGCGCAGCTGCCCGCCCTTGTCGTCCCCCTCGACGACGCGCAGGATCGCGACCAGATCCGGGGGGATGGGCTCCACCTTCCCCAGGTCGAAGGCCTGGTCGATGATGGTCTGGGTGAGCTTCTTCTTGGTTTCCTCGTCCACGGCTGCGCTCCTCGATCGGGGGCCGCTGGGGCCCGGGGGGTCGATCCGGTCGGGGAAGTATATGCACAAAACCTCCGCCGGCTGCACCCCCCCGGCGGACACCCCTGCACGCCGGTGAGATCCCGGCCCATGGGGCGATCGGATAGGATGCCCCGGTGAGCTTCCGCCCCACCCGACGCCGCGTCCTCCAGTGGTCCGCCTCCCTCGCCGCGGTCCTCTCCCTTCCTCGGATCCGCGCCGGCGCACAGGAGATGCCCGCGGTGACGACCTTCCGGGGCAACGCTGCCCGGGCCTTCCAGGGGTCGGGGCCGGTGCCCCGGTCCCCGGTGATCCGCTGGAGCTTCGAGATCGGCACCCACGTCGAGCGACTCTCGGGCGGCGGCAAGCGGGAGTGGACGGGCACGGGCTGGAGCGGCCAGGCCGCCCTGGCCGACGGCAGGATCTACGTGCCAGGCCTGGACGGGGTCTGCTACTGCCGCGATGCGGACAGCGGCGACGCCCTGTGGGAGGCCCCGGTCGGCGACTCCATCAAGGGTTCGATCTGCCTGTGGGACGGGCGGGTGCTGTTCGGAAGCCGGGACAACCACCTGCACTGCCTGTCCGCCGGGGACGGGGCCGAGCTGTGGACGCTGCCCTGCGGCGGCAAGGACGTGGACTCCACCCCCGCCGTCGTGGACGGGCGGGCCTACTTCGGCGCGGAAGACCAGAACCTGTACTGCATCGACTCCAGCGGCCGGATCCTGTGGTCCCACAAGACGGGCGGTTCCATCGAATCGTCGCCTGCCATCGTCGACGGACGGGTCTATGTGGGCGCGTACGACGGGTACCTCCATTGCGTGAACGCCGAGGACGGGGGGCCGCTGTGGAGGTTCGCCACCGGCGACGACACCGACTCCAGTCCGGTGGTCGTGGGCGATCTCGTGTTCATCGGGTGCGAGAACGGCTTTCTGTACGCCGTGGACCGCGTCACCGGGGAGAGGCGGTGGCGCTATCGGGCCGGGGCGGGGATCTGGGGCACACCGGCGGTGGTGGACGGCAGGGTGTTCGTGGGCGCCGACGACGCGATGGTCCACTGCGTCGGGGCCGAGAACGGCGAGGTGCGGTGGCGGGGCGACGTGGCCGCCGGAATGTGGGCCTCGCCCACGGTGGTGGACGGCCTGGTGGTGATCGGGGACTGGAACGGGAACCTCAACGCCCTGGACGCGGTGGACGGGCGAACCGTCTGGACCGTGGAGACCGGCTCCTACATCGTCTCGTCCGCCTGCGTCGCCGGCGGACGGATCCACATCGGCTCCCGCAACGGGACCTTCTACTGTTTCGAGGAAGCGGGGGGGGCGCCGTGAGCCGGCTGAAGTGGTCGTTCAAGGCCGGTTCGATGCTGGCCTGTTCACCGGCGGTGGGACCGGACGGGACCTGCTACGTGGGGTGCCGCGACCGCAAGCTCTACGCGGTGGGGCCGGACGGAGCCCTGCGCTGGACCCTGGCGACCGCCGGGCCCATCGACGCGGCGCCCTCCGTCCTCGGCGACGGGACCGTGGTGGTCGGCGGGTACGACGGGCGCCTGCGGGCGGTGACCCCCGACGGCGCGCTGCGCTGGGAGCGGGACCTGGGTGCGCCGGTGATGACCACGCCTTGCGTGGACGGAGACGGGCAGCTGTGGGTGGGGGCCGACGACGGAGCCCTCCACGGCTTCGACGGCGGGGGCGAGCGGCTGGCGAGGGTCAGCGTCTCCGACCTGGTGACCGCCTCGCCGGTCTGCTCCGGCGGCGTGATCTACGCCTGTCAGCAGACCCTGTACGGCAGCGACGGCAGCCGGGTGGCGGTGGCCTCCGAGCCGGTGGTCGCGCCCCTGGCCGTGGGCGCCGACGGGACCCTCTACGTGGGGTCGTGGGACGGCTTCGTCTACGCGATCCGCGGGGGGAAGGTGCTGTGGAACGCGCCGGTGGAGGGGCAGGTGTACGCCGGCTGTTCCGTGGGCCCCGAGGGACAGGTGCTGGTGGGCACCCGCGCCGGCGAGGTGGTGGCGCTGAGCTCCGCCGGGGAGCGGCTGTGGGACCGCAAGCTCAAGGACGGCGTGTACGGCACCCCGGCCATCGCGTCGGGCGGCGTCGCCTTCCTCGGCGCCAATGACAACCGGCTCTACGCCCTCGATCTGGCCACCGGCGAGGTGGTCTGGAAGGAGCGGGTGGGCCGGGACATCCGCTCGTCGGTGGCCCTGACCGACGACGGGACCGTGATCGCGGCGTCGTGGGACTGGTCGCTGTACGCCTTCGACGGTGGCGCGGGTGGCCCGGCCGATACCCCCTGGCCCCAGTTCCACCGGGACGCCTCGCGCAGCGGACGTGCCGCGACGGTTTCCGAGGAGGGCCAGGGAGACGCGGGGTAGACTGGCGGTCAGCTTCCACAGGGAGGAGCCCCCATGTCCCCACGCTGGCCGATCGCGTTCCTGTTCAGTCTCGCCCTGGTCCTCGGGTGTCCCACCCAGGGGGACGACGACGACACCACCTCCAGCGCCGACGATGACGACGACGCCACCGGCGACGACGACACCACGGGCGACGACGACACCACGGGTGACGACGACAGCACCGGCGACGACGACACCACCGAGGCCTTGGATGGGGACGGTGACGGCTGGTCGGCGGAGGAGGACTGCGACGACACCGATCCCGAGGTCTACCCCGGCGCACCCGAGCTCTGCGACGGCCTGGACAACGACTGCGACGGGGCGGTGCCGGACGAGGAGACCGACGACGACGGCGACGGACTCTCCGAGTGCGAGGGCGACTGCGACGACGGCAACGCGGACGTCTACCCCGGCGCCGAGGAGGTCTGCAACGGCGGCACCGACGACGACTGCGACCCGACCACCGACG
>CAZITQ010000190.1:0-18988 GCA_964542165.1 uncultured Rickettsiales bacterium
TGGAGTTCCCGCTGGTGCCGCCCGCCGGGGTCAAGGGCGTGGTCTTCTTCGACGCTGGCGACGCCTTCGGCGGGCTGTACGGGACCGACCCGTTCAGCTTCGAGAACCTGAGGCTGTCCGCCGGCTTCGGGATCCGATGGCACTCGCCCATGGGTCCGCTGCGCTTCGAGTGGGGCTTCCCCATCAACCGTCGTCCCCACGAGAGGGACCAGGTCTTTGAGTTCACCATCGGCTCGTTCTTCTAGTCGCTCGGCGCTCTCGCTGGTGGTCCTGGCGACCCTGGCGGTCCCGGCGCCGGCCGCGGCGCTGGACGAGCTGGCCAAGGCCATGCGCGGAGCGCCGGTGGCGATCGTGGCGCCCGAGGCGGTGTACGTCCGCGGCGAGGATCGGCGGGCCACGGTCCGGCACCACCCGCTGGCCGGGTACGAGACCGAGGTCTACCCCGAGCTGTTCGGCGAGCGGGCCGAGGTCCTCCTCGGCGGGGGACCGACCCGCTGGGAGGTGGTGCTGCCCGAGGTGGACCGGGAGTTCTGGGCCGAGGTCTCCACCGAGGATCCGGACAACGACATCCCCGTGGCGCTGACCGTCCTGCCCGCCTTGCCGGCCGAGGTCCGGTACCTCGCCGTGTTCCGCTACGCCGAGTTTGCGTACGACGTGCGCGAGGTACCCAGATGGAGTCGGGACGGCAACGTTTACACACTGAAGATCGTCGAACTCACCCTGGACCTGCAGCTGGTGATCTACGACGCGGCCACACGCGAGCCCCTGGGCACCTACGACGCCCAGTACCCGGTGGAGGTCCAGGAGATCCAGGCCAAGCCCATCCGGGCCAAGGCGTTCTACAAGGCCACGGTGGGGGCGCTGCGCAAGATGCGCAAGCAGGTGGCGAGCGGGGGTTGAGGGGAGCGGGCCCGCGGTGAATTCGCGGTCCGGGGAATCAAACGTTGATTTCGAACGTCCATTGGGTTAATCGACCCAACCTGACGCGGAGATGGAACTCATGAGATCGATTCTGATGACGCTCACGATCGTCGCGCTGGCGGTGCCCGTGGCCCCGGCGTTCGCCCAGCAGCTGAAGATCGGCGTGGTGGACATGGAGACGGCCATGTACGAGGTGGAGGAGGGCCGGCGGGCCCGGAACACCCTCGAGTCCAAGAGGGACGAGTACATGGCGGAGCGCGAACGGCTCGAGCGGGATCTGACCGAGCGCCAGGAGCAGCTCCAGAGCCAGGTCCAGGTGGGCATGCTCACACCCGAGGCCCAGGCTGCCCAGGAGCAGGAGCTCTACCAGCTGGCCATGGAAGGTCAGATGTTCGCCTACGAGGCCGAGCAGTCCTTCGTGGCCCTGAACACGCAGCTGTTCGGCGACATCCTCGAGAAGATGGAGCGGGTCTGCAAGGCCGTCGCGCAGGAGGAGGGCTACGACCTGATCGTCGACGCGGCGGTGGTCTACTCCTTCACCCCCGAGATGGACCTGACCCAGAAGGTGATCACCCGCTACAACGCCACCAAATAGCCCATCGGGGAATCGGTGATTCCTGGATGGGGGGCGTCCGGCGTCAGGCGTCTGGCGTCAGGAGAGGGAAGGGCCGCCTCCGGATGGACGTCGAGCGACTGCGAGACGACCAGCCGCTCGATGCCTGAAGCCTGATGCCTGAAGCCTCCCGGCACGACCTGGACCTGGCGACCCTCGCGGAGCTGGTCGGCGCCTCGCTCGATGGCGACGGCGACCGGACGATCCGGGGCCTGGCGCCCCTGGACACCGCGGGACCGGACGACCTCTCCTTTCTCGCCGATCCCCGCTACCGGGCCCAGCTGGCGCGAACGAGTGCCGGCGCGGTGCTGGTTCCGCCCGGGACCCGCGCGCCCGAGGGCACGGCGGTCCTGCACCACGACGATCCCTACGGGGCGTTCGCGACGCTGATGACCCTGTACCACCCGGAGCCCCAGGTGGCGCCCGGGGTCCACGTCAGCGCGTGGGTCGATCCCTCGGCGAGCGTCGATCCCGCGGCCGCGGTGGGACCGGGGGCTGCCGTGCTCGAGGGGGCGTCGCTGGCTTCGGGCGCGGTCGTGGGGGCCAACGCCGTGATCGGTGAGGCCGTCTCGGTGGGGGAGGACAGCCGGATCGCCGAGGGAGCCGTGCTCCTGGCGGGCACGCGCGTGGGGGCGAACTGCCGGGTCGGCCCGGGGTCCGTGCTGGGCTCTCCCGGGTTCGGTTACGTACCCACCGCAGAGGGTTGGCGCGCCATCCCCCAGGTGGGGGTGGTGGTTCTCGAGGAAGGGGTCGAGGTCGGCGCCGGCTGCACCGTGGACCGGGCCACGCTGGGGGAGACGCACATCGGCGAGGGCGCCAAGTTCGACAACCAGGTGCAGATCGGCCACAACGTGGTGGTGGGGGCGGGCACGGTGATCGTCGCCCAGTCGGGGATCGCGGGATCGACCCGGGTGGGCCGCGGGGTCCAGATCGGCGGCCAGGTGGGCCTGGTCGGCCACCTGGAGATCGGCGACGACGTACGCATCGGCGCCGGCTCCGGTGTCCGCGGGAACGTCCCCGACGGTGTCACCCTCTCCGGCGCCCCTGCCTTCGACCACGCCAGCTGGCGCCGCTCCGTCACCGCCTTTCCCCGGCTCCCCGACCTCCTCAAGCGCGTCCGGGCGCTGGAGAGGGAGATCGAAGAGTTGAAGAAAGAGTTAAAAAAGTAGCTATAAGTCTTCGAGAACAAAGACAATAAGGCCGAAGAGAAGATCCTGTCGCCAAGGCGCAGAGTACCACAGAGAAAAAGAAACGCGTTCCGGCCTGACTCGTGGCGAAGTGCTTGCGGATCCCCCTCGATCGGTCGACGGAAAGAACCACGCCTGGGATCTCGACATCAGGGATCGATTCCGTCTCTTCCCCCTGGTGTCTCTGCGCCTCTGCGAGAGACTCTTCTTCCTCCCACATGTCCTCGCTACGTTCTCCGTGTTCATCTGAGGCGCGCGTGCCGCTATAGTGTCCCGGACCCGAGACGGGGGTTTCGATGATCGATGTGCAGCAGATCCAGGAGGCGTTGCCGCACCGCTACCCGTTCCTGATGGTGGACCGGATCCTCGAGGTGGTTCCCGGGGAGCGTGTGGTGGGGATCAAGAACGTCTCGGCCAACGAACCCTACTTCCAGGGGCATTTCCCGGGGCATCCGGTGATGCCCGGCGTCCTGATCGTCGAGGCCCTCGCCCAGACCGCCGCGGTGCTGGGGTACGAGACCCGCGAGGACTACCGGGACGGGGGCGGTGTGCTGTTGATGGGCCTCGACAAGGTCCGTTTTCGTCGACCGGTGGTCCCAGGCGACCAGCTGCGCCTCGAGGTGACGTTTCTCAAGGCCCGGGGCGACGTCTGGCGGGTCAAGGGGCTCGCGACCGTGGACGGCGAGCGGGCGGCCCAGGCCGAGATCCTGGCCACCTTCACCCGGCGAGAGGAGACCACGTGAGGGACACTCCGCAGTTTCCAGGGGTTCATCCCGCAGCGATCGTGGACAGCAAGGCCGAGCTCGGCGAGGTGGTCACGGTCGGCCCGGGTGCCTTCATCGGCCCCGACGTGGTACTCGGCGACGGATGCACCGTGGGCGCCAACGCAGTCGTGGAGGGGCCTTCGGTGTTCGGACCGGGGAACAGCATCGGGCCCCTGTGCCATCTGGGCAGCGATCCCCAGGACCTCAAGTACCTGGGCGGCGACACCCGCCTGGAGGTGGGTGAGGGCAACGACTTCCGCGCCTTTTGCACCGTGAACCGCGGCACGGAGCACGGCGGCGGCATCACCCGCATCGGTGACGGCTGCCTGCTGATGCACTACACCCACGTGGCCCACGATTGCACCCTGGACGACGGCGTGGTGCTCGCCAACTCGGCCCAGCTCGGCGGTCACGTCCACGTGGCCCGCGAGGCCATCGTCGCGGCGCTGGTGGGCGTACACCAGTTCGTCCGCATCGGTCGGTTGAGCATGGTCGCCGCCGGATCGATGGCGGACAAGGACGTCCCGCCGTTCACCCTGGTCCAGGGGGACCGGGCCTGCTTGATGGGACTCAACAGCGTGGGATTGCGGCGAGCGGGTATCTCCGATGCCTCCCGGGCCGCCCTCAAGGAGGCGTACCGCTATCTGTTCCGGCGGGGTGGCGTCCTGGCCGAACGGGTCGCCGAGCTCCGGACCTCCGCGGACGATCCCTTCGTACTCGAGATGGTCGCCTTCGTCGACGGCAGCGAGCGCGGCCTGTGCATGGGACGGTAGGCCGGTCGTGACGAGCGGGCGGCCACGCGTCCTCGTCGCCGGCGCGGGTCGCTGGGGGCGGGTCCACGCACAACACCTGGCTCAAAGGGACGACGCCGAACTCGCGGCCGTCCTCGACCGGGATCCCCAGCGCGCCGCCGCCCTCGCCGCCGACCTCGGGGGGACGGCACGGGTCGCCATCGATGTGGACGACCTCCCCCCCGACCTGGACGCCGCCGTCGTGGCCGTGTCCACCGAGTCCCACGCCACCGTGGGCGGCCCCCTGCTCCGCAGGGGCATCCCGACCCTGGTGGAGAAACCGCTGGCGTCGACGGCGTACGACGCCGACGAGCTGGTGGCCATCTCCCGGCGTGGGGACACCGCCCACCTGCACGTGGCCATGATCGAGCGGCACAACCCGGTCTGGCGGGCCGCCATACCTCAGATCGGGCGGCCGCTGTTCGTCCAGGCCGAGCGGCTGGCCTGCTTCTCTCCCCGGAGCCTGGATATCGACGTGGTCCTGGACCTGATGATCCACGATCTGGATCTGGTGCTGGCGCTGGCGGACGGTGAACCCACGGAGCTGCGGGCGGTGGGGGCGCCGGTGATGTCGGACAGGCCGGACATGGCCCATGTGCGCCTGGAGTTCTTCGGCGGATGCGTGGCCGTGCTCTCCGCCAGCCGGGCCTCGCCCAGCGCCGTGCGGAGTCTGCGCGCGTTCGGTCCGGATGGCTACCACTCCCTGGACCTGCTCGCCCGCCGGGGCCACCGGGTCGCCCGGGGCGGCGGCCTGGCCGTCGAGCCCTTGGCCGCGGGGGAGCGGGACGCGGTCGAACGTCAGCAGTCGGTGTTCCTCCAACGGGTCAGGGGAGGGGAGCCCGATCCCGACCTCGAGCGCTCCCTGGAGGCGCTCAAGCTGGCGTTCCGGATCTCCGTCGAGGTGGAGCGCAACCTGGAACGCTGGCGGGACCGCTGACTGGGCCCGATGCCCGAAGACCCACCCACCCTGCTGATCAGCGCCGGTGAAGCGAGCGGCGATCTGCTCGCCGCCGAGCTGGTCCGGGAGCTGGGGGACGCGCGGCTGGTGGGAATCGGCGGGGACGCCCTGGTCGGGGAGGGCATGGAGCTCCTGGTCCACGCCCGCGAGCTGGGGGTGGTCGGACTGACCGAGGTGCTCTCCGGGATCCCACGCTACCTGCGGGCCCTCGCGCGCGTTCGCGAGGTGATCGAGGCCGGGGAGGTCGACCTGGTCCTCCTGGTGGACTTCCCGGACTTCAACCTCAGGGTGGCCAGCATGGCCGCGGCCGCGGGGATCCCGGTCGTCTACTACGTCTCGCCCCAGGTCTGGGCCTGGCGTCGGGGACGCCTGCGGACCCTGGCCCGGCGCGTCGACCGGATGCTGACCTTGTTGCCCTTCGAACCGGCGCTGTACGAGGCCGAGGGCGTGACGGTGGCCCACGTGGGCCACCCCCTGAGGGACCGCGTGGCCCCCCACCTTCGTGAGGCCCCGGAGGGCCCGGAGCCGCTGATCGCCCTGATGCCCGGCAGCCGCAACGGAGAGGTCAGGACCCACTGGGAGCCCTTCCTGGCCACCGCCCGCCAGATCCGAGACGCGGTGGCCGACGCCCGCTTCGTGGTCGTGCGCGCCCCCACCGTCGACCCCGCCCTGCTGAACGTCCCCGGGGATCTTCCGGTGGAGGTGGTCGAGGGGCCGGCGGCGCAGGCCCTGGGGCGCGCCCGCTGTGCCCTGGTGGCCTCGGGGACCGTCACCCTCGAGGCGGCCCTGTGTGGGACCCCCCACGCGGTGGCGTACCGGGTCCACCCGCTGACCTTCGCCATCGGCCGGGCGCTGGTGAGGGGGGTCGACCGGATCGCGCTGTCCAACCTCGTGGCCGGGGCGCCCGTGGCCCCCGAGTTCCTCCAGCGGCTGGATCCCGGGAAGATGGCGGAGCCGTTGATCCGCTGGTGTCGGGACGAGGGCGCCTGGCGCCGGACACGCCAGCTCCTGGCCCAGGTCGGCGAGCGGGTGGGCGAGCCGGGAGCGGCGGCGCGCGCGGCTCGCGAGGTGGACGTGGCTCTGCGCACGCCACCCCGCGCGGTCCGCCCCCCCGGTCGCCGGGAGCTCTGGGCGCTGGCCGCAGTGGCCCTCGTCGTCGTCGCCGCCCGGCTGGGCCTGGGGCTGACCCACCCCCTCCACCCCGACGAAGCCTACTTCTGGCGCTGGTCCCTGGATCCGGCATGGGGCTACTTCGACCAGCCACCGATGGTCGCGTGGCTCATCGCCGGTTCGCGGGCCCTGTTCGGAGATTCGCTGGCCGCCGTGCGCCTTCCCGCGGCGGTCTGCTCGGCGGGGGCCCTGGCGCTGGTCTACCTGACCGCCCGCGAGCATCTCGCGCCGGCTCGGGCGGCCGCGGCGGCGGGGCTGGTGCTCGCCACACCCCTGGCCGCCCTGGGCGGGTTGGTCAACACACCCGACGCGCCCCTGTCCCTCGTCTGGGCGGCGTTCCTCTACGCTGCCACCCGCGCGTGCGCGCCGCGCAACGACCTGCCTCCGCCCGCGGACCGCTGGATCGCCCCCTGGCTCTGGCTGGGGCTGGTCATCGCGCTGGGGCTGCTGTCCAAGCTCACGATGCTCGCCGCGCCGGTCTGTCTGGGGGTGTTCTGGGCCCTGAGGCGACAACTACCCCCCTGGCGTGGGGTGGCGGCGGGGACAGCGCTGGCGGCGCTGGTTCTGGCCCCCTGGCTGGCCTGGAACGCCGCCCACGGCTGGGCTCCCTTTGCCTGGGAACTCTCCCATGGCCTGCACCCGCAGACCGGCAATCCCCTCTCCCGGCTGGGGGAGTTCCTCGGTGGACAGGCGGCGATCGTGGGACCGGTCTGGTTGGGCGCAGCCGTCTGGTTCTGGTGGACGACGCTGCGGGGTGGCGACGGGAGCCCCACCCGGGGGCCGGCCCTGCTGTGGACCGCGCTCTCCGCCCCCCTGTTCCTGGGATTCGCCGCCGCCAGTCTGTCCGCGCCGTCCGCCGCCAACTGGCCCGCGATGGCCTATCCGGCGGTCGCCTGTGGGCTGGCACTGGTCGCGGGCAAGCGGCTGCTGCGGTGGGCCCTGGGCACGTCCGCCCTGCTGGCCCTGGTCGGGCTCGTGCACCTGGCGGTCCCCCTGGCCGCCGTGCCCCCCCGGCTCGACCCCCTCGCCGACACCGCTGGTTACGGCGATCTCGCCCGGAGCGCGGAGATCGCGGCCGACGGCCTGGGGGAGGACAGCTCGATCCTCGCGAGTCGCTACCAGGACGCGGCCGCCCTGGCGTTCCAGATCGAGGATCCCCGTCGGGTCGCCGACGTGGCCGGTCGAGGACGGCCGAATCAGTGGGATCTGTGGCCCGCGCCCCCCCGGGGACCGGTGCTCTTCGTCTCCCTCGGGCGGGCTCCGGACGTGGAGTGCGAACCCGTCGGGGTCCACCAGGTCCGCTACCGCGGTGAGGTCGTTCGCCACTACGTGTTCTATCCGTGCCGCCCCCCCTCCGACCCATCCGTGTGGCATCGGCCGCGAACCCTGCGCTGAGACCCGCCTCCACGGGCCGAGCCCTGGTCGCCCGCCGTCCCAGGTGGTAGAGATCGGAGTAACGGCCACCGGAGGTGGAGTCCATGGGTGTCAGCTTCCGCAGCAGCAGTCGGGTGGAGGTGTCCGCGGCCGACCTGGTCCGGCGGATGGTGGATCCCGAGGAACAGGACGCGATCGCCCGCAAGTTCGGCGCCACCGACGTGCGGTGCACCTGCGAGGACACCGGGACGGATCGGCTCCGCGTCGAGCTGTACACCGAGGAGCCCGCCCGACAGGGGGGCGGCGTGGACCGCTGCACCATCGAGATGGACTGGGATCTCCGGTCGCGCACGTGCCGGTGGATTCGCCGCGACCACACCCACGGGGATCGGGTGCGCGTGGCGGGCACCCTGCGGGTCGAGATGGCGGGGGGAGACACCAGCGTGATCCGCGAGACCGGGGAGATCGCCATCGGCTACCCGATCCTGGGCAAGCGCATCGCCAAGAAGGTGGCCGCCGCCATGGAACGCCGGGCTCCCGAGAAGGCGTCGTACTGGGAGCGCCGCTGCCGCGAGTGACCACAATCGTGGTCGATCCCTGACCAGTTTCGTGTGCGCTCCGGCGCGCCCGCGGGGGCGCAGGCCTCCCGCTCCGGTGCCCGTCGGGCGTCGGACCGGCTGTCAGGACCCTGGCACGCCGCTTGCTCCATTCACCGATCGGAGCACGTACGTCCGGAGGTCCCATGTTCGATTCCGCCATCAGCATCGAGGCGCCGTCGTCGGAGCTCGCCTCCCTCTCGTGGGAGGGGGCCGTCGACGAGGGTTGTTCCACCCTCACCCCCGCGCCACAACCCGTCGGATCCGCGGAGAGCGTGGCCTACATCCGGGCCCTGGCGACCCGGGAACGGGACCCCTCGATCCGGCTCAGCGATCCCTTCTCACAGGTCTTCCTCGGCTCCCTGTGGAGGCTGGCGCTCGCGCTGCCGCCGTGGCTCTGCCGTCGCTATTGCGAGCGTACCCACCCCGGGACGTACGGCCTCGTGCTCGCCCGGACCCGCCACCTGGACCGGCTGTTGCTGCGTTGTCTGGGGCAGGGGATCCAGCAGCTGGTGATCCTGGGGGCGGGGTACGACACCCGACCCTACCGGTACGCCGAGTCGTTGCGCCGGGTGCGGATCTTCGAGGTGGACCTGCCGGGGACCCAGGCGCGGAAACGGACCCTGCTGGACGGCGCGGACGTCCCGGGTCGGGAGCGCGTGCGGTTCGTGCCCCTGGACCTGGAGCGATCGTCCCTGGAGGCGTCGCTGGTGATGGCCGGGTACCAGCTGTCCCGCCCGACCCTCTTCCTGGCGGAGGGACTTCTGTACTACCTCACACCCCTGGCGGTGGACCGGATGCTGCGCTGCGTGGCTCGAAATGCCTGCCCGGGGTCGTCCATCGCCTTCGACTACGCGATCCAGGAGTTCGTCGACGGGGACACCAGCGCCCACGGGGCCCGGGAGGCGGCCCGCTGGTTCGTGACCGCCGGCGAACCCTGCTGTTCGGGCTTCGTACCCATCCACCTGGCCCGCTCGCTGGCGCTCCGCGGATTCTCCCTCATCTCCGAGCTCGGTCCCGGGGAGATGGAGCGCAGCTACCTCACCGGGGAGGACGGCCAGCGGGTGCAGCGATGTCTGGGGATCTTCCGCCTGGCCCACGCGCGCGTGCCCGGCTGAACCCGGTCGCGCGCCAGGCCGCGCTTCACGCCCGCACCCCGGGCCGCTATCTTGGGCCCATGTCCAGCCCGGACCAAGCCCTGACCCGTCGACGGATCCTGGGGTACCTACGTCCCCACCTGTCGTGGCTGGCGCTGGCTCTGTTGCTGATGCTCGGGGTCGCCGCCGCCCGCGGCGCGTCGGTGCTCCTGGTCAAGTACGTGCTCGACGACGTGCTGATCGCCCGGGACTCCCGTGCGCTGGCGCTGTTGCCGGTGGGCTTGATCGCGGTCTTCGGCGTCCACGGAGGCTGCAACTTCGTGCGCGGGGCCATCACCAAGCGGGTCGGCCTGCGGGTGATGAGGCGCATGCGTTCGGAGTTGATGGCCCACCTGCACACCCTGTCGCTGGACTACTTCCACGACCGTAAAGCCGGCGACCTGATGACCCGGGTGACCAACGACACCAACGGGGCCCACTGGGCGGTGGCGGCTGCGGTGACCGCGGTCCAGCGGCCCCTGACCCTGCTGACGCTGTTGCTCGCGGCGTTGACCCAGGAGTGGAAGTTGACCCTGGTCGCGGTGGTCCTGCTGCCGCTGATCTACCTGCCCATCCGCGCGTTCGGCAGGCGGGTTCGGCACTACACCCGCGCCCAGCTGGATGCCCTGGGGGAGCTGTCGTCCTCGGTGCACGAGAGCCTGGCCGGAGTCCGGATCGTGCAAGCCTTCGGGGGGCAGGAGCGCGAACAGGCCCGGTTCGAGCAGACCAACCAGCGGCAGTACACGATGTTGCTGCGCAAGATGCTGTTCGAGATCGGCGGCAGTCCGGTGGTCGAGCTGGTGGCGGCCGCCGCCGTGGCGCTGGTGCTGTACCTGGGAGGACTTCAGGTCCTCGGTGGCGGATCGAGCCCCGGATCGCTGGTGGCCTTCCTGATCTCGCTGATGCTGATGAACGAGCCCCTCAAGGGCCTGAGTCAGCTCAACTCCCTCTACCAGCAGGCCATGGCGGCCTGCGAGCGTGTGTTCGCCGTCCTCGACGCCCGCCCCACGATCCGCGACGCCGCCGACGCCGCGGAGCTTCGGACCGACGCCTGCTCGGTCCACTTCGACCGGATCTCGTTTTCCTACGAGTCCGACCGCTCCGTGCTGGAGGAGGTGGACCTGCGAATCGAACCCGGCGAGGTGGTGGCGGTGGTGGGCGAGAGCGGCGCGGGCAAGACCACGCTGACCAACCTCCTGCTGCGGTTCTACGATCCCCGGGAGGGGGCCGTCCGGGTGGACGGCCGCGATCTGAGGGAGCTGACGCTGATGTCCCTGCGGCGACACATCGCGGTGGTGACCCAGGAGACCTTCCTCTTCGACGACACGGTGGCCGAGAACATCCGCTATGCCGAATCCGGGGCGACCGACGAGGACGTCGTCCGGGCGGCCCGCGCGGCCAACGCCCACGGGTTCATCGAGGACCTGCCGGAGGGGTACGACACGGTGCTGGGCGAGCGGGGTGTCCGACTGTCGGGGGGGCAACGCCAGCGGATCGCCATCGCCCGGGCCCTGATCCGCGACGCCCCGATCCTGATCCTGGACGAGGCCACCTCCAACCTGGATTCGGCGTCGGAGGCCGAGGTGCGGGCGGCCCTCGAGCGGCTGATGAAGGACCGCACGACCCTGGTGGTGGCCCACCGCCTGTCCACGGTCCGGGACGCCGACCGGATCGCGGTGATCCAGGGGGGACGGTTGGTGGGGGAGGGCAGCCACGAGCAGCTGATCCGGGGCGGCGGCGAGTACGCGCGCCTGCTGGCGACCCAGGTCGAGGCCTCCTGAGGTGGCGCCGGTCGTCGACCCCGGATACCGGCGGCTGCTGGGCTTCGTCATCGCGTGGGCCGTGCGCCTTCTGGCCTGGACGGTGCGGCTGCGCAAGGTCCGATGGGGACCCGTGAAGCACCTGCTGGACGAGGGCGAGCAGGTGATCTACGCGTTCTGGCACGGGCGCCAGTTCCTGATGCTGGGGGCCCACGAAGGCCAGCCCGTGGTGATCATGGTCAGCCTGTCCCGGGACGGCACCCTGCAAAAGGCGGTGATCGAGCACTTCGGGTATGTCGCCGCCCGGGGGAGCAGCAGCCGGCGGGGGGGGGTCGCCCTGGAGGAGATGGCGCGGCGGATGAACGAGGAGGGGCTTCACGCGGGTCTGGCGGTGGACGGGCCGCGGGGGCCGCGGGAGCAGGCCAAACCCGGGGCCGTGACCCTGGCGGCCCGAACCGGCGCCTACATCGTCCCCCTGACCGCCGCCGTGAGCAGCGGAACACGTCTGCGGACCTGGGACGGCACCTGGATCCCCAGGCCGTTCAGTGCGGGGTGGATCGTGTACGGCACCCCCACCCGGGTGGCCGACGACCCCGGCGAGCGCGAGGGCGCGCAGGCCTGGCTGCAGCGGGAGCTGGAACGGATCACAGGGGAGGTCGAGACGCTGGCCGGAGACCCTCGATGAGCTGGGTGCCCCGCCCGCTGCGCGTGCTGGGCTTCCGGCTGGGGTCCGCAGGAGCCGCATGGCCCGTCGAACCCTCGGACCTCTGGGTCCACGGCGCGTCCCTGGGGGAGGTGGCCGCGGCGGGCAGCCTCCTGTCGACCCTTCCGCCGGACGACCCGAGGGTCTACCTGACCAGCGGAACCCCCGAGGGGCTGGAGCGGGCCGAGCTTGCCGGCCTGGGACACGGCCGCGGTCCCGGGCCCCTGGACCGGCTCTCCACCCGCCGCCTCCTACGGCGCCTGCGCCCTCGGGCGCTGTGGTTGGTGGAGTCCGAGCTCTGGCCCGGTCTGCTGGCCGCCGCGAACGACGAGGACGTGCCCGTGGGGGTCGTGGGAGCCCGGATCTCCGACCGTAGCTTCCGCCGCTATGACTCGGGGCTGGGCCGGATGTGGTTCGCCAAGCTCGGCGAGCGCATCGAACGCTTCGCGACCGTGGACGAGGTCAGCGCCTCGCGGCTGATCCGGCTCGGCATCCCTGCGGAGCGGGTCCGCTGTTGCGGCCGGATCAAGCTGCCCGCGGCGCCGGACCCCGGCGCGGAGATCGCCCGGCAGCTGGATCGCCTGGTGTCCGGCGAGCGGCCCTGGATCGTCGGTGGCTGCACCCACCCCGGGGAGGAGGAGGCCCTGTTGTGCAGCGGGGCCTGGCCGCTGTTGCTGGCGCCCCGGCACCTGGAGCGTCTGCGGGAGGTCGAGGAGCTGGTCGGCCGGCATGGCCTCAACCCCGTGCGGATATCCGCCGCCCCGTCCAGGCTGGACCGGGAGGACGTGCTCCTCCTGGACCGGGTGGGGCTTCTGGCCCAGGTCTACACCCGCGCCCGCTGGACCCTGGTGGGCGGCAGCGTCGGGGGGCCCCGGGCCCACGATCTGCTGGAACCCGTCGCGGGCGGCAGTCAGCTGCTGGCCGGGCCCCACCTGGAACACCAGGCGGACGAGGCCCGCCGCCTGCGGGCCGCCCGCCTCCTGGTGGACTTCGAGGGCCGGATCCCCGATTCGCCGCCACCTGCCTTCGATCCGGCAGGGTTCATGCGGGAATTCGACGGTCGCCCGGCCACCTTGACCTGGATGCGCGGGGGCGGTCTGCTCTGAACCGGCCGGGCACCCGCCCGGGGCGGCCCGTACCCGGCGCGTGGTACCCTGGGGAGTCTCGAAATCCCGGCGAGGGGTCGCAGGGTAAAGAACACAACGCAGGAGAGCCGATGCCCGACGTTCGCTCCTTCGAGCAGGCGCCCGCCACGATCACGGTGGGACTGACCGACGGCCAGAGCAAGACCGGGACCCTGTCCCGGTTCGACCCCGAGGCGGACGACCTTGCGCTTCAGACGTCGGTCCGCAACGCGGACGGGAGCCTGGACCGCATGGGGGTCCACGTTCCCCGTCACCGGATCTCCTACGTGGCGTTCTACCGGGACACCCACGCGGTTCGCCCGCCCGCGGACACCCTGGGCGAGACCCGGGTGTACGCCCCAGGGGGCAACAAGTTCTCGGTCTGGGTGCGGCTGGATGCCCTCGACGACGCGCTGGGGTTCTACGGCTACCCCGTCTCCCGCGCGAGCCTGTACTCGGAGGTGTTCTTCTTTGCCGACGGCATCTCCGCGGTGGAGGATGCAACCCCCCTGGGCGAGATGCTGGTTCAGCAAGGGCTGGTCGACGACGACGCCCTGCGGGAGGGGTGCCTGGCCCAGGCCGGGGATCGGGAGTCCCCCATCGGCCAGATCCTCGTGGAGCAGCAGGTGGTCGGCCAGGCACAGGTGGACGAGGCCGCCGCCGAGCAGGGACAGCGGCGGCACCGGGCGGGCAAGCCCATGCGCCTGGGCGAGATCCTGGTGGAGGCGGGCCTGGCCACCGCCGACCAGATCGAGGGGGCCCTGGCCGAGCAGCGCCAGCGGCGCGGCAAGCGCCTGGGTGAGGTCCTGGTGGATCTGGGCATCGTCCGCGAGGAGGTCATCGCCCGCACCCTGGCAGCCAAGTTCCACGTGCCGTACGTGGACCTGGACGAGTACGACGTGGATCCGGAGGCCGCGGGCGCCATCCCCGCGGGGATCATCGAACGCTTCGGGGTGCTGCCGGTGAAGGCGGACGCCCGGACCCTGACGGTGGCGATGTCCGATCCCACCGCCATCGAGGCCCTGGACATGCTGCGCTTCTCCCTGGACCGGCGCCTCTCCGAGGTGGTGGCCCGGCCCAGCCAGCTGGACCGCTACATCGAGCCCTACCTGCCCCGCAAGGACGCGGAGGAGGAGCTGCTCGACGCCGCCCTCGAAGAGCTGATGGAGGCGCCGGAGCCCACCTTCGACCAGACCGACGAGGACGTGGAGGCGCTGCTCAAGGAGGAGGGGGCGATCACCCGGCTGGCGTACAAGCTGATCCTGGCCGCCCACCACCGGGGCGCCTCGGACATCCACGTGGAACCCGCGGGCAAGGAGCAGCCGATCGGGATCCGGTTCCGGGTGGACGGGGAGTGTTCGGTCTATCGCAAGCTGCCCGCAGGCTTCCGCGCCAACCTGGTGGCCCGGCTCAAGATCATGGCCGGGTTGGACATCACCGAACGCCGCAAACCCCAGGACGGCAAGATCCGGCTGAGGCTCAAGGACCGCAAGCTCGAGCTCAGGGTGGCGACCCTGCCCACCGCCGAGGGCAACGAGGACGTGGTGATGCGCCTGCTGGCCGGCGGCCAGGCGATGCCCATGGCGGGTCTGGGTCTCACCGAGGCCAACTTCGCCGCCGCGCGCCAGGTGGTCACCCGACCCTACGGCCTGGTGCTGGTGGTGGGCCCCACCGGGTCGGGCAAGACCACGACCCTGCACGCCATGCTCGGCTCGATCAACGACGAGAGCCGCAAGATCTGGACCGCCGAGGACCCGGTGGAGATCACCCAGGCGGGTCTGCGCCAGGTCCAGGTGAACCCACGGATCGGGCTGGACTTCGCCGCCGCCATGCGGGCCTTCCTGCGGGCGGATCCGGACGTGATCATGGTCGGCGAGATGCGAGACCACGAGACCGCCTCGATGGGGGTCGAGGCGTCCCTGACCGGTCACCTGGTCCTGTCGACCCTGCACACCAACTCCGCGCCCGAGACCATCACCCGACTGGTGGACATGGGTCTGGAGCCCTTCACCTTCTCCGACGCCCTGCTCGGAGTGCTGGCCCAGCGGCTGGCGCGCCGCCTGTGCCCCGGCTGCAAGGAGGCGTACGAGGCCTCGGCCAAGGAGCTGGATCAGGTACTGACCCTGTACGGTCCCCAGGCCCGCGAGGACGGCATCGTGAGCCAGCAACTCACCCTGTGGCACGCCCCGGGCTGCGACCGTTGCGGCGGGTCGGGCTACCGGGGTCGGCTGGGCATCCACGAGCTGATGGTCAACGACGAGCCGATCAGCCGGGCGATCCAGACCGGCGCTCCGGCAGGCGAGATCCGGGAGTTGGCCGTCGCCAGCGGCATGCGGACCCTGCTGCAGGACGGCGTGCGCAAGTGCCTCGAGGGGCACACCGATCTGCGCCAGGTGCTGGCGGTCTGCAGCCGCTAGCGAAGATCCCGAACGTCCGATGAACCCCAGCGGCCCATCTCTGTTCGAGCGGCTCTTCATGAGCGGAGCTCTGCTCCACGGGGAGCTGTACCGCCGGGGCCTGCTGCGGCGGGAGAGGCTCGAACGCTTCACCGTGAGTGTGGGTGGACTGCGGTTCGGGGGGGCTGGCAAGACCCCCTTGGTCCAGGAGCTCGCCGGGCGAGGGGACGCGGTTCTGATCCGCGGATACGGAGGCCGCAGGCGGACCCGCCCCCGGGTGGCCGTGGGCGAGGGGGGCACCGGCGCACCGTGGCTGCGGCCCGTGGCCGTGGCCGGCGATCGCCGGCCCGCCTGCGACTGGAGCGAGGAACTCGGAGACGAGGCCGCGATGCTGGCGGCCCTGTTGCCCGGCGTCCCCGTGGGAATCGGGCCCGACCGGGTCGCGGCGGCCCACGCGATCCTGGATCGGTACGATCCCCGGCGGTTTCTTCTCGACGACGGCTTCTCCCACCATCGTCTCGAGCGGGACGCGGACGTGGTCGTGGTCCCGGTGCACCATGACATGGGCAAGTACAGTCCCGACGCCGGCCCGCGACGAGAGGACTGGTCGGCCCTGCGACGGGCACAGGCGCTGGTGCTGCTGTCGGACGAGGATTTCGCGGACGTCGACGTCGTGTTCGAGCGGACCCTTGCCGTGACGACCTTGGAGCTGGTGACCGCCCTGGTGAGGCGGGAGGTGGTGTGCCTGTGGAGCTACCCTGGGGGGGACCGCGCCGAGCCGCGGGAGCTCCAGGGCAGACGGATCTATGCGGCGTGTGCCCTCGGCCGTCCGGACTCCCTGGGCTGGCTCGCCCGCCGCCACCTGGGCGCGGACGTCGTCGGCAGTCGCAACTTCCGGGACCATCGCAGGTTCACGGCGGCCGACCTGGAGCAGGTCGAGGAGGAGGCGTCGGCCAGGGGCGCCTCGGCCGTGCTGTCCACGCTCAAGGACGCGGTTCGCCTCCCGCGGGACTGGACACCTTCGCTGCCGTGGTGGATCGTGGAGGCCTCCCTCGTCTGGGACCGGGGGCGCGACGCCCTCGAAAAGGAGATCACCAAGCCGTGATCAGCTGGTTGCTGGACCGGATCTCCCGCCTTCCCCAGCCCGTCCTGCGGACCGCCGCGGGGGCGCTGGGAGACCTGTGGTTCTTCGCTCTGCGGATCCGGCGTCAGGTGGCCCTGGACAACGTGGCCCGCTCCTCGATGGATCCCGGCGAGGGTGACGGTCGCCGTCGCCTGGTTCGTCGGTCCTGCCGGAACCTCGTGATGAACGTACTGGAGCTCCCGCGATGGGTCGCGGCAGAGCCGAGCCACTTCGACCGCTCGGTGCGCGTGCAGGGCGGGGAACACCTGCGCGAAGCCCACGCCCTCGGCCGGGGGGTGGTGGTGGTCACCGCCCACCTGGGCAACTGGGAGCTGCTGGGCGCGGCCGCGCGGAGGTTGGACCTACCCACCTGCCTGGTGGTGCGACCCCTGGCGGGATCCCGGGCCCAGCGCTGGATCGCCGAGCAGCGGCGGCGCAGCGGCGTGCGGGTGATCGAGGAGGGCTGCGGTCAGCTGTCGGCCATGGGACGCGCCCTGCGCCGAGGCGACATCGTCGGACTGACCGTGGACCAGCGTCCCCGCCTCGGTGGCGTGGACGCGACGTTTCTGGGGCAGCCCACGCGGATCACCCGGACCGCGGCGTCCCTGGCCCTGCGCACGGGCGCTCCGCTGGTCGTGGTGACCGTGCACCGGGAGGGTCCGGGACACCGGGTCGTGGTCGATCCGCCCCTGCCCGTGAGGCGGGACAGCCGCCCGGTGCGAGAGCAGTCCGCGGAGCTCGCCCGGACCTACGCGGGCCACATCGAGCGCGCCATCGCCGCCCACCCGGACCAGTGGCTGTGGCACCACCGGAGGTTCGCCGCCAGCCCCGGAGCCGCATGAACGTCCTGCACGTGGACACCGAGGCCGGCTTTCGGGGGGGGCAACGCCAGCTGATCCTGCTGTGCCGCGGGCAGCACCAGCGCGGCGTGGGCGTACGGGTGGCGGTCCGCCGGGGGGAGGAGCTCGAGCGGGTCTGCGCGGCCGAGGGGCTGGCGACCCTCCCCCTACTCCAGGCGTCTCCGTGGGACCCCCGGACGGCCACCCGGATCCGCCGGGAGCTGGCGGTGGGACAGGTGGACGTGGTGCACGCGCACGCATCCCACGCGCTCACCGCAGCGGCGGCGGCCGTCCGCTCCCTGGGCGCCGGGGTCCGCAGATACCCGAGCCTGGTGGTCTCCCGCCGGGTCGATTTCCCCATCGGACGCCCGCCCCTCAACCGCTTCAAGTACGGGCGGGTGGTGGACCGCTTCCTGGCCATCAGCGACGCCGTGGCCGCGGTGCTGCGGGCGGGGGGGGTGGAGGCGGACCGGATCGAGGTGGTCCGCAGCGCCGTGGGGCCGCTTCCGGCGCCGGAGCGCTCACGGGGGGAGCTGAGGCGGGAGCTGGGCGTGGGCGAGGGCGAGCGGATGGCGCTGACCACCGCGGCCCTGGTGGACCACAAGGACCACGCGACGGCCGTCGACGCGATGGCTCGCGTCCGTGGACCCGTGCGGCTGTTTCTCGCGGGGACGGGGAGGCTGCGTGGATCGTTGCAGGCCCGCATCGACGGATTGGGGCTGGGAGAGCGTGTGGTACTGCTGGGCCATCGAGACGACGTGCCGGATCTGCTGCGGGCGGCGGACCTGTACGTGGCCGCGTCGCATCTCGAGGGGCTGAACACCGCGCTGATGGACGCCGGGCTGGCGGGGCTCCCGGCAGCGGCCACCCGCGCCGGCGGGATCCCCGAGGTCGTCGAGGACGGGGTGACCGGCCTGCTCGTGCCCCGCAAGAACCCGGAGCGACTCGCGAACGCCATCGATCGGCTCTCGATGGATGGGGGGCTGCGAGCGACCCTGGGGCGAGCGGCGGCCGAGCGGGTGGCCTCGGAGTTCTCCGTGGACCGGATGGTGGAACAGACGCTTCGCGCCTACCGCCGGGTCCTCGGCGTGCGGGGTGGGGCCGCGACCGACTAAGATGGAGCCCCAGGGGCGGACGGAACCGCCCGGGAGTGACGCGACGATGAAGGTCCGGGCCGACTGCCGCCACTTCGACGGGTTCAAACCCTGCCGCTTCCGGCGACCCTGCGACGGCTGCAACGAGTACGCGCCGCCCGACCATCGGGTGCTGCTGGTCAACCTGGACGCCCTGGGGGACGTGGTGCGGACCACGGCGCTGCTGGGCCCCCTGCATCGGGAGCTGCCCGGCGCCCACGTGACCTGGTTGACCCAGCCCCGTGCGGTGCCCTTGCTGGACCACGTGGTGGGTGTGGACCGGACGATCGGCCTGGCGCCCTGGGTCGGGCCGGCGCTGCAGACCCTGGAGTTCGACGTGGTCCTGGGCGTGGACAAGTCCTTGCGCGGGGGCTCCCTGGTGCGGGCGGCGTGGGCCAAG
>CAZITQ010000191.1:0-183 GCA_964542165.1 uncultured Rickettsiales bacterium
CGGAAGAACTGGGGTCATGTATTGCATATTGCATGTTTTTCGACAGGTCGATCCGCTAGATGTCTGCGCATTGCCCCAAGATCCAGAGAGGACCCGGATCCGTTCATAAACATGCAATATGCAATACATGGGGGGGGGGGGGGGGGGGGGGGGGGGGGGGGGGGGTGGGGGGGGGGGGGGGGG
>CAZITQ010000191.1:193-18974 GCA_964542165.1 uncultured Rickettsiales bacterium
CTATGGGTGCCATTGCCCCCAAGACCCAGAGCGGACCCGGATCCTTTAATAAACATGAAATATGAAATACATGACCCCCCTTCTTGACCCCCCTTCTGACCCTCCTCATTCCTAGAGGCACAGTTCGTACGAGATGTCCTCGTAGACCCAGCCGTAGGATGGCGGCCAGCAGCACTGCTCGTTCGCCGGGTCCTCGACGCCATTCTCGTCTGCGCAATGCACACCGGGTTCCTGGTCGAACGACAGGATGAAGACCAGCGGGTAGCTGGCGCTGGCGATCAGGGGCTGGTCGGCCATCAGTGGTGCGCTGTACAGGTCCCCGCCGATCTGGAACGACATCGTCAGGCTCGGCATGTCCAGATCGATGGACACCGGGACCAGGTCCCCCTCGGGCATGGACATCGACTCGCCGTCGAGGATGGTGACCAGATCGTAGTCGTGGCAGCCGTTTCCGTAGTCTTCGGGCTGCACGTTCCACACCCAGACGTTGAGCCGGTTCCGGTTCGGCCCCTGCATGTTCACGTTGAAGATGTTGCCGGCACGGCACCAGTGGTTGCCGTACTGCAGGGTCGCCATGCGGTGGTAGATGGGGATCAGCTGGGGCGGGTCGTAGTAGGTGTTGTAGCACTGCAGGCCACCCCACCACGGGGTCGCGTCGAACTCCACATGGAAGGTCGAGTACTCGACCCCCTCGTCCGCCGCGAGGGGGATCTCGACCTGGGGATCCCCGGGGGCGGCGGTGTACGGCCCTGGATAGTTGCCCGTGACGCAGTTCGCCGCAGTGGTGTCGTCATCGTCACCTGGGGTCGCGTCGTCGTCATCGGGGGTGGCGTCATCGTCGCTGGACGAGGTGTCGTCGTCGCCCGCCGTCGCGTCGTCGTCCCCGGTCGCGTCGTCGTCCCCGGTCGCGTCGTCGTCATGGGCGGCACCGTCGTCGTCGTGGGGCGCAGCCGTGCACGCGGCCAGGAGACCCAGGGGGAGCAGCAGGATCGCGAGTCGGCGCACGTTTCCTCCTCCCCCCCCACCCCGAGTCTCCTACAGCGCGACGCGTAGATCGAGGCTGGGTGGTTGATCCGATGGCACCCGGGGGCGTAGACCTGATCCAGGCCCCGGACCATCCCGCGAGGATGGAGGAGATGTGGCAATGAACAAGAACCCGACCGTGGACGCCTGGTTCGACGACTACGACAATCCCCAGAAAGACGGGGTGGCCCGGGTACGGGAGATCATCCTGGCCACGGACGACCGGATCACCGAGAGCATCAAGTGGAAGGCGCCCACCTTCGAGTACAAGGGCAACATCGCCAGCTTCTTCCCCCGGGCCAAGAAGCACGTGAGCCTGATGTTCCACCAGGGCGCGTCGATCCCCGGGGATCACCCCCTTCTCGAAGGGGACGGGGACACGGCCCGCAACGCCAAGTTCGCGGACCTGGCGGACATCGAGGCAAAACGCCCCCAGCTGGAGGCGGTGATCCGCGCCTGGATCGAGCTCAAGGGCGGCTGAGCACCGGTCGACGCCCGGCGAGGACGCCCCCGTTCAAACCGCCCGTGTGGCCCAACCGTCGTATCGGCTCCGCATGCTCAGGGCCACGAGTACCCTGGCTCTCGCGGGCCCGGCGGCCGCGGCGGGGGTGCGACGGTGCCGGCGGTCAGCTGCAGGACGAACGCGGCCCTGGGTTCCCCGGGCTGGAGGAAGAGCCGCAGGCGGGCTTCGATCGCGTGGCGGTCGGCCCGGGGGCTCTCCTCGCCGTCGACCGAGAGGCTCACCCCAGTCAACAAGTCGTGTACGTCCCCTCTCCTACTCCGTGTACCCCAGCCTCCGCATCTGCTCCCGGAGTCGGGTCACGTCGTCTTCCCCCAGGGTGCCGACGGTGGCGCCCTCGCGTTCGACGGCGAGGCGGGCGAGGGCCTCGGACCAGCGGTCGGGATCGGTGGGGTAGAGGTCGTTGGTCTCGCCGGGGTCGGCGGACAGGTCGTAGGCGCGGACCCGGTCCGTGGCCGGTTCCCAGATCACCTTCGTGTCGAGAGTCGTCAGGGCGTAGGCGCGCCACAGATCGTCGGGGGTGGCGGGCAGGTCGGGGGCGTCGACCACGTCGCGGTTCTGGGCCGCGATGGCCTCGGTGGCGGGAGCGCGGGCGCCGGAGCGGATCGAGTCGGCCAGGGAGATGCCGTCGATCCGGGGGCCCAAGGCCCCGAGACCGAGCAGGTCACAGACTGTGGGCCCCAGGTCCACGGTGCGGGCCAGGCCGCCAACGTCGTGACCGGCGCCCCCCCCCGCGGGCCGGACGACCAGGGGCACACGGAGCACCTCGTCGAATAGGTGATTTCCGTGGAGGTCGAACACGTCCCGCAGGCCGGCCGTGTCCTCCCGCTCGCCCCAGGACTCGCCGTGGTCGGCGGTGATCAGGACGCCGGTGCGGTCCAGATCCAGCTCGTCCAGCAGGGGCGGGAGCCACTCCTCGGAGAAGCGGTGGACGGCGTGGCGGTAGAGCTTCTTGACCCCCGCGAGGGCAGCCGGGCCGGCCCGCAGGCCAGCCAGCACCCGGTCGCTGACCTGCTTCCAGGCGGGCACGGTCATGGGTTTGCTGACGTAGGGGATGTGGGTCCACCAGTAGTGGACGAACAGCAGGAACTCCTCGTCCCGGTGCGCCCGGATCCAGGCCAGCAGGGCGGCTGTGTCCTGGGAGGAGCCGGCGACCCCGGCGGACGGCACCCGGCGGAAGAGGTGGGCCGGATCGAACACGAAGGAGGCCACGGTCACGCCGCCGTCCGCCGCCCGGTCGAAGACCGAGGCGTAGCGACCCGGCCAGGGCTGCTCCCACTTGGCCAGGCCCAGCCGGTGGCCGTGGACGCCGGTGAGCATCGCGGCCACAGACGGCACGGTCCACGGGGCGCAGGAGGTGACCCGGTCGAAGCGGGCGCCCTCGGCGGCGAGCCGGTCCACGGTGGGGGTCGCCGCGGCGCCCCCGTCGCAGCCGAACACGTCGGCGCGTACGCTGTCGGCGACGATCCAGACCAGGCTCACGCCGCGCCCCCCGCCCCCTCCCGCATCAGCCGCCGCAGGCAGTAGGGGTTGTTCCCGGGTACACCGGTGGCCGAGACGGCCAGGCTCGTGCAGCCCCCGTGGCAGATACGGCCCAGCTCGCAGTCGGCGCAGGCCCCGGTCAGGCGCGAGGGGTGGAATCGACGGGTGAAGGCGAAGCCGGCGGGATCGGACCAGAGGTCGGCGAGGCTCCGCTCGCGGACGTTTCCCTCGTCGAAGGTGGGCGGCAGGGACAGGCAGCCGCGCACCCGCCCGTCACTGGTCAGGCCGATGACCTGGATCCCGGCCTTGCAGCCGGTCCAGACGTTGCCGTCGCGGCCGGTCCCGGAGCGGATCCGATTCTCGCCCCGGCCCAGGTAGCCGATGCTGTCGGCGGCGTGGACGAAGATCTCGCCCCGGTCGAGCAAGGCCATCATCTTCCGTTCGAGCTCGGGGAGCTGCTCCGGCGCCAGGCAGATGGGCTCCTTCCCCTCCGGCCGCGAGGCCGCCCGGCCGTGGGCCAGGGTCAGCTGGAGCTGCCATCCGGCAAAGCCATGCTCGATCAGCAGGTCGTGGACCTCGTCCAGAAAGGGCAGGTTGCGCCGGTTGACCTGGGTCACCGCGCCGATGCGAACCCCCCGCTCGCGCAGGGCCCGGGCGCCGCGAGCCAGGTTCTCGAAACCGCGTTCGATGCCCCGCAGCTCATCGTGAAGCGCGGGCGGTCCGTCCACGGACATGGACACGGCGAAGAACCCCGCCGCGGCGAGGGTGTCCGCCTGGGACTCCACCGCCAGCCCGTTGCTGATCATCTCCAGGCGCATGCCCCGCTCGACGATGCGGCCCGCGATGGTCGGCCAGTCGTCGCGCATCAAGGGCTCGCCGCCGGACAGGGTCACGGATCGGCAGCCCAGGTCCGCGAGCTGATCCACGACGTCCAAGGCCTCGGTGGTGGTCAACTCCTCTCGGCGGGCCGGGCCGGCGAAGGAGCCGCAGTGCACGCAGCGGGCGTCACAGGCGAGCGTGATCTCCCAGACGCAGTACCGGGGGCGGGGGATGGCCACGGCTCAGCGGACCTTCGCACGCTCGCCCGCCCGCTGCAGGCAGAACGGGTTGTCGTAGACGGTTCCGGTGGTCCCGTAGGCCATGGACGTACAGCCTGCGCGGCAGACCCGTCGGTAGGCGCAGTCGGCGCAGCCCCCCTCGAGCTTGGTCTCGTCGAAGGCGGTGTTGTAGGCGAAGCGGTCGCCATCGGCCCAGATGTCGGCCAGCGGCGTCTCGCGGGTGTTGCCGACCACGAAGACCCGGGGGTGGGAGGGGCAACCCTTGACGTCGCCGTTGGAGCACAGGGCCAGCACCCGACAGCCGGCCAGACAGCCGACCCAGAAGGTCTCCTTGCCGAGCATCGAGCCGCGGATGGTCGGTTCGAGGCGACCGTAGTAGCCGATGTTGTCGGCCACCGCGATCTTCATCCGGCCCTCGTCGTCGCGGGTCTCCACGATCGTCTTCGCCAGGGTGGTGATCAGCGCGGGGATCTGGCTCGGCTCGATCAGGTAGTCGAAGCGGATCTTCCACAGCCGCCCCAGCGGCATGGCGATCTGGACCTGCCAGGCATCGACGCCCATGCCGTCGAGCAGCTCGTACATCCGCGACATGTCGAACAGGTTGTGGCGGTGGACCTGGGTGATCACCGCGGTCTTGAGCGGCGAGGCGCAGAGGCGCTCGAGGGCGGCGATGGCGGCGTCGTAGCTGGACGCCTCGGCACCGCGGGACGAGCCCGCCGTGGCACCCGACTCCTCACGGGACTTCGCCCTCGCCTGCTGGGGGGTCACGCGGATGGTGTCGTGGACCTCGCGGTCGCCATCCAGGGACACCGAGACGGCCTTGACTCCCACCTCCAGCATCCGCTCGATGCAGGCGTCGTCCACGGGCAGACCGTTGGTGATCATCGTGACGTTGACGCCCTGGTCCGCCAGGTGGCGGGCGATCCGGTCCCAGTCCTTGCGCAGGAACGGCTCGCCACCGGTGATGTTGACGCTCTTGCAGCCGATGGCCACCAGCTCGTCGGCCAGGGCCAGGGCCTCGTCGGTGCTCAGCTCGTCGGGGGACCGCTTCCCGGCGTCCGCCTCACAGTGGATGCAGCGCAGGTTGCACGCGTCGGTGATCTCCCAGAAGCAGTGCTGGGGGAAGCGAGGGATCTTCTCGGCGAGGTTGGTGCCCACGTGACTGGATCGTATGCGGCCGGACTCAGTCGGGGAAGGCCACGCCCTTGTACGCGGGCTGCGGGCCGATGGGCGGCGGGCTGCGATCGATGGGGTCGCAGAGCCAGCCCTCTTTCAGATCCTCCTGCACGTCCGCGTAGTCCTCGTCCAGGGCCCAGGTGTCGTTGGTGCAGCACTCGACCATCTCCTCGAGCACCGAGGCGATCTCGCCTTCGGTCCCGGTCTCGAACAGGGTGGTCAGGCCCTCGTCCCAGTCGGCGTTCATGTCGCTCATGCACGGGCACAGATCGGCCCGGTCGCGGTAGCCGAGTTCCGAGTCGTCGATGGCGGCCCAGAGCGTGGAGTTCTCCTCCAACGGGCAGTCCGCGGTCCAGTCGCAGCCGGACGCGGCGAGCCCGAAGAGCAGGAAGCTGCCCAGCACCGCCCCCGACAGGGAACGGGCGAAGCGAGCCACGTCCAGGGGCGCACCGGCGGTGTCGTCCGCCGGCAGCGCGGCCCGCAGATCCCGCAGCACGGACTCTCGGTCGAAGGCGGTCAGCAGCTCGGCCCTGGGGGCGGGCAGCGATCCGGGGCCCACGGTGTCGTCGGCCATCTCCTCCAGCAGCGATCCCAGGGGCTCCCAGAAGGCGGGATCGTCCCGGCGCTCGCGGAGCAGGGCGTAGAACGCCGCGTACGTCTCGTCCAGTCCCGACCAGGGCTGCAGATCCACCCCCTGGCTGGCCAGGAAACCTCGGATTCGATGGGTCGTCGTGGGTCGAAGCGCGCCGTCGAACATGTCCACCTCCCTGCGGGGATCGTCCCCTACCGCCGTGGTCGAAGCAAACGGCGTACCATCGGGGGGGGCGTTCGCGCGGAACACGGGGCTCGGTGGGGTAGGATGCCCCGCGGGAGGAAGCTGGAATGCGGAACTGGACGTGGCTCGCGGTCGCGATGCTGGGGCTCGCGGGGTGCCCGGACGATCCCTGCGCGGGGATCGAGTGCGCCTCCCCCTGTCTGCTGGAGATGACCTACGACGGCAGCTTCTGCGAGTGCGTCTGCCCCGACGACGACGACACCACGGTCGACAACTGCTGGGTGACCGATCTCCCCCAGGCCGTGGACGGAGCCGCCTGGGCCAATCCCGCCGCCTACCCGGAGATCCCGCTGCAGGTCATGATCAACGGCGACGTGACCGGGGTGGAGATCCGCGTGGAGGACGAGACCCTCGCCGAGGGCGAGGATCACGGGGACGGCCTGTGGCGGGTGCCGCTGGAGATCGAATCCATGTTCCAGCAGATCCACGACCTGGAGGTCGTGGCCCACTGCGGCGACGGCAGCGAGAACATCGCGTTCCTGGCGCTGGGCATCGGCAACGTGGGCGTCCAGCTGACCGAGTACGACAAGGTGGGGCTGACCACGACGCCCCGGGTCCACCGGGTGGGTGCGGGACTGTACCTGACCTACGTCGCCACGATTCACGAGCTGCGCGAGGCCTGGATGCAGCGCATCGACGGGGCAGGGCGCGAGGTGGGCGACCGGATCCAGCTGACGGATGGGGACGACACGGACACCCTGTACGCGTTCACCGCGTTCGGCGAGGACTCGGTGGCCGTGCTGTACCAGGAGCCGGGCGAGCCCTATGTGATCAAACTCCGGATCCTCGACCTGGAAGGCAACGAGCGGCTCGCACCCCTGGACCTGACCCCGGCGGAGGGGGCGGGCCAGCCCCGGGGCGACATCACCTTCGACGGCGAGGCCTTCGTGGCCACCTACCGGGTCTACCTGGACACGGGCGTCGAGGAGGTGCGCTGGCTGAGGATCGACGAGGCGACCCTCGAGCAGGTCGGACCCGTGGTGGCGGCGGCATCGGGCGACGGGGATCCCATCGCGGGCTTCGATCCCTTCGTGTTCATCAACGTCGCGGCCGTGGGCAACGTCTCGGTGGTCTCCCACGTCCGCTACCGCTGGGACGACTTCCTGGCCATGGACCTGCCCAAGACCCAGGTGGCGACGCTGGACGCCGAGGGCACGGTGCTCGACGAGCAGTACGCCGGCCCCGAGGCGGAGTGGACCTGGGGCTGGGAGGCGCGGATCGGGGAGATCGGCGACGAGCTGCTGCTGCTGTGGAGCGTGACCGACCTGAGCGACCCGGATCCCGACTCGCCCACGCTCTTCCGGGGAGAGACGATCGGCGCCGACGGGCTCCTGGCCCAGGGCACCTATCACCTGATGCTCGACGCCCCCTACGACCGGATGGACCCCTTCGTCATGGGCCACCCGGACCACACCGCGGTCCTGCTGTGGACCGACCTGCGCTCGTACGAGGAGACCCCGCAGATCGGCCGCATCGAGCTGTGGGCGGCGCCGGTGGACGGGGAGCTGGCCGTGGGCGACGCCGTGATCTTCGATCACGCGACGTTCATCGCCGGGTCCTCGGAGCTCAACGGCGCCCCCGTAGGCAGCAACGTGGTCATGGTCTGGGAGGACGAGCGCAACGGCGGCGGGCTGATGGACATGCGCTCGGAGGTGTTCCTCGACACCGTCTGGTTCTGACTCCGGCGGTCCCCGTCACTCCCGGCGTTCCTCGGTCTTGCCCCCCCTCGAGTAGCGGCTCTTGATCAGCCGGCGGCGGGAGCGACCCCCGTCGCCGTCCGGATCGTCGTCCTCCCCGTCGGCCTCCATACCCTCTAGGGTGTCCAGTCCGGGCATGTCGCAGATGCTGGCGATCATCTCGTCCTTGAGCTCGCTGTCCCTCAGGATCTGCTGTAGCCCCAGGTTGGCGCACAGGTCGATGGAGTCCCGGAAACGGGACTGGGCTCGCTGGTACATCAGCGCCAGGGCGACGACCGGTCCGCCGATGCCGGCCAGCAGTCCGATGACCGCGTCGTCCAGGTCATCGATGAAGTGGGCCGGGACCTCGGAGTTGCCGAACCAGATCAGCCCGACGATCACCCCCAGGGAGATCAGCAGGATCAGCAGGGCCGACGAGCTGGACATGAACAACAGCCGGCGGATGCCCAGGAGCATCGCGTCCTGCTGGATCAGATCCCAGATGGCCATCACCTCCAGGGCGTCGGCAGACTCCTTTTGGGTGTACAGGCGCTCGACCACGGTCCGGCGCACGGCCTGCTTGCGGCGCTGTACCTGCAGGAAGAGGATGATGGCGATGATCCCCAGCCCCAGCACGAAGGTGGAGATCGCCGAGAACAGCACGCCCTTGTACTTGCGCAGCTCGGCGCTGGCATTGCGGTAGTTGTTCTGCACGGTCTGGTGCTCGGCCACGAAGGTGGCCAGCTCGTCCTCCAGCCGCGCCAGTTCGGTCTGCGCGTCCTGGGTCGCCTTCTCGGCATCCAGCCGCCGCAGCTCCAGGGCCTGCTTGGTGGTCTGGGCGTCCTCGACCTCGGCCGACAGCGAATCGATCGCCTCCTGGTCCACGCGCTCGGCCTTGCGCAGGGCATAGATCCGGGCGTTCTTGTCGGTGATCTTGGCCGCCAGCTGATCCACCTGAGACGACAGGTCGAGGAACTCGCTCTTGGCCGACTGCAGATCCTGACCCTTGGTCTCGACCTGCACCTGGAGCGCCTCCCGGTCACGGAGCAGCTGGGAGTACTTCTCCTCCATGCCCACCAGGCGACTCAGCTCCTCCTGGGTCTTGCTCAGGCTCTCCTCGAGGGCGACGATGCGGGCCTGCTTGGTATCCAGGCTCCTCTGCTGGGTGGCGACGCGAGCCTGCAGCTCCCCCGTCGAGTCGATGTAGTCGCGGCAGGCCATCTCCCGGGCCGCCGCCCCCGACACGGCGACCGAGGCGGTGCCGGCCAGGTCCGGAGCCTGTGAGTCGTGATCGTCCTGGGCCCAGGCGGCGCCGCCGGGCACCGTCAGCGCCAGGTTCAGGACGAGGAATGCAGCAAGGAGTGTGGGCGCCGACGAGCGCCGAGGTGTACGTGTCATGGGGACCCCCGGTCCGGCGGCCCGACCTCGGCCGTCCGGGAAGGCCCCATCCTACACGGGTCGCGGTTCCCGCGGCGGCGCCCGCGGGGTAGAACCGGGGCGATGCGCCTGCTGTCCTTCCTCGCTCCGCCGACGCCCGCCTCGCCGATCCAGCAGGACGTGGACCGCATCTACCGCCGCTGGCAGCTGCGGACCATGTCGTCGATGATCGTCGGCTACGCCCTGTACTACTTCGTGCGCAAGAACCTCTCGATGGCCATGCCGGCCCTCGAGACCGACCTGGGCTTCACCAAGACCGATCTGGGGCTGATCCTCACCACCTTCTCGGTGATCTACGGGGTCGGCAAGCTGGTCAACGGGGCCATCGCGGACCGGTCCAACGCCCGCTGGTTCATCGCCATCGGGCTGCTGGGCGCGGCGGCCATGAACGTGGGCTTCGGCCTCAGCTCGACCCTCCTGTTCTTCGGCCTGTTCTGGCTCGGCAACGCGTTCTTCCAGTCCATGGGCTGGCCTCCGTGCGCGCGGCTGCTGACCCACTGGTACCCCAAGCGGCGGCTGGGGACCTGGTGGGGGATCTGGAACATGTCGCACCAGCTGGGGGGCGCGGGGATCCTGATCCTGGGGGGCTACCTGGTGGCCCACGCGGGGTGGCGATCGGCGTTCTTCGTGCCGGCGGTGCTGGCCGGCGCCGGGACGGCGTTCCTCGTCTGGCGATTGCGGGACACACCCCGGTCGGTGGGCCTTCCCCCGGTCGAGAGGCAGTTCCCCGGGGACTACGAGGACGAACAGGGCGACGGGGAAGGCGATCCGGACGAACAGCTCTCCCTGCGCGAGATCCTCTTCGAGCAGGTGCTGACCAACAAGCTCGTCTGGCTGATGAGCTTCGCCAACTTCTTCGTCTACATCGTGCGGATCGGGATGCTCGACTGGGCCCCGACCTACCTGGTGGAGGAGAAGGACAGCAGCCTGCAGGGGGCGGGTTGGCAGGTGGCCGGGCTGGAGATCGCCGGCATCCTGGGCAGCATCTGCGCCGGCGCCATCTCGGACCGCGTCTTCAAGGGCAACCGGGCCCCGGTGAACGTGGCCTACATGGTGGGCCTGGTGCTGTTCGTGTTCGGACTGTGGTTCATCCCGGCCGGCCACGTGTGGCTCGACGCGGCGGCGCTGATGGGGGTCGGGTTCCTGGTCTATGGGCCCCAGATGCTGGTGTCGGTGGCCGCCGCCGACTACGCGTCGCGCAAGGCCGCGGCCACGGCGACGGGGATGACCGGGCTGTTCGGCTACCTGGGCTCGGCGGTCTGCGGCGTGGGCATCGGCGTGGTGGTGGACCACTGGGGCTGGAACGGCGGCTTCGTGATGTTCGTGGGCGCGGCGGCCTGCGGGCTGATCCTGTTCGTGGTGGCCCTGCTGTGGACGCGCAGGAACCGGCCGACCTAGCAGCATTCGGGGAAACTCGAACTTCGGGTGCCACGGCGGGCTTGTCCCGCCGTGTTCTTCGAAGCTGCGGGGCAGCACGGCGGCCGTCCGCCCTGCTCTTCTGAGCTCCGGGGCAGCACGGCCGGGCAAGCCGACCGTGGCACCCATCTCAGGTGCCCCCCGCCGCCCCCATCCGATCCCCCAGGTCACGCTGCGCGGTCTCCCGCCAGCGGGGGGCCTTCTCCTTGCCGTGGATCCCGCAGGTCTCGCCATCGGCGTAGATCACCTCGTACAGCTGGTACTGGTCCCGGGCGCCGGTCTCGCCGTCGGCGCCGTCGGGGCCCTCCAGTGGACCCCGCTCGGCTCGGGCCTTGAACCCCAGCAGCTGCCGGCGGGCCATCAGCGAGTCGATGATCGTGAACGCCCACAGCACGGGCGGGCGATGCCGCCCTTCGCGTCCCCCGACACCCGCAGCACCAGCCGCGTTCCTTCCCCTTCCTGTGAAAGGCGGAAGCAGCAGATCATCCGGAACACCGCGCCGAACCACGGCTCACCGTCCAGGAACCAGAGCATCTCGCGCCCGGGCGCGAAAGATCGTAGATAGCCGATCGCAGACGCGTCGCCGAGGCGCATATCCGGGATCCACGAGACCAAGTGATCCGCGGACGGCTTCCCCCCGTTGTCCAGCCGGTCGTAGCTGTAGAAGCCCGCTCCCCGGCCCAGCTGGGCTACCCAGGGCCAGACCATCTCGGGCGGCGCCGCGATGCTGATGGCTCGGGTGAACACGCAGCTCACCGCCCCCTCGGGGCCCTCGCGCAGCAGTTCGTCCCCAGACATCTGCCCGTCGATCTCTTCGCGGGTCGCACCCCAGTTTGCGCCCCAGGCCTCCAGGATCAGGAAGGCCACCGCGGCGACGACCAGCGCAGCGGCGGCGACGATGACGGTCCAGATCAGTAGCGTTCCCATGGCTTGTCCCTCGCCCCTGAACCACGGTATCACCGCCGGGCAAGGACGTGCTCAGGTACGACGGGGGGAGGGATCTCGAACCTCGTCGGGGACGGGCTCGAGCACCCGGTCGGCGGCACGCACGACGGACGCATCCAGCCGCCCCTCCCGGGCGTTGTGGCGCAGGATCTCCATGGCCCGCTCATGGCCCGAGGGGGTGCGATACACCCGCGGTTCGGTCAACGCCTGGTACAGGTCGGCCACCGCGATCAGGCGGGCTTCCTGATCCAGGTCGGCGGCGCGCAGCCCGTCGGGGTAGCCGCTGCCGTCCAGGCACTCGTGGTGCTGGCTGGCCCAGCGCGCGACGATGGCGAGCTCGGGGACGTGAGTCAGAACCTCCCGGGTGAACACCGCGTGGAGCTGGATTTGCCGGCGCTCCTCCTCGTCGAGCCGTCCGGGCTTGTCCAGGATCGTGTTGGGCACCCGCAGCTTGCCCACGTCGTGCAGGTGGGCGGCGATCTCCACCTGGGTGCGGCGTTCGCCCCGGATCCCGAAATGGTCACATAGCCGAAGCGCCTGCAGCGTGATGCCCTGGGAGTGGCGGTAGGTGGAGCGGGACTTGCAGTCGACGATGCGCATCATCGCGCCGGTCAGCGGGCGCAGGTCGTCCCACTGAAGTTGCAGTACGTTGTCCGGCGAGATGGCGTGCAGGGCCGAGGCCACGTCGTCGCCGGACCAGCCGTTCCACAGGGAGGAGGACTCTGCGGCAGCCACGAAGGCGTCCGAGACCGGCCGCGCGACGGCGTGATCCGCTTGCGCGACGGCCAACGCCCGGACCTGATCGCGGGAAGGAGGTTTCCCGGCGGGTTCTTCGACGCTGCGTTCGAGCAAGTCCGCCAGCCGCACCACCTGGGACAGCACCGGTAGCTCGTCCCCACCGACGCCGAACGCACCGCTGCCGTCCACGTTGTCGTGGTGGAACCGCAGCACGTCCGGACGCGCCCGCCGCAGGGGCAGCGCGTCGACGGTCTGCTGGCCGTGCTCACAATGGGGCCGCGGATCCGCGTATTCGCCGCAGCGCGGCGCCCCCTCGGTCAATCCGCTGTCGTGGAGCAGGGAGACGGCGAGCAGGTCCCGCAGGTCGTCGTCGTCCAGCCCCAGCTCCCGCCCGATGGACAGGGAGAGGAAGGCCACCCGCCGCGAGTGTTCGCGGCGCACATCGAACAGCTCGGCCTCCGCGTAGTCCAGCGCGATGGCGAAGGCCTCGAGGCAGCGGTTCAGGTCGAAATGCATCCCTCGTCCACCGTAGGTTCGGGGACCGCAGGGCGCCAGGGGCAGGGGGCGGAGGCACAGGGTGGCACACCCGTGACACACCTCCGGGCGGGAACCAAGGGGTCGCCGATCGCCCCAACAACAACCCCAAGATACCGAAAACACATCGTTTTCCCGCCCCTCCGCTGCAGATTGCACACACATCTGGTTCTGGCACGGCACGTGCTAGTAACTCCGGCAACGCCACAGGTCCCGCCTGTGCGCGCCAGTAGAGAAGAAGAACGCGAGGAAGGGGACACTCCATGCGTCGTTTCAGCTTCATGACGGCCCTGATGGCCTTCGCGGCGACCCTGACGGTCGGCTGCGACAACGCCGGTGACACCATCCGGCCCTCCTGGGAGGAGAACCAGGAGTTCGTGATCGAGACCACCCGCCGCCTGGCCCACACCGGCGAGGCGACCCACGAGACCGTGGATCTGGAGGGCTACGAGGTGGCCGCGGATCCCTACGGCGAGACCTGGTCCGATCCGGTGTACTGGACCTACACCGTCATCCACTCGGGCTACGAGCCGGACGCGGACGACGAGCTGTCCACCTACGCCGACCTGGACGGCATCCCGTCGCCGCTGACCGTCATCCGGGCGCACCTGGACCCCAACCACAACTGGGGCCACCCGATGCTGGACAGCGATCCCAAGGTCTACCTGGTCGTCCGCGAGGACCGGGACCGGCTGGCGGCCGTGGTCGCCTTCCGCACCGTGGGCGGCGAGCGCCAGCGGGAGGCCTTCGACCTGTCGACCACCGACGGCTCCGTCAACCTGCTCAGCCAGAGCGATCTGTCGGCGGCCGTGGCCTACATGCCCCCCTTCCCCCTGCGCAACGCCGACGAGGAGCGCACTCTCGAGAACGGCCACGAGATGTTCTCGTCCACCGTGGACGACGAGACCGTGGACGTGATCTTCGAGGACGAGGTGGACGGCAACTTCATCCACCAGCGGTGGGAGGCCGGACGGCCGTTCGCCACCGAGACCGTGACCCCCAACCTGGAGGCGCGGCTGCTGGACGACGACGAGATCTCCACCCTCGACCAGGGCATGGTCGCCCGCTACGACGGCCCCGACCCGGGCAGCGAGGACTGGGACTTCCGCGACGCCCTGCGCGACAGCATCGACCTGCGCGAGGCCCTGTCCATCACCGACGAGGATCTGGGCACCACCGACGCGGCCGCCGTCGAGGGCTACTGGCCCTGGGCCGGCTCCTGGTGGAAGCAGTCCGAGGGCGCCCTGGTGTTCGGCTACGACAACCGCGCCACGGTCAGCGACGAGATCTACTACGAGGTCGAGGAGATCTGCTCGGCCATCGACTACCTCTCCGAGGACCTGCGCAACATGCGCACCGCGGGCGAGAGCGACAGCGACGAGTACAAGACCAAGGTCGACGAGTACAAGGCCAAGCAGAAGGAGCTGGTCGACGTGCTGGTCGAGTTCTACAACGGCGTGCTCCAGGGCCTGGACGGCGGCCAGATCACCATCGAGAACGGCCAGATCAAGAGGGGGGACGAGTGGTCCTACTCCCTGGACGACCTGAGCCCCTTCGACAAGTTCGCCCTGTACGAGTACCTGTCCGGCCGCACCTACCCCAACCCCTGGTTCCTGCCCGCCTGGGAGATCCTCAACCACTACAGCCCCCAGGGCGGCTCCTGGTGGGGCCACTGCAACGGCTGGGCCGCGGCCGCGATCCTGACCAACGAGCCCCGCGAGGACATGACCGTGGACGTGGGCGGCCACAGCCTGACCTTCACCCACGCGGATCTGAAGGGGCTGGTGACCGAGGCCCACTACAGCCAGCAGAGCCACTTCTACGGCGAGCGCTACAACGGCGAGGAGCAGGACATCGAGGACCTGTACCCCGACGCCTTCCACAAGATCATCGACTTCTACATCCGCGACCGCGGCGTGCCGCTGGTCTTCGACACCTCCAAGGGTGACGCGGTCTGGAACTACCCCGCCTACCAGTTCTCGATGACCACCACCGAGACCACCAGCGGGGACAACGACAAGCTCAACCTGAACACGGCCAGCCGTGAGCAGCTGATGGAGCTGCCCGGCATCGGCGAGACCAAGGCCGACAGGATCATCGAGTACCGGCTGTACAAGCAGCCCTTCCAGACCGTGGACGAGATCACCGAGGTCGAGGGCGTCGGCAGCACCACGCTGAACAACATCCGCGACCTGGTCACCGTCGATCCCATCGAGCGCACGTTCACGGTCGCCGTGGACCTGAAGTTCACCACCGACGGCGTGAGCGAGACCCACGTGGACGGCGACGTGCCCAACGGGTTCACCAACTACTACAAGTACGACCTGACCACCGACCAGAGCGGCCTGGTGACCAAGGGGACCTGGACCAGCACGGACCACCCCGACTTCGCCTGGGTGCCCTACAACAACCCGACCTATCCCTCGAACAACGGGTCGGAGAACTCCTATTTGAACTACGGAAACCTCATCGGCATGATGGGAGAGGACTTCATCCGTAAGTAGGCGTCAGGCGTCAGGCGTCAGGCGTCAGCAGAGAACGAATATCGCTGCTCGGGCAGCATCTGGAGAGATCGAGATCGCAGGGATTCCGGATCGGATGTCGAGCGTCAGCGAGACGACCGCCTCGCCTGACGCCTGACGCCTGAAGCCCGAAGCCCCGCCGACCGCAGGGAGGCGTTCCCCATGCCCCGCCGCAGGCTGGCGGCCCCGATGCCGCTTCTGCTCATCGCCGCCGCCCTGGCGTGTCCGCCCCCGGAACCGGGGGACGAGACGCCGCTGGGCGTGTTCATCACCCCCGAATCCCCCACGGTGACGGTGGGTGGCGAGCTCCAGCTGACGGCCACCGCGTTCTACGAGGGCGGCGACACGGCGGACGTGACCGCCTCGGCATCGTGGTCCGTGGTGTCCGGGGACGCGGTCACGGTCTCCAACGATCTGGACAACGAGGGAGAAGTCGTCGGTGTCCGCGAAGGCACCGCGTCGGTGCAGGCCATCGCAGGAGACGTGACCAGCGAGGCGGTCCTGGTGCGGGTCACCGACGCCCAGATCGTCGAGATCTCCGTCTCCCCCACCTTCCTCGAGATCGGGGTCGGCGAGACCGGGTTCCTGGCGGCCCAGGGGGTGTTCTCCGACGGCTCCCGGGGCGACGTGACCGGTACCGTTCGCTGGATCACCGGCAACTCCGACGTCTGCACCGTGGCCCAAGACGGCCGCGTCAGCGGCACGGGCACGGGCTCGACCCAGGTGCGGGCCGAGTACGAGCAGATCGTCAGCAACTCCGTCGGCGTGGACGTGGTGGGCTCGCCGGACGACGACGACACCGGGGACGACGACACCGGGGACGACGACACCGGGGACGACGACACCGGAGACGACGACGACGTCTCGTTGCCCAACCTCGAGGTCACCTACTTCGACGCCTATGTGGACGGCGACGCCGGCCAGACCCTGTTCCTGATCGACGTGACCAACACCGGCGGCTCCGACGCCGAGATCTTCTTCGTCGACCTGTTCGTCGACTCCTATCAGCCCCAGATCGGCGACGACGGGGACGAGGCGACGATCCTCGAGGACCTCGGCGCTGGCGAGACCCAGTACGCCGACTTCACCGTGAACGAGGTCCCGGACTACTGGGAGTGGTGGTCCTACGTGATCCTGGACACCAGCGAGGACGTGACCGAGTCCGACGAGAACGACAACATCACCGGCCCCCTGGAGGTCTGGCCCCCGTAGCGAATCACCCGAAAGCCCCGCGTCGGGGTTGGCGGACACACCCGTGGCACACCCGTGACACACCCTCCCGGGAGGGCGCGCGGGAATGCGACTCCCCACCGCCGACCAGGCAAACCACTGATTTCACTGAAATAACTCCGCCTTCTTTGCGCGCGCCGCGCAGCAGGCCAACTTGGCCCGCTCCTTGCTACTACCCCCGATGTGCCACACGGCGTGGCTTGAACCGGAGGAGAGCCAAGATGCGGACCGCGACCCTCACCGCCCTGGCCCTGCTGATTGCGACCCTGAGCTTCGGCTGCCTGCTGCCCAGCGCCCCCCCGCTGGAGGAGCCCGTCCCCCTGGGCATCACGGTCACCCCCGGTGACTCGGTGCTCCCGGTGGGAAGCGAGATCCAGCTGACGGCCCTGGCCTTCTACTCGGACGGCAACACCGCGAACATCACCCCCTCGGTGCGGTGGTCGGTCATGAGCGGCGCCGACTGCATCACCATCTCCGACGACATGGACAGCGAGGGCCGCCTGGTCGGTCTGCGGTCGGGCACCGCTTCGGTCCGCGCCGTGCTGGACCAGGTCTACTCCGAGCCGGTCCCCGTCACCGTCACCGACGCCGAGATCGTCGGCCTGACCGTCAACCCCAACCGCCTCGAGCTCGAGAGCGGCCAGAGCGAGTGGATGAGCGCCATGGCCGAGTTCTCCGACGGCTCCCGGGGCGACTTCTCCGGCGGTGTGCGCTGGCTGGTGGGCGATCCGGACATCGCCGAGGTCGCCAGCGACGGCCGGGTCACCGGCCTGGGCGAGGGCATGACCCACGTGACCGTGGAGTACGACCACCTCTCCTCGAGCCCCGCCACCGTGGACGTGCTGGCCGAGGAGGTCGGACCCCAGGGCGACGACGACGACGACGACGACACCCCCGTGGGCGACGACGACGACGGCACCGGCAACGACGATCCGGTGGGTGACGACGACGATGACGACGGCGACGATGACGACGACCCGGGCTATACCGGCCTGCCCAATCTGGAGATCACCTACTTCGAGGCCTTCGTCGATTACGACAACGACGTGACCTACTTCTGGATCGACATCACCAACACCGGTACCGCCCCGGCCTACGGCTTCTGGGTCGACCTGTGGCGCGACCCGTGGTTCGAGCCGTCCGTGGGCGACGAGGGGGACGATTGGCAGGAGATCGAAGAACTCCTCCCGGGTGAGACCGTGTACGCCGACTTCGAGGCCGACGACTCTCCGTGGTTCGGCTGGGGCTCCTACGCCATCGTCGACACCACCGAGGACGTGGAAGAGACCCACGAGAGCGACAACCTCGCCGGGCCGCTGGATGTGAGCTGAGTCCAAGGCGTCAGGCGTCACGTTCCGACTCAGGGTCCACAGCCAGGATCCCGAAGAGAAGAACCTCTCGCAGAGTGCGCAAAGAGCGCAGAGGTCCCGTCGGGCGACCTCTTCTCTGCGGCCTCTGCGGCCTCTGCTACCTCCGTCCGCGTCGCGGCCCGGCCCCTGCGCGAACTCTTCCTCTTCCGAACGGGTGTCGAGCGCCGGTGAGACGACCTCTCCGCCTGACGCCTGAAGCCTCCCTCCCGAGACGCCGATGTCCGCGACGACACTCCCGCCTCCGGTCATAATGGCCCCGCGCGGAGAGGACGAGATGACGCGGAACCGCACCTGGATGCTGACCGTTCTGCTGGCCACCCTGCTGCTGCCGGGGATGGCGGCAGCCATCGACTGGGACACGGCGGACCTGGACGAGGACGGGTACTCCAAGGACGAGGGGGACTGTGCGGACGGGGATCCGGAGATCAACCCCGGCGTCCGCGAGGTCTGCGACGACGAGATCGACAACGACTGCGATCTGGCCGTGGACTTCGACGACCCCGAGTGCACCGCCTGCGGTGCGTGCGGCACCACCGCCACCGATCGCGCCGGCGGCACCGCCGTCGTCCTGGTCGCCCTCGCCCTGGTCACCCTCCGCCGACTTCGCACTACCCGCTGATCAACCAGCTAGACTGTTCTCCCACATCACGGAGGGAGAGCCGCCATGTCCACTCGCTGGTTCCTGCTTTGTCTGCTGGGGATGTCGCTGGTCCTGGGGTGTCCGGATCCGGACGACGACGACGACACCACCACCAGCGCCGACGACGACGACGATTCGACCGGGGACGACGACGCCACCGGCGACGACCACGCCACCCG
>CAZITQ010000192.1:0-18831 GCA_964542165.1 uncultured Rickettsiales bacterium
ACGCGTTCCCCGGCGCCCCCGAGCTGTGCGACGGCGAAGACAACTATTGCGACGCCGCGGTGCCCGCCGACGAGGTGGACGGCGACGGCGACGGCTCCCTGGCCTGCGACGACTGCGACGACACGGATGACCAGAGCTACCCGGGTGCCGCGGAGCTCTGCGATGGGCTCGACAACGACTGCGATGGGACGGTGCCGGCCCTGGAGCTGCTCGACCAGGACGGGGACGGGTTCCCCTTCTGCGACGACTGCGACGACACGGATCCGGCGGCCTTCCCGGGCGGCATCGAGGTCTGCGACGGCTCGGACAACGATTGCGACGGGACGATGTTGCCCGGCGAGGACACCGACATCGACGGGGACGGCGCCCTGGCCTGCGAGGACTGCGACGACGGCGACGCGAGTGTCTACCCCGGTGCCCCGGAGCTCTGCGACGGCCTGGACAACGACTGTGACGGGGTCGTCCCCGGCGACGAGGTGGACCTGGACGGTGACGGCTCCCACGCCTGCGAGGACTGTGACGACGGCAACGCCGACGTCTACCCGGGGGCGCCCGAGATCTGCGACGAGCTCGACAACGACTGCGACGGGGTGATCCCGCCCCTCGAGTGGTTCGACGCCGATGGCGACGGGTCGGTGAACTGTGCGGATTGCGACGACACCGATGACGACACCTACCCCGGCGCTCCGGAGCTGTGCGACGGGGTGGACAACGACTGCGACGGTGTGATCCCGGCCGACGAGACCGACGCCGATGGCGACGGAAGCCGCCTCTGTGACGGGGACTGCGACGACACGGATGCGGCCATCTACCCCGGCGCTCCCGAGCTCTGCGACGACATCGACAACGACTGTGACGGGGTGATCCCGCAAGAGGAGGACGACCTGGACGGTGACGGGTTCACGTCCTGCGACGGGGATTGCGACGACGGGGATCCCCTCAGCTACCCCGGCGGGACGGAGATCTGTGACGGCGCGGACAACGACTGCGACGGCGTCGTTGCTGCGGACGAGGCCGATGACGACGGCGACGGACACCGGATCTGTGATGGAGACTGCGACGACGCCCAGGACGACACCTACCCCGGCGCTGTGGAACTCTGCGACGGTGTGGACAGCGACTGCGACGGAGTCGTCCCCGCCGATGAGGTCGACGTGGACGGAGACGGGTTCATGATCTGCGACGGGGACTGCGACGACGGCAACGTGAGCGTCTACCCGCTGGCCCCGGAGCTCTGCGACTTCCTGGACAACGACTGCGACGGGGAGCTCGACCTGAGCGAGACCATCGACCAGGACGCGGACGGGTACGTGTTCTGCGAGGACTGCGACGACCTGGCCGCCGAGTCCTACCCCGGCGCGCCGGAGTTGTGCGACGAGGAGGACAACGACTGCGACGGTTCCCTGCCCGCGGACGAGGCCACCGACCTGGACGGCGACGGAGCCGTGGAGTGCCTGGACTGCGACGACAACGACGGCAACACCTATCCGGGCGCGGTGGAGGCCTGCGACGGGATCGACAACGACTGCGACGGCGTGGAGCCCGCCGACGAGGTGGACGACGACGGCGACGGGTTCGCCGAGTGCGAGAACGACTGCGACGACGCTGAACCCACGGTCTACCCCGGCGCCCCCGCCGTCTGCGACGGCCTGGACAACGACTGCGACGGTCTCGGGGACGTGGACGAGGGCTTCGGCGACGAGGACGGTGACGGCATCGCCAACTGCGTGGACGAGTGCCCGGTGTACACCGACCTGACCAACGCCACCGGACTGGAAGACGGCACCTACGACTACCCCTTCCTGACCGTCCAGGAGGCGGTGGATCAGGCCGGCCTGGTGAGCTGCGAATCGGTCCTGGTGTCTCCGGGGACCTACAACGAGGACGTGGACTTCGGCGCGGTCTCGACAGTCGTCGAGAGCGTGGACGGAGCGGCGCTGACCACCCTCGAGGGCACCGGCACCGCGTCGGTGGTCACCATCGACGGCGGCCAGGCCGACGCGGGCATCGTCGGGTTCACCATCACCGGAGGGATCGGCAGCCCCGACCAGGGCTGGGACGGCGAGGGCTTCAACTACGGCGGTGGTGTGTACATCGCGTTCACCGACGCCCTGGTCCAGGACTGCGTGGTGGACGACAACTACGTCACCGGCCGGGGAGGCGGCATCTGGATCTACGACGCGGAGGCCCAGATCCTGGACAACACCGTGTCCAACAACATCGCCAACCGGCACAACAACGCCGGCGGCGGCATCGCGGCGATGCTGTCGGACTCGCTGATCGAGGGCAACTGGATCACGGGCAACCAGGCCGACGGGACCAGCGGCGACGGTGGCGGCCTGATGATCGACGAGTCCTACGACCACGCGCGTTCGAACCTGGTCACCTACAACTGGGCGGACAACAACGGAGCCGGTGTCCGGCTGTCGTACGAGTCCGCAGCCCTGTTCGAGAGCAACCGGGTCCAGGACAACTACGGACACGGCGTGATGGTGTCGCACTACAACACGTCGGCGGTGATCAACAACACCATCGTGGGCAACACCACGGTCGGGTTCTACGTGTTCATCTGCTGCGGTAGCGAGTTCGCGATCCCCACGGCCTCGAACAACGTCATCGCCTGGAACGGCACCTACGGCGTGTACGACAACACCGGCGAGGGATTCACGTTCACCTACAACGACGTGTACGGCAACGCCACGGCCAACTACGGCGGCTACGTGACCGACCTGACCGGGATCATGGGCAACATCTCCCAGGATCCGCAGCTGGTGACGTTCACGGACAACTTCGACCACACCGACGACGACCTGCACCTGACGGTGGCCAGCCCCTGCATCGACGTGGGGATGGATGCGGTGATCTACGGCGTGGAGGAGGACTACGACGAGGTGGTCCGGCCGGTGGACGGGAACCTGGACGGGTACCCCCGCTACGACATGGGCGCCTTCGAGTACGAGCCCTGATTCCCGCGCCGGCGAAGACCAGGTCGATGGACGCCAAGCGATTCATGCTGTTCGCGGTCCTCTTCGCCGCGGGCGTAGGCGCCCTGGTGGCGAGCGTGGAGGTGGGGCGCCGGATCACCGACATCGACGGCACCCTGTCGCAGGTCGCCGCCGACCTGAAGGCCCACGTGGACGCCGGTGGGGGCACCTCGGTGGACGGCGATGCCTACGGCGCCTCCCTCGAGGTGGTCCAGATGAACAACCTGGCGTGGCGCCACGAGCTGGTGCTGCGGTTGTGGTCCCTGCGCGTGGGAGGTCCCCTGGTGGCCCTGATCGCCGTGATCGGGATGGGGATGGCCCTCGTGGGGCGGAACAAGCCGCGCGGGGGGCGCCGCAGCCGGCCGGGGAGGAAGACCGCCGGGAGGAAACGACCCCGGCCGCGCCGCAAGCGCCCCGCTCAACCGTCCGGGTAGAGATCCTCGACCCAGGTCGTGTACCCGACCCCCGCCCCCAGCGCGACGTCCAGGAACTGGACCGACTGACCGTCGGCATCCACCCGTTCGATGCGACCGCTCGATCCCCAGGCCACCAGGGTGTCACCGTCCGGCAGACGGGAGACGTCCCCGAACGCGTAGACGCCCATGGGGGGCTCGGGCTGGTGGACCCAGATCTCCTCGGCGGTACCCGCCTCCGTGTCGATGCGATATTCGCGCACCGCGCTGGAGGCGTCGGTGGGGATGGCGTTGTCGAAGACCAGGGCGCGGTCGCCCTCGATCTGGAACTGGTGCTCGTTCGCGAACCAGGTCCCGCCGTCGGCCAGCTCGAAGTCTCCGCCGTCGCCGAGCGCCCACTCGACCTCGCCCGAGCCTTCGGCGATGCGGAAGATGGTGGAGAAGTTGCGACAGGACACGTAGTGCGCGCCCTGGTCGGCGTCGTGGTCGACGGCGTTGCAGTGCCCCCAGCGCTCCCCGCCCTCGTACTGCTGGTCGGGGTCGAATTCCACGTGATCCCACACGGTCCAGACCTGTCGCAGCGATCCGTCGGGGTCCACCTCCACGAGGCGATCCGCGGCGATCACGATGCCCTCCACCTCCCGGGCGTCGTACATGAGGGAGACGACGCGCCCCTCCGGCATCAGCGCGAAGTCGTGGTGAGCGCCACCGAGCTCGAGTGTCTCCACCTGCTCCCCGTCGAACGAGACCCGGACAAGCTGTCGCATCCAGGACGCGGGGCCGCCGTGGTGCAGGTTGGTCCACAGCAGGTAGATCACCCCCGTCCCGTCGTCCGACAGCAGGGCGCGGGTGATGGTGTGGTCGTAGTCCACGTCCAGCTGGTGCCACCAGACCACTTCCCCCGAACCGTCCAGGATCACCGCGGGACCGGGGACGAAGCTCGACACCAGGAACCCGGCGTCGGCGCCGGACAGCGTCCCGTCCACCGTGACACCCGGCACGTTCGAGGACAGGGGGCCGGTCTCCGAGACCTGTACCGCGCCCTCCCGGACGCCGTCGTCGACCACCTCGACCGCCCGAAGCTCCACCGACTCCGAGGGGCGGAGCCCGACCAGGGTCGCCTCGAGGACGCCGTCCCCTCGGTCGCGTGCGGGCGCCCGCCGGTCCAGCGCACCTGCTTGCCCGAACTCCACGTACCCATCGGTGGCGCCGGCTCCGGCCTCCCAGCTGACGGTGAACACCGTGGGGATCACCGCGCTACGGATCACCTCGGGCTCGGGGGCCTCTTCCGGCGGAGAGCAGGCCGAGGCCAGCAGGGCCAGCGTGACCAGCGCGGGGGGCAGGCGGCTCAGGGGACGTCCTCCACGCAGCGGTTGCCCACCAGGGCCGCGTAGTACCAGTCCAGGGTGCTCTTGGCGTATCGGTGCAACACCTCCTCGCGTCCGGCGGCGGCGTCGAGCTGAGCCGCGCTGACCTGGTTCGGGAGCGTCGCGAAGGCGTTGACGCAGGCCTCGTCCTCCGCGTGGTCGGCTCGCTTGCGCTGTTCCGAGGATCCGACCCAGCCATAGACCTCGTAGACGTCCTCGAAGCGCCCCGGGAGGCCCTCGACGCAGCCCAGATCGCGCAGCGGCGCCGCGACACCCCCGAGCCGGGCCACCGACCAGACGCTGTACTTCGGGTCGCCCCGGGCCTCGTCCTTGGCCACCATCTCCAGGCCGTGCTCGGCGCCGCGCTTGCTGTCCTCGACGAAGAATGCGCAGTAGGGGCTCTCGGTGCGCAGGGGAGCCCCGCCCCCGGCCACCACGGCGCGGTTGATCGCCAGCAGCGTCTCGGTCGCCATACCCTGCCGGATCGCGGCCCGGCGGTCCCAGCCGTCCCCGGTGTCGGCGATGCTCCCTGCCCGGCGGACAGCCCAGCGCCGTCCCATCTCCTCCTGCTGGCGGTCGACCACCTGCTCGGCGATCCGCGCCACCTCGCCCGTCATCCCGAAGTGGCGGGCGTGGGTCAGCGCCCAGATGGTCTCCAGGTGATCGTCCAGGGTCACCCCCGGGTAGGTATCCCGATCGGGTTCGGTGTCCTTCAGCCCCCCCTCCCGGACCGCGGACTGGATGCGGCGGATCTGTTGGAGCTGCTCGGCGGGAGCGTGGCACAGGAACATGGCTCCCAGCAGTCCCCGGCCCTTGCCGTCCCCCGGAGCCGCCGCGTCCAGGTCCAGCACGTAGCGGTCCACGCGGTAGAACAGCCCCGGCATGCTCGCCACGCTCGGTCGATCGAAGGGGATGGTCCTCAGCCGCCCCGGATCGTCGATGAGCTCCATCTCGATGGCGCTCAGCATCGTGTGTTCGAACAGATCGTGGCCCCTGGCGGCCCGGGGGGTATGGATCAGCCACCCCTCCCGTTCGGCGTAGCTCCACATCTCTTCGTAGCACTGGCAGTGGAGCTCGAGCTCCTTGAGCACCAGCAACCGCAGCGCGAAGTGGGCGGTGCTCACCACGTCGTATTTATACCCCTCGGGCAGGGTGCGATCGTCGGGGACCGCCTCGAGCACCGCGGCCAGCACCGCGGCCTCCTTCTCTGCCTTGTTGAGGGCGACGCGTGCCTTGTCCGCCTCCACCAGGGAGCGCAGGCCGGCCACCGCCTCCCGCGCCTCCACGAACTGCGGATCCAGCTCGAGGGCGGTCTCGAAGGACCGTCGGGCCTCCTCGATCCGCCCGCCGGCCTGGCTGGACAGGCCCTCGCCGTAGGCCGCGAAGGCGGGGAAACTCTCCGTCGGCGCCTCGGTGAGCAACTTCCTGCGCACCGAGGACGAGACGCTGACCTCCAGCTGGCCCAGCAGTGCCTCGACCAGGTCCTTCTCCACGGTCACGAAGTCGGCCACGGTCCCCTGGGCGTCCACCGCCTGCAGCACGGCCCCGCTCTCCACCTCCACCACCCGTGCGTCCAGCAAGAAGGTCTCTTCCACCACCGAGTAGCTGCCCGCGACCAGGAGCTCGGCGCCCAGACCACCGCCCAGCTTCTGGGCCGTTGCCGGGTCGAGGAAGCCCGTGTCGGTGAGCTTCATCTCCGCCAGCAGCTCGTCCAGTCGCGTCCGCTCCACCAGCTGGAGGCTCTCCACTCGCGCCAGGTCCGAGACCAGCATCCCGGCCAGTGCGGTTCCGAGTCCCGCGTACTCCTCGCTGCCCGCGCCCTGCTCCAGGGGCAGGACGGCCAGGGTCCTCGCGCCCCGGGCGGGGGAGGCGAGCGCGAGCGACAGGAGAAGGACCACCGCAGGGATCGAGCGACTCATGGCGCCTCCGTTCTCGCTGGGGAACACCCGAGCGCCGCGATCCTACCCAATCGTCAGGTACATCGTCAGCGGTCCCCCCAGCACGTAGGTGACCACCACCCCCGCTGCCAGCAGCGGGGAGAAGGGGAGGGTGCGGGCGACGTCGATGGGTTCGTCGTCGTCGTAGCGGGTCCGGACGTAGCGAATCTGCTCCGCGGTGAGCCCGTCGGTGGCCAGGCTGCCCAGCCGGCTCGGCCGGGGGGTCGTCCCAGGGACCTCCTCGTCGGGGCCCGGTGCCGCCTCGCCCAGCTCCACCAGCTCGCGCTGCTCCCGCGCGCGCAGGAGGACGAGGCTGGGGGCGCCCAGCAGCATCCCCTCGCGCAGATCTCCGACCCGCACACGCCGCGTGGCCGAGCCCAGCTCCGGGTAGGCCCGCGCGAAGATCAGCAGGACCACCGCGTACGCGCTGGGTACCACCACACCGGGAAGGGCGCCGAGGCCGTGGCGGGACGCCAGGATCCCCAGCGCTACCACGGCGGCGAGCGAGAAGACCAGCGCCCCCCAGCGGGTGACGATCACCCGGGCCAGGGGCCGAAAAAAGGCGAACAACAGCAGGAACATCGTGAAGTCGCCCACCTCGAGCACCGGATCCAGGGCTTCTCGGGACGCCTCCCGCAACGCGCGGATCCCCGCGAACATGGCGGTGAACGCCAGCAACAGGGGCAGGGTGCGGCGTGCGCCCCCCGGCAGTCCCCGGACCAGCGCGGCGCGCCGCTGGGGGTCCGCGAGGGCCCGGACAGCCCGCGGCACCCCCCGTCGAAGCAACTCCGCGGCCAGCAGCACGAACACCAGCGCGAAGACGTTGACCAGCAGCGGGAGGGCCGGGAAGCCCGGCAGATAGGAGCGGGTGTAGCAGGCGGGCGGGATCAAGAAGGCGTAGACCGTGAAGAGCTTGGCGTCGCCCGCGGCCCAGACGCCCAGGAGCCACAGGAGGATCGCCACGGGGAGCCCCACGGCCAGGTTCAGGCCCGTCCCACTCAGCCAGTGCCAGCCCTCGGCCGGGACCTCCCCCGAGCGCAGCCAGGGCTCCGCACCCCCCAGCTCGAGCAGGGCCAGCAGCAGGAAGGCGAGGACGCCCATCCCGAGGGCCGTGGCCAGGTGCACGTTGGGGATCCGGCCGTGCCGCAGATCGTCCCGGACGGTGACCGTCGCCAGCCAGATCAGGGGGACCAGCAGGAGGTGATGACCCACGCTCAGCGCTCCACGGGGATGAGCACGCCCAGCCCCCGACTCCTGGCGCGCTGGATCCCGATCCCGCGGCAGGTGTCGCCGTGAACGCAGCGTTCGCAGCGCAGGCTGCGGACCCGGTAGGGTCGGCGGATGAAGTGGTCGACGAAGGCGTGGAGATCGAGCCGCCCGTCCGCCCGGACCGCCGAGAGCGGGAAGGCATCGGCGTACTCCACCGCCGCCGCCCCGCTGAGGCAGGGTGGAACGTCGACGAAGCCGTCCGCGGTCACGCCGCGCAGCGAGGCCCGTAGATCCGCCGGGTGCTCCATCACCTCGCGCAGCGTGGATGCGCCGGGTGCGGTGACCAACAGCCTCGTCCCCTCCGGCGCGACGAGGGTGGGCAACCGGGGGACTGTGGCCTCGTCGAGGGTGGCCACCACCACCGGCGGTGCCAGTCGCAGGGCGTCACGCAACGGGCGCAGCCCGACGGGGAGCAACCGGGCAGGATCCCGGGCGCCCACCCGCCGCAGGGTCCTGCGCAGCCAGCGATGGTCGTCCAGGCGTAGCCAGAGCTCGGACGCCCGGGCCAGGCCGGGGAGTTCGGCGGCCTGCGAGGCGTCCGACGCCCGGACCACGAGCACCTTGCGGGGCGCATCGACCAGGTCGCGGGCCACGCCCTGGGGACCACCGCGTGTCAGGTCCACGGCCAGCAACCCGGGGACCCCCGCGCCCAGCTGGGCCACCCCGTCGACCAGGCTCTCGCACAGGGGACGGATGAAGCAGTGGGCGCAACGCTCGCCCCAGCAGCGCATGGATCCCCCGTCGAGCAACCCCTCGAACAGGGCCGTCCGCCCCTCCACCTCGTCGTGGAGCTTGTGGGGGTCCTGGATCAGCTCCTCGAAACCCTCGAGGAGCCGGGGATCGAGCCGGTTCGTCCACACGGTGATCCCGGGCTCGCGTGCCAGCTCCAGGGCGCGGCGCAGGTGGGGCAGCGCCTCCCCGGCGTCCACGAGCAGGGGCGGCTCCGAGGGGGGCGTCGCCCGGCCGAAGGGCATCACCATCAGCAGGTCCATCTCGCGCACCCCGAGGGATACGAAGAGGTCCATGATCCGCCTCAGGTGATCCAGGTTGCGCCGGTTGATGACCACGTCGCCGCTGACGATCAGCCTGCGGGTCCCCACGGCGTTGCGGATTCCCCGCAGGGTCTGGTCGAAGGACCCGGGAACACCCGTGAGCCCGTCGTGCAGTTCGGCCCGGTGGCCGTGCAGGGAGAAGGTCACCTCGTCGAGACCGGCTGCGATCGCGCGGTCGACGAAGTCGGGATAGGCCAGCATCCGGCCGTTGGTGATCGTCTGGACGTGGGTGTACCCCAGGCGCTTACCCCGGGCGACGAGGTGCAGGAAGTCCGGGTGGATCGTGGCCTCGCCACCGCTGAGGATCAGACGCTTCGCACCCGACCGCCGGCCCCGCTCCAGCTCGAGCTCCACCTGGTCCCGGGGCGAGAAGCTGCCGTCCTGGCCATCGCTGTCGTGGCAGAACACGCAGCGGTTGTTGCACACCCGGGCGATGCACACCCAGTGGCGCGCCTCCGAGGCGACCCGTTCACGGTCCAAGCCGGTGAGTCCATTCGTCACCGCGGGGCACTGTAGCAGGTTCGTCGGTGTCGACGATGCCGGCTCTTCGCGGGAGGCTACAATGAGCCGCACCCTGTCCCGAGCTGGAGGAGATGGCGCACCGTGATCCCGTGCTCTGGCTGCCCGTGGGTGGCCCCTGCAACTGCCGCTGTGACGGGTGCCCCTCGTCGCCGGGTCCCGCCCTGTCTCCGGAGGCCGCCCGCGCCGCGGCCGAGGCCGCCAGACCCGCGGCGGTGGTGCTCACCGGACCCGGCGAACCGAGCATCTCCGAGACCCTGGAGATGTGGGTCCACGGGGCGCGGCGGGGCGGCGCGGTCCGGGTCGCGTTGACGACCAACGGCCGCCTGCTGGCCTACCCCCAGACCGCGCGTCGGATCGCGGCCCTTGGGATCGACGCAGTCGCCGTGACTCTGCGGCACCCCTCGGCCGCGATCCACGACCGCCGGGTACGGGTGGAGGGGGCACACGCCCAGACCCTGGCGGGCCTGAGGAACCTGGCCCGGAGTCCCTTCCGCCGACGGATGTCCCTGTGGATCCGCTGCCCCGACCCCCTCGACGTCCCCGCGACGACGGCGCTGGCCCGTCTGGGCGGGATTCTCGGCGTGGACGGGCTGTGGCTCGACGGTGAGACGGCGCCCCTGCCGCCCATCGGCGCCGGGTCGAGGGTCGTCGACCGCGGCGGATTCGAGGCCCGGTTGCTGTCGGACCTTCCGCCTGCTCGCACGCGCGACGGGGCCGTACCGATCCGGGAGCACCCCGACGAGGGTGCCGTGTCGATGGTGGTGCGCACCGGGTGCCGCAACGCCTGTGTGTTCTGTACCACTCGGCTGATCCAGGAGCAGAACCGGGCCGCCTGGCCCCTGGAGGACCTGGACGCCTTCGTGGGACCCCTGGAGCAGGCCCGGGAGCGCGGCTTCGATGCCCTGCGGATGGTCGCGGTCGAACCCCTGGAGCACCCCGACATGGCCTCCTTCCTGGGGCGGATGAGCCGCAGCGGTTTTCGGCGTATCGAGGCCTGGACCTCGGCCCGCGCGCTGGCCGACCGACGGTGGACCGACGATCTGGTCGGTGCCGGCCTGACCCACGTGGACGTCCCCCTGTTCGGCGGGGACCCGGCGGTCCACGACCGGGTGGCCGGGGTGGGGGGAGCCTTCGCCGAGACCCTCGAGGGCCTCGATGCGGCCCGGGGAGCCCTGGATGTCCGGTATCACCTGGTGGTGGTTCGCCAGAATCTCGGGGACCTGGGGGGGATGGTGCGTCTGGGTAGGCGGTTGGGGTTGGGAGAGCCGGCGTCGGTCCTGATCCCGGGCCCGTCGGTGGAGGAGCCCGCGACCTACCAGGCGTTCGCCTTCTCGTACGCCGACGCCATGGCCTCCTTTCGGTCCCAGGACGAGGGCGTCCGGTCCGTTCTCGAAGCCAGGGGATTCCTCCAGCAGATCCCCCCCTGTGTCTCCGGTCGAGCGGCGGTCGCGGGTGAGCGGGGCGCGCGGCCGGTGGGCATCCGGGACGGCCGGCTGAACGAGCCCGGAGCCGCCGCCAAGCTGCGGGTCCGCTGCAGCCTGTCCTCCCGCTGCGCCGATGCATCGCGGTGTCCCGGTCATCACCGGGGCTACGAGGAGGCGTTCGGCACCGAAGGCCTGAATCCCCGGGAGGATCGGTGACGGCCAGCGGGCGATGTGAGGGCGTGCACGGCCGGTTCGTCCACGGGGGCGTGGCGGAGGTCAAGCTCACCGCCCGCTGCGACCAGCGCTGCGTGTTCTGCAAGTCACCCGAGGATGCCGGCAATCGCGTGTCCGTCGGTGAGGCGCTGGGCCTCTTGCCCCGGCTGGCCGAGCGGAGCCGCCTGCTGACCCTCAGCGGCGGGGAAGCCACCCTGGTCACCGAGCTGCCCGCGGTGGTCAGCTGCGCCCGCGCCGCGGGCTTCCGGCGTGTCGAGCTGCAGACCAACGGCATGGCGCTGGCGGACCCGCCCAGGATGGCCGAACTGACCGAGGCCGGCCTGACCAACGTGCTGGTCTCCCTGCACGCGGATGGCCCCGATCTCTCGGACGAGCTGACCGGCACCCCGGGGGGCTTCGGCCGTACGTTGACCGGCATCGACCGCGCCCTGGAGGCGGGGATCCAGGTGTCCATCTGTCACGTGATCTGCGACGGCAACGTGGTTCGCCTGGATGCCTTCGCGGATTTCATACGCGATCGCTTCCGCGGACACGCGCTCCAGGTGGTGTTCACCGCGGCGATCCCCACCTACCGGGTGCGGCGCGAACCGGGGCTGATGCCCGATCTGGAGGTTGCTGGACCTGCCCTCCAGGCCGCCCTCGCGCGGTTCGCGCCAGCCCGGGCCCCCTGGACCACCCGACCGGGGCCGCTGGGACGGGTGCTGACGACCGGTCGCCGGGCCCTCGAGGAGCGGGGCCCCAGGGGCCGCGCCTGGGTCCGCCGATTGAGGCACCTCACGACCCCGCCCGAGCGATGGCGGCGGGGGCACAGGGCCCGGGTGATCGCCCACTGCGGCCTGCCCGTGTGCGTGCTCGGTGAGCGCGCCGTGTACCACGACGAGTGGTGGTGGACCCAGCCCGCCCCGGCCACAGCGGAGCTGGCCCACCCCGCCGCTTGCGACCCATGCATCCGACGTTCGCGCTGTAGCGGGCTGTGGAGGGTCTATCTGGAGCGGTTCGGCGACGGAGCCGTGGTGCCGCTGACCGGCGCGGAAGGCCGGGCTCTCAGGCCTTGAGACCCGCGGCCGCGAGGGGGACACGCACGGTGGCCACGGTCCCCTCGTCCCCCTGCCGGGTGGCCAGCTCGACCGACCCGCCGTGGGCGGCGGCCAGCTCCTGGCAGATCGTCAGGCCGAGCCCCGTGTGCTGGGGATCGTCCTTGGTGGTGTAGAACGGCTCGAACACCTGGGAGGTCAGCTCGTCGGGGATCCCCGGGCCGTTGTCCTCGATCGTGATCATTGCCTTGTCGTCCTCGCGAGCTGCCTGGATCGAGATCTTCCCCTCGGCCCCGGCCCCCTCGAAGGCCTGCATGGCGTTGAGGATCAGGTTCATCACGATCCGGCTCAGATCGGTGCGGTCCACCTCCACCAGCAGGTCCGGTGGGCACACGACCTCCAGCCGGGGACCGACCATGGTGTCCAGCTGGACCAGGGCCACGGTCGCACCGATCAGGTCGGAGAGCCGGTACACCTCGTCGTCCAGCGGCCGCTGCTTGAACCGCAGGTCGGTCTTGGCATGCAGCTCACTCAGGTAGCTGGTGGCCGCCTGTAGCTTGTCGAACTCGTCGTTCAGCTCGTCGAAGACGTCGTCGTCCACGACGCCACTGAGGGACTCGAGCAACAGCTCGAAGGTCCCGCAGCAGTTGGACACGGTGCGGCTCATCCGCGACAGGTCGTTGAGCAGGCAGGCCCGGGTGACCGCCACGTCGTCCGGGGGTCGCTGGTCCCTGGCCTTGGCCTTGAGGCGCCGGATGCGTTGCTCGAGCCGGATCCGTCGAACCTGGTCGCGCAGGACCTGGCGGAGCTCGTCCTGGTCCCAGGGTTCGACCAGGAAACGGCGAACCGTGCCGTTGTTCATGGCGTCCAGCGCGTGGTTCTTCCCTCCGGGGGTCGTGACCAGGACCCGGATGGTCCCGGGGAATCGGCGCCGTGCGCGATCGCACAGCTCGATCCCGGACAGGTCCCGCAGGTTGTGGGCGGTGACCAGCGCCAGGGCCGGCTTCCTCGCCAGCACGTCGAGGGCCTCTCGGGCAGAGGCCACGCAGCGGACCGCGTGGTCCGACGAGAATGCCTTCTGAAAATCCAGGTGCCTACCCGGCTTGTCCACGTACAGTAAGAGGCGGTCCTTCATGGACGATCCTCGGGGCGCGCACGCTGCCCGCCCTGCAAACCCCCGCGCGAAGACCCCATGCGCGCATCCCACGGTTCGGTGCTATCGTGTGCCGAATTGTACCGCATCGCTTCGGAGGAGCGCGATGGCCGACGCGATTCGCCTGCGACTGGACCGTGAGCTGTACGACGAGGATGCGATCCGGGAGACCGTGGAGGAGTTCCGCGGTGTGGCCCGGATCACCACCCGCCGCTCCGGCACGCACCTGCTGCTCACCCTCACCACCGAGCACGAGGACCCGGACCAGGTGGCCGGGGAGTTGCTCAACATCGCCCTCGCCCGGACGCTCGAGGCACGCACCTCCGCCGGCCCGTGATCCATCGAACCCCGCGCGTCCCCTTCCTGGAGGGGGGGCGTTTCGTCTCCTCGCCTTCCGCGCCCCAGGTCTCGGTGCGCGTCCGCTCCACCCGGGGGAGCCCGCCGCGAGCGCTCATGCTGCGGGTCTACCGCGCGGTGGGCATGGCCGCGGATCGTCACGGCGTGGTCGACCTGGTGGACGTCCACCTGCACTGTGGCCGCCGCCACGTGGAACCCCGGGTCGCGATCGGCGCACGGACCGCGCAGGTCCGCCTGCATCGGACCGACGCGGCCTCCCGGCGTGCCCTAACCGCGACGCTGGAGAGGGCCTTCGACGGGGCAGACCGGGACACGGCCGAGCGGGAGGTGAGCGCCGTGGACCCGGCGGCCTGCCGGGCGGGGTCGGTGGTCCTGCTCGAGAACCCCTTCGTCGATCCGGACCACCCGGACCGGCCCCGTCCGGAGCTGGCGGGGGGGACGTTCCAGCTCGCATCGGCCCTGGGCGAGGCCGGGGTCCCCGTCCAGCTGGCCCGGGGGCGCTGGTGCTCCTCCCTGGGCGTCGATCCCTGGGATTCCCTGGGCGGCTGCCTCGCGGATCCCAACGTCGCGCTGCTGGGTCTGACCGCCCTGGAGGGGTGCTTCGACGCGGTGCGAGCCACCTGCCGCGAGGTCCGCAGACAGTGGAACGGGCGGATCGTGCTCGGGGGGCCGATGCCCACCCTCACGCCGATCCAGGCCCTCGCCCACGCTCCAGACGCCGACCTGGTCGTGCGGGGGTCCGGGGAGAGGGCGCTGCCGGCTCTGGCGCGGCTGCTTCGCAGACCCCTGGACCGGCGGCGGCAGGAGGCGCTGCTGCGGATGGACGGGGTTCTCTACGAGCGGGAAGGGCTGCTGCTGGCCGGGCACACCGGTCGGGTGCCCTTCCTGCCCCCGGCGTCCGGTGGACTGGACTTCTCCCTGCTCGAGGAACGGCACGTGGCGCGGGGGCTCAGCCTCGAGACCGCCCGGGGCTGCCTCCACGGGTGCGGGTTCTGCACGACACCGGGACGCGGGCGATACCTGGCCCGCTCCGCCGCCTGGCTCGCGCGGCAACTCGACGCGTACGAGGGGCGCCTGGGGGACCTGTTCGGCGACCGTGTGCCGCGGGTCGCGCGCCGGATCCAGCTGTGCGACGACGACTTCGCCTGCGACGGACCGCGGGCCCGCGAGGTGCTCGGGGTCCTCGAACGGCGGGGCACCGAGCTCGCCGCGCTCCAGGCGTCGGTGGGCGACTTCGTGGACCGGGACGAGGGCGATCTGGACGAAGCCCTGCTCGGGGCCCTGGGGCCGTCCCTGTTCCAGGACTCCCGCACCGGCTGGCACTGGCCCGACGGCGCGGCCCCGCTCTCGCACCAGCGCGACGCCGGGGGGTGGGTCCACCTGGGGGTGGAGACGTTCTCGGACGCCGAGCTGATCCGCCTCGGCAAGGGCTACCGGGCGGCGGATGCGCAGGCCGTGGTGGCCGCTCTCGACCGCCGTCGTGTGGTCCACGACGTGTATCTGATCCTGTCCAACCGGGACACCCGCCTGGACGACCTCGTGGACACCTTCGCGGCGGTGACCCGACTGAAGATCGAGTACCCGGACACCTTCTTCCTGCGGCTCCCCGCCGTGCCCCACGTGGTCCCGGTGTTCCCCTCCCGGAGGTTCGCCTCGCTGTGCGGGGGTCCAAGAGGCGCTCGGTTGGACGAGGTCCTCGACCTGGACGGGACCTGGTCGGTCGAGGGGTTCCCGGAGTTCGACTACCCACGGGTGGCCGGTGAGCGACCCCGGGACCCGGACGTCGCGGCCGCCGTCGATGCCCGGGAGGAGTGGATCGGCTCCCCCTGGACCGCGGACGCGCCGGCGCTGGGGCTGCATGGCTGGCTGCGGGCACGGCTGGGCCGCGCCGAGGAGCCGGAGAGGCGGCGCACCCTGAGGCGGGCCGTTCGTCGACTGGGGGGACTGTATCCGCGGTTGGTCCTGCGCGGTGCCGCGGAATCGGTGAGCAGCACGATGCCCCGGCCCCTCTCCCGCCGGTACCTGCGGGCGGCTCGCACCCTGGGACCCGCGGAGGACGTGGCTCGGCAGGTCAAGGCGGTCCGCGAGAATGGCGATCCACGACTCGTGGTCATCCCCACCCGCGACTGTTCCCTGCGCTGTACCTACTGTCCCTCGGACAAGCGTGGCGGGCTGGAGATGGCCCCGGACACCCTGGCCGAGGCGATCGAATTGCTGCTGTCCACCGAAGGGGACGCGGCGATCCTGCAGTTCTTCGGCGGCGAGGCCCTGCTGTGCCGGGAGCTGGTCCTCGGCGGCATCGAGCGGGCGGTCTCCGCCGCCCGGCGGGTGGGGAAGCGACTGGGGGTGATCCTGAGCACCAACGGCCGCACCCTGGACGCGGATCTGCTGCGCACCCTCGAGCGCTGGCCGGTGAAGATCGAACTGAGCCTGGATGGCGCGGCAGCGGTCCACGACCGCCACCGCAAGACCCGGGATGCGGGCGGCGATTCGTATGCGTTCGTGCACCGGGCCGCCCGGGAGCTGGTGCGTTCCCGGCTGCCCCACGAGGTGATCATGGTGGTCACTCCGGACACGGTCGCCCACATGGCTGACAGCTTCGCCCACGTGGCGGGGCTCGGCGTCCGGCGAATCCAGGTCAACTACGCCCTGGCGGCCCGATGGTCGAAGGCGGCCAAGGAGGCCTTCGCCGCGGGATTGCGGGGCATCGAGCAGCGCCACTTCCCCGGCCCCTCCCTGCCCCGGCTCGCGTGGATCAACCTGCGCTCCTTCCGACATCCCATGCTGCTCAACGGCGAGATCACGGTGGACCACGACGGGTCCGTGTACTTCGGCAACGGCTTCCTGATCCGCACCGCGACCCCGTCGGCGTTCAGGGCCGGCCACCTGGACGATCTGGCGTCCTTCGACAGCTACGCCGCGCTGCGGCCCGACAACGAGTACCTGATCCGCCACACCTACCCGCAGGACGTCGTGTTGGACAACCTGTCGGTCGGACGGATCTACGGGAGCTTCGTGAACCACATGCGCCGGCGCTTCCCCGAGCTGGGATCGGTGAATCCCACCCGGGCTCCGCGGCTGGGGCGCGAAGCACGATGAACGGGGCACCGGGACGCCGGCTCGATCTCAAGATCGGATTTTCGTGCAACAACTGCTGCCGGTTCTGTGTTCAGGGAGACAAGCGCCAACGGGTCGCGCCACCCTCGCGGGAGACCCTGGTCCGTGAGCTGGTGGAGGGCCGGGAGACCGCGGATGGGGTCGTGTTCACCGGGGGGGAGCCGACGCTCCGGCGGGAGCTCCCCGACCTGGTGCGGCGGGCCCGTGACCTGGACTACGCCCCGATCCAGATCCAGAGCAACGGTCGGATGTTCGCCTCGATGGAGGTCTGTGAGGAGCTGATCGGGGCCGGTGCCACCGAGTTCTCGCCCGCCCTGCACGGCCACCTCCCCGCCCTGCAGGACCATCTCACCCGCGCCCCGGGGTCCTTCGCCCAGACCGTCCGCGGGATCCGGAACCTGCGGTCCCTGTCCATGCCGGTGATCACCAACTCGGTGGTCGTCCGCGCCAACGCGCCGACCCTGCCCGAGCTGGCGACCCTGCTGGTGGCCCTCGGCATCGAGCAGTTCCAGTTCGCCTTCGTGCACCCCGTGGGGGCGGTGAGCGAGGCGTTCACGACCGTGGTCCCCAGGATGGAGCTGCTGGCGAGGCCCCTGCGACGCGCCCTCAGGATCGGGCTGGCCGCCGGCGCGCGTCCGGTGACCGAGGCGGTCCCCTACTGCATCCTCCCCGGTCTCGAGGGCTGCGTGATCGAGGCGAGAATCCCGGCCACGCGCGTGGTCGACGCCGGGGTCACCGTCGAGGACTACGCCGCGTACCGACGCCACGAGGGCAAGCTCAAGGGCCCCGACTGCGCCGGCTGCCGCTGGTTCGAGGGCTGCGAGGGGCCCTGGCGGGAGTACCCGGAGCGCTACGGATTCGACGAGTTCCGCCCGGTCTACCGCGCCGGGGGAGGGCACTGATGGCCAACCTGGGCTACCTGCAGGTGACCCGGCGATGCAATCAATGTTGCCTGTTCTGCTCCAACCCGGAGCTGGACGTCGACCTGGAACCGGCGGAGGGGCGTCGGCGGATCCGGGAGTTCGCGGCGTCGGGGTACGCCGGCGTGATCTTCACGGGGGGGGAGCCGACCCTGTACGAGGCCCTGCCCGAGCTCGTGGCCCACGCCGCGGAGGTGGGGTTGCCGGTACGGATCGTCACCAACGGTCAGCGGCTCGGGTCGGAACCCGGGCTCTGTGAAACACTGATGGCAGCGGGGCTGGGACACGTGCACCTGAGCCTCTACTCCCACCGTCGGGAGGTGGTCGGCAGGCTGACGGGGGTGCCTGAATCCCTGGACCGGGCGCTGGCGGCGTTGGAGCGGCTCTGTGCGCTGGAGGGCCAGGTCACCGTCGACCTCAACACCGTGATCAACAGCGCCAACGCGGATCACCTGGATCAGCTGGTGGCGAGCGTGATCACCCGCTTCCCCTCGATCCGTCACGTGGTGTTCAACAACCTCGACCCGTTCATGAACCGGGTGGCCCACAACCCCGAGACCCTCGCGCCGTTGTGGTCGTTCGAGCTCTCCCTGGACCGCGCCATGCGCTGGCTCGCCTCCCATGGCAGGACCTTTCGCGTGGAGCGCGTCCCGCTGTGCTACATGAGCCGATTCGCCGACGTCTCGACGGAGACGCGCAAGATCGTCAAGGCGGAGGAGCGGACCACCCACTTCCTGGACGACAAGGGCTCGGTGAGACAGACCGGATTCCTCCATCACAAGGAGGACGTCTGCCGGATCTGTCGGCTGGACCCCCTGTGTGCCGGGCTGGACGGGGTGGGACACGGCGCCGACCCCGCGGAGTTGGTCCCCCTGTTTCTGTCGCCCGAGCCCATCGCGGCCCGGATCCTGGGGAAGGCACCGGAATCCATCGGTGAGGACTGGATCGCCGCGCTGTCGGAACGGCAACGCCGCGTACCGCGACGAACCGGGCGCTAGTCCCGGGGGGCAGGGGGAGCGGACCCCGTCCCTACTCGGAGTCGTCTTCG
>CAZITQ010000193.1:0-14998 GCA_964542165.1 uncultured Rickettsiales bacterium
CCCGGTGGCGTCGTCGTCCCCGGTGGCGTCGTCGTCCCCGGTGGCGTCGTCGTCGTCCGCGGTGTCGTCGTTGTCGTCGTCGTCGTCGTCCGCCGGCGGCTGGGGACACCCCGCCAGCCCGAGGACCAAAAGGCAGATCAGCGGGACGAACCACGGACCCATGGTGCGTACGAAATTCACAGCTCACCTCCACTCGGGATGGGGGGACGTTCCCTCGGACCGGGAACATATCTTGGCGGGCGCGCGTGAACAATCCCGTTGCGGGGGCGGGTGGGGGATAGCTGCCGCGGAAGGGTTGCGGAGTTTCGAACAGCAATCTAGACCAGCGCGGCCGGAGGGCCGTGGCCCGGCCAGACGACCCGGACGCCCAGGTCGCGGAGGCGGCGCTCGGAGTCGGCGTGGGCGGCCGGATCGAGGGAGATCCGGTTTCGCTCGAGCATGCCGCGGACGGTGATGAACATGTCCCCGGCCAGCAGGGTGCCGGTCTCCCGGTGCAGGAAGCAGGTGTGCTCGGGACAGTGGCCCGGCGTGTGGATCGGGACCAGGCCGCACAGAGCCTCGGCCGGCCGGTCGAGCTCGATCCGGTCGGCCACGTTGCCGGCCACCTGGAACTCGCTCCAGGGGTACCCCACGTTCCCCCCCTGGCGGAGCTGATCGCGGTCGACGCCCGGGAAGCCGACCCGCCCCCAGGTCTCCAGGAACGGCCAGGTGAAGGCCAGTCCAGGGAAGGGGTAGGGGGTCTGACCGAGCACGTATGGCTCCATGGGAGGCGACAGCAGGGGGCGAGCCCCGGCCAGCCGCGCCAGGTGATCCAGGGCGCTGGCGTGGTCGAAGTGCAGGTGGGTGCACGTCACGTGGTCGACGTCGGTGAGCGCCCGTCCGGAGCGCGCGAGCGCGGCGGCGACCAGGCGCTCCTCGCCCGGGAGGTTGGGATCGACGACCGTGATCCGGTCCCCCAGCACGAGGTAGATGTTGCCCCGCGGGGACTTGATGCGCTCGATCCGCGGTCCCTGCTCGACCACGACCTCCACGTCCCCAGCCGGCAGGGAGACCCAGGCGTGGACCCCGTCGTCGGGGGCACACAGGCGGGAGAACCAGCGTCTCATGGCGTCCTCTCCTCTCCGGCTCGGCGCCGGAACGGGGTCAGGGGTCCAGCCATCGGGGAGGCTCGGTGGCGGTGAGGATTCGGATCGAGCCATCGGCCCGCCGGACCGGGGCGAAGGCCCCGGGTGTGGCCACGGGCCCCAGCTCCTCGGCGGTCCAGGTCCCTTCCAGGGGATCCCCCGCCAGGCGGTAGCGGTACACGGCGGAGTTACCCCCGGCGAACACCTCGGCGCGGCCGTCCCCGTCCACGTCGCGGACCTCGATCCGCATCACCGCGAACTGTCCGGGCAGCTCGTGAATCAGGGCCGAGCGCCAGGTGCCGTCGTCGCCGCGCGTGGCCACGTTCAGCCGACCCTTGCCCTCGTCCCGGTAGCGGAAATGCCACCCGTCGCCGAACAGGAGCTCCTCCCGGCCGTCCCCGTCCAGATCGGCGGAGGCCAGGCTGCGGATGCCCCTCAGGGTGGGTACCGGTTGTTTGACGTCCCCGTCGAACACCGCCAGGTCGCCGTCGCTCCTGGGCTCGTCGCCGTACATCCGCCCCACGGCGAGCTCGTCCTCGCCGTCTCCGTCCAGGTCCGCCGGCACCTGGGACATGGCCATGTGCTGGATCCGCGGAGTCCGGATCTTCCCCTCCTCGAGGAACCCGCTGCGGACCTCGTACTTGCTCTGGAAGTGGGCCAGGAAGACCCGCGGACCGTGGAGTGCGGTGACCTGGGGCCGCGCACCGGTCAGCTCGAACCACGTGCGCACCCACCAGCCCGCGCCCCCCTCCTCGGCGTCCAGTTCGAGCACCTTGACCGGGGCGGTGGCGAAGCCCTTGCCCATGCCGAAGGCGATGAGGAACTCGTCCCGGCCGTCCCCGTCGCGGTCGCCCACCCACGCCGCGTTGGGGAGGCCCGTGCCGGTCACCTGGAGCCGGGGACGGAAGCCGTCGCCATCGGCACCGTACACCGTCAGCTCGTTGGACCGGGTACACAGGAGCTCGTCGGCCTCGTCGCCCACGAGCTGCCCAGCCCACAGCTGTTCGCAGATCGGGGTCGCGACCCGCTCGGAGCTGCGGAAGGTGTCGGGCTCACGGGTCGACGGCGGCTCCCAGTTGGAGGTGTCCGCCGCCGCGGCTGGGTCCGTCGCCGCGGTCCCGGAAGGTGCCGGGGTTGCGGGATCCGGCGCAGCCGTCTCGGCGGGATCGGACGGTGCCGGATCGTTCGGGGAGTCGCCGGAGCAGGCCGTGAGGCCCAGCATCACCGCGACCGCGAGGAGAGGGTGTGATGTTCGTCCCATGGCGGCGATGATCGGCCGCTTGCCGTCGGATGGCAAGGGACGCATGATGGCCGGGTGACGCTCCAGGTCTGCGAGATCTTCGCCAGCATCCAGGGAGAGGGCCGGTCCCAGGGCCGCCCCTGCACCTTCGTACGTCTGGCTGGGTGCCCCCTCCGCTGCCGCTGGTGTGACACGGGCTACGCGCGGGAGGGCGGCGAGGCCTGGTCGTCCGCGCGCGTCCTCCGACGGGTGGAGGAGCTGGGCCTACCGCGGGTGGAGATCACCGGTGGGGAGCCGCTGGTGCAGGGGGGCACCGCCGCGCTCGCCGGGGACCTGCTGGACGCCGGTTTCCGGGTTCTGTGCGAGACCAGCGGCGCCTTCGACATCGCGGTCCTCCCCGGCGGCGTGCGCCGGATCATGGACCTCAAGGCCCCAGGGAGCGGCGAATCGGGACGGATCCTGTGGGCCAACGTGGATCACCTGACCGAGGACGACGACGTGAAGCTCGTCCTCTCGGACCGGCGGGACTACGAGTGGGCCGTCGGGGTGATCCGGGACCACGACCTCGAGCGTCGCTGTTCGGTGCTGCTGGGTGCGGCGCGGCCGCTGCTCGATCCGGCCGAACTCGCCGCGTGGATCCTCGAGGACCGCCTGGACGTGCGGCTCCAGATCCAGCTCCACACGGTGCTCTGGCCAGGCGTCGACCGCGGTCGTTGACCGGCCCAAGGGCATCCAGTAGTCTCGCCGCACACATCCAGGAGAGTGCATGTACGCCACCAACGAGTTCCGCAAGGGCCTGAAGATCGAGATCGACGGAGAGCCCTTCCTGATGGTCGAAGCCCAGTTCGTCAAGCCGGGAAAGGGCCAGGCCTTCACGCGGACCAAGCTGAAGTCGCTCATCAGCGGCAACGTCATCGACCGGACCTACAAGTCCGGCGAGAAGGTCGCGAGGGCACCGGTGGAAGAGTCGGACATGCAGTACCTGTACTCCGACGGCGACGGCTTCAACTTCATGGATCTGGGCAGCTACGAGACCATCCCTATCTCCAAGGAGCAGCTCGACGACGCGTGGAAGTGGCTGCGGGAGAGTCTCGAGGTCAAGGTCCTGATGTACAAGGGCCGCCCCATCAGCATCGAGCTGCCCAACTTCGTGGAGCTCGAGATCACCTACTGCGAACCGGGCGTGAAGGGCGACACCGCCACCGGCGCCACCAAGAACGCCACGCTGGAGTCCGGCGCCGAGGTCCAGGTCCCCCTCTTCATCAACCAGAACGAGAAGATCCGCGTCGACACGCGGACGGGCTCGTACGTGGAGCGGGTGAAGAGCTGAGCGCCTCCGTCGAGACGCTTCGCGCGCGCGCAGCGATCCTGGCCAGCATCCGCCGATTCTTCGATGAGCGCGGCGTCCTCGAGGTGGAGACGCCGATCCTCGTGCCGAGCCCCGGCGTGGACCGCCACATCGACGCCTTCGCCGTGGGTGAGGGGGAGCCGGTCGGCTTCCTGGCGACCTCTCCCGAGTACCACATGAAACGCCTGCTGGCGGCCTCGTCGGGTCCCATCTACCAGCTCACGCGGGCCTTTCGCCTCGGGGAGCGAGGGGCGCTGCACAACCCCGAGTTCACCATCCTCGAGTGGTACCAGCCGGGGTGGGAGCACCCCCGGCTGATGGGGCAGGTCGAATCCCTGCTGGCGACCCTGGGCCGGGCGCACGGCATGCCAAACCACCCCTTCACCCGCGCGCCGTACACCCGCCTGCAATTCGGGGAGGTCTTCGAACGGTCGACCGGAGTGGACCCGCACACGGCCACGGCGGAGGACCTGGCCGAGGCGGCGGCCCGCTCGGGTGATTCCGGCCCCGCACTGCCGGCCGGGGACCGGGACGGCTGGATGTCCTACCTCCACGCGGTCGCGGTCGAACCCCATCTGGGCCGTGGGAGGCCGGCCTTCGTGGACCTCTACCCGGCGGATCAGTGCGCCCTGGCCCGGCTGCGTCCGGGGAGTCCACCGGTCGCCGAACGCTTCGAGCTCTACCTGGACGGCATCGAGCTGGCCAACGGCTTCACCGAGCTCACGGACCCGGTCGAGCAGGAGGAGAGGATCCGCAGCGAGAACGCGGCACGGATCGCCGCGGGAGAGCGGCCCTACCCGCTGGACCGGGCGTTCCTGCGGGACCTGGGGCGGATGCCCCCCGCGGCGGGGGTCGCGGTGGGCCTGGACCGGGTGATCATGGGCCTGCTGGGCGCGACCTCGGTGGACGAGGTGATGGCGTTTCCCGGCGCCCTGGACGGAGGGACACCCCGTGCGTGATCCCGGCGGCTGGCGCGATCCGATGACACCGCTGACGTCGCTGCCCGTGGCGGTGGTCGACCTGGAGACCACCGGCCTGCGCGCCTTCGACGGGGACGCGGTGATCGAGGTCGGCCTGGTGCCGGTGGACGGGCTGCAGGTGCGGGAAGACCGCGCCATCACGACCCTGGTCGACCCGCGTCGGCCGGTCTCCGACTCGGCGCGGGACGTGCACGGCATCCCCGACGCGGCGCTGGAAGGCCAGCCCACGTTCGAGGAGGTGTTGCCGACCCTGCTCGACGGCCTGTCCGACCGGGCGATCGTCGGCCACAACGTGGGATTCGACATCGGATTCCTGCGGGTGGAGATGAGGCGCCTGGGGGGGCGGCCCGCCCCCCGAACGGTCCTGGACACGGTGATGCTGGCCCGCTGCGTGTTCGGGCACCGGGGCCGGGGGTACGGCCTGGACGAGCTGGTGGGCCTGGCGGACGTGCCCACCGGCGACCAGCAGCGCCACCGGGCCCTCGGGGACGCCGTTCTCACGGCCCGGGTCTACGTGACCCTGGTGCGCCGATTGCTGGATCAGGGAGCCGAGGTCCTGTTCGACCTCCACCGGCTGTGCGCCAAGGTGACCCGGGCCTCTGCCCGCGGCGCCTCCCTCCGCGAGGGCCTGCTCGACGCGGTGCTGGAGTGCCTGCGCAGCCGCGGGGAGCTGACCATCACCTACGCCTCGCCCCGCGCGGGCAGCGGGAAGGGGGGAGCCAGCGCAGTGGTCACCCTGCGCAAGGTCACGCCGGTGGCGCTGCGGGGGCTGTGGCTGGACGCCCAGTGCCACCTGCGGGGGGAGCTGCGCACCTTCCGGCTGGACCGGATCCAAGAGTTCTCGGCGGGGTAGGGGAGGGTCGATCCGCGGGACTCAGCCGCGGAGCGCCTTGCGGCTGCGTCGCTGACGCCCGGGCGGCTGCTGGCCGAACCGCTTGGCCGACGGGTTCTCGAGCTGGAACTGGTACCAGTCGTCCCCGAAGGGCTTCATCTTCATCCGTTCGCGGTTCTGCAGCTTGAGGATGTTGGTCTTGATCGGCTCGCTGTCGGGGATCTTCTTGGTCCCGCGTTGCAGCACGGCCAGGGCGTCCTCGCGCTTGCCGGCCTTGTCCAGCATGTAGGCGTACAGGCCCCAGGCCAGAGCCTCCTTCTTGCCGTACTTGACCGCCTTCTCCATCACCGGGATGACTTCGTCCAGCTTGTGGCGCTTGAACAGGATCACCGCCAGCATGCCCTGGGCGTTCCACTGCCGGGAGAAGGCCTTGCGCAGATAGGGCTCTGCCTCCTTGAACTTGCGCTGGAGGAAGTAGATCCCGCCGATCTGGGCGTCCATCTGGGCCCGCACCAGGAACTGCCACGAGTTGTACTCGTACGCCGTCTCGAGGACCCGGACGGCGTTGTCGATGCGTCCCTGCTGCATCTCGTGGGTCGCCCGCTCGACGATGGCCTCGATCTCCTTGCCGATCCGCCTCGCGAGCAGGATGTAGACGATCACCGCCACGAACAAGAAGGGGAATGATCCGGGCACGATCCCCCAGGCCGCCGTGACGGCGCCACCGGCGACGAGCCCAGAAGCGAGAGAGATGATCAGGTTGTACATGACCCGGTCCTTCGCGGGCCCGCAGTGTAGTCGCTGGCGACGGGGGAGGCAATCGCCTCGCGGGTCCGCCCCGGGGCCGACGGTCAGAGCAGGTCGGCCACCAGGCGGCGAGCCTCCGACGCGTCCTGCAGCACGCCGCCGATCCGGGCCACCGTGGCCGCGCCGATCCGGCTGGCGATGCGGCCCGCCCGATCGGGGTCGTAGCCGCGGGCGAGGCCGTACAGAAATCCACCGGCGTACGCGTCACCCGCACCGGTGGTGTCCACCGCCTCCACCCGATCGGCCGCCACCTCCCAGACGCGACCGTCCCCGACGATCAGGCTGCCCTCGGCGCCCATCTTGACCACCGTCAGCCCCGGCCGTGCCGAGAGGGCCTCGGCTGCGGCTCGCGGGTCGCTGGCGCCGGTCCAGATCGCCGCTTCCGCATCGTTGAGGAAGAGGATCTCCGCCATCTCGGCCACCGGCTCCAGCCGCTGCCGGTGCGCCTCGATCACCCACGGATCCGCCAGGTCGAAGGAGATCCGGGTACCCGCCTCGCGGGCGATGGCCAGGGCCTCATCGGCCACGGCGGCGATGGGGCCGCCGGTGAACAGGTAGCCGGTGAGATGGAACAGCTCGGCTCCGCGGAGGGTTGTGCGGAACAACGACTCCGGGGGCAGGTCCATGGCGCAACCCAGGTCCGTGAGCATGGTCCGCTCGGCATCGGGGCTGATCAGCGACAGGCACTTGCCGGTGGCCATGCCTCGACCCAGGTGGACGTGGTGCTCCCCCACGGTCTCCGTGAGCCGGTCCACGTATATGTGTCCGAAGCGGTCGTCGCCCACGTTGGCGCACAGGTCCGTGTCGCCGCCGAGGATCGCCGCGGTGACGATGGCGTTGGCGCAGGAGCCGCCGGGGAGGATCTCGGCACCCAGCCGCTCGACCTTGGCGAAGGCCTCGCGCCAGGTGGGGTCGTCCACCAGGTGCATGGTCCCCCGCCGCAGGTCCATACGTTCGAGCGTCGCGTCGTCGTCCAGGCGGACGATGGCGTCCACCAGCGCGTTTCCGAGACCGCAAATCATCGATCGACCTCCTGGCCCGCGTCCGCAGGGGGCGCGCGGGACGCCTCAAACTACGCACGGAGAGCAGTACGGTCAAACCGAACGATTTGGAGGTAGAATGGCACCGCCGTGGGCGCCCCGACGAGTCCGGGGCGCGCGGATTGTGGGAGTGGTCGGCCCTTGTCTCGCGTACTTCCGTCCCTGTTGATCTGCGTCCTGTTCGTGCCCGTGGGGTGCGGTGGAGACGACCGCGTGGATGCGCTCGAGGCGCGAATCCAGGAGCTCGAGTTGGAGAACCGCCAGCTCCGGGGTGACGAGGGATCGTCGGCCGGCGGTACCCCGGAGGGGGACGCCGAGGGGCTGAAGCTCCTCGAGGGGTTGCCCCAGGAGCATGCGGAGGAGCCTCCCGAGGGGGCCGAGCTGGGCGGCCTGGACATCTGGGCCACACCGCCCATCGGGCCTGCGCTGGAGGTGGGGGGCGGGACCGTCTCGGAGACCGAGGCGGATGGCCGTCCCGTCGCGACCGAGACCGTTTCCGAGGCCGCTTCCGAGGCCGTCTCCGAGATCGAGACCGAGGCGGACGGCAGCCCCTCCGCGACCGTTTCCGAGACCGAGACAGAGGCGGATGGCGGCCCCTCAGCGACCGTGGCGGATGGCAGCCCCACCGCGACCGGCACCGACTCCGGGACGACCATCACGCTGCCGGAGCCGTTGCCGCGGGGGGACGAGGGGGGTGACCCGGCGGGGGAGACGGCCGCCGAGCGGGTGGAGGACGGATTGGCCGCGGGTGGGCCGGCGGATGATCCGGCCATCGACGTGCAGAACGGCAGCTCCCCGCCCACCGGCACGCGGCTGACGATCCATCGGGCGGTGCTCGGGACCGACGTGGTGGACCGCGAGCCCACCGGCGTGGCCACCCGCTTCCCGCGGGCGGTGCACAAGGTCTACTGCTTCACCGAGGTCAGCATCCAGGCCGGAGGCGGGGCGACGATCCTGGTCCACCGGTGGTCGCTGGACGGGATGCCCCAGGGGCAGACCGAGCTGCGCATCGGCGGCGATCGCTGGCGGACCTTCTCCAACCGCACCGTGGTGGAGAAACCCGGGCGGTGGCAGGTCGAACTCGTCGACGAGGCCGGCGCCGTGCTCGAGACCCTGGTGTTCACGGTCGAGTAGTCCGGCGCCTACCCGATCTCCACTTGATCCACCAGCCACTGCAGATACGCCGGCAGGCCGTCGCGGATCTCCAGGGCGATCACCTCGGGGACGTCGTAGGGGTGGATCTCCTGGACGAGGTCCATGACCGCCTGGACGCCGTCCGCGGTGGTCTTCATCACCAGCAGCGCCTCGTCGTCGCGCTCCACCTGGCCCTTCCAGCGATACACGCTGCGGACGGTGGGCACGATGTTCACGCAGGCCACCACCCTGGCCTCCACGAGCGCAGATGCGATGGCATCGGCATCGCCCACCGGGGTCGTACAGAACAGGACGCGCATCGTGCCTCCCTTCCCAGGGGGGTCAGCAACCCTGGGGTGCGGGACAGAAGTCCGGGGGCACCACCAGGACCTCGATGGCCCCGTCACCGAACACCTCGTCGGTCACGTGGACCCAGCCCGGGCCGGTGGACTCCCCGGCGGTGAACAGACCCGCCCCGTCGACGGTCGAGTCCTCCGGGCGATTGGGGCCCGCGTCGAGGGCCTCGGGCCACGACTCGCCCGCTTCGAACGACCAGCTCAGCGCCAGAGGATCGAGCTCCCTCAGCAGGAGATCGTCCCCCCAACCCCCTTCCGCCTCGCCGTCGTCGCCGACCCAGAATACCCCCGGGGAGAGGGAGTACTCGCTCTGGCCCTCCATCCCGGCCCCCTGGATCCGGACCCACGGCTGACACATCAGGTGCCGCACGTCGCCCGCCCCGTCCTCGAATCCGTCGAGGCAGAGGCCATGGAGCCCGTCCGTGGTGAGGATCGGTCCGATGTAGACCTCGCTCGCGTCGACCTGGACCTCCAGGTGCAGCGCTGCGACGACCCAGCGGTCGTTGTCGTCCACGGCCCGGACCCGGAATTCGTAGGTCCCCACACCCACCGGGGTCCCGGCCAGGGTGCCGTCGCTGGCCAGCGTCAGACCCTCGGGGAGCACACCCTCGAACAGGTCGAAACGGATCGGCGGCTTGGCCCGCTCGGCGGCGATCGAGGCCTCGTAGGGCTGTAGCAGGGTCGCCGCGGGGAGGGCGTCCACCAGGCGCATGTCGCCACATCCGGCCAGGATCGGGCCGAGGAGCGAGGCGAGGGCGATCAGGTGGCGCGACATCGTTCCTCCGCGACCCGAAGGGCATCTTAGCACCCGGGCGCGCAAGGCCGTTTCCCCCGCTGTGCCGCCGGATCGGTGTAACATGGAAGCAGCTTGTACCGGGAAATAGCGGCGGACCATGACGGGCGATTCGCGAATCCGGCTCCTCAAGATCGGCGTGACGCGGGGGGACACCTTCGTCAGTCAGGCCTATTTCACGACGCCGTCGATGGTCACCATCGGCCGTGGCGAGGAGGCCGTGATCCGGCTGGACCACGCGGATGTCCCCTCCCACGCGCCCCTGTTCAGCCTCGAGGAGGGGTCCTGCCTGCTCCAGTTCAAGCGGACCATGCAGCTGGCCTTCCTCTACGACGGCCTGTTCCGGACGCCCAACTACCTGATCGACGAGGGGCTCGCGTTTCGCAGGGGGCGGAACTACTACCTCAACCTGGAGACGCGCGCTCGGGGGACCCTCAACTTCGGCCCCTTCCGGATCCTGTTCAAGCTGGATTTCGTCGCCGCCCCGCGTGAGAAGACCATCCCGCTGCCGACCCTGGACCAGCTGGCCAACGTCACCTGCGCCCACTGCAAGCAGCCGATGGACATGTTCCTGCCCAAACCCGGCGTCATGTGCCGCTGCCGCTCCTGCCGGCGATTCAACCGCTTCGAGGGCCAGCCGTTGGTCACCTCGGAGGCGCCGCCGGTCCGCAAGGACGGGACCGAGTACGCTCCCGTGCTGCTGGAGAACCGGGTGTCCGGACCGCCGACCGCCGGTCTGGTGGAGGACGCCCTGACGGTGCTGGACGCGGGTGTGATGCGCCCGCCGACCCAGACCGACCCGGCCGCCAAGAGCGCGCCCGCGCCCCCGACGTCCCTCACCGGTGACGGATCCACCCCGCCGGTTCGGGAGGATTCCCTGGAGGAGCCCTCGCCCATCTCCGAGGCCGCTGGAGACGAGCCCCCCGCCGCCGCCGATCCGGAGGACACCGGGGTCCCCGGCGACGACGATCCGCAGGGACCGCTCCCCGCGCCCCCGGACGTGCTGGCCGAGCGCGACACGGCGACCCTCAAGGCCGAGGACGGGGAACAGTCCAAGAAGGCCCGGCGGAAGCGGATCGTGACCGGAGATCACCTCCGGGTCGTGGCGTCCAGCCAGGCGGCCCAGCAGGGGGCCGAGGTGAACCAGGGCGAGACGGAGGGTGCCTGGTTCGAGGAGTCCCGGGCCGCCAACGGCGGACCGGTGGCCGGGCCCAAGGTCGTTCCCTTGCCCCTGACCTCCGCTCCCCACGGCGCACCGGGCCTGAGTTCGGCCCCGCACAGCGCCCTGCCGGATCGCCCGCCCGTGGGACCGGATACCCCGCCCGTGGGCTCGGTCACCGACTCCTACGCCGCAGCCAAGCTGGCAGACCGCCTCACGCTGCTGGTGGTCGCCCTGGTCATCATCGCGATTCTCCTGGCCTGCATCCTCGGGGTGCTGCTCACCCAGGGGGCCATGCGGCGCCTGGCCGCCCCGCCCGCGGAGGCGACGACCGACGCCCCGGGCTACCTGGCCTTCCCGGACGACGAGGACGGCGACGTCTGAGTGCGTTCTTCCGCCCGCCACGCCATCGCGCTGACCACCACCGGCATGCTGGCGTGGGTCGGCCTCAGCTTCCTGGGCGCCAAGCCTGTCGTCGGATGGGTGTTCCTGGGCCTGGCCGCCTTTCGCCTGGGGAGCTGGATCGCCCAGCTCGTACGCGCCCGCCGGCGCGCGGATTGACACCCGCCGACCGCCGTTCTAACGTCGCCGCAGGAGAGGACCTACCATGGGGAATCGCTGGACATTGCTCCTGTTGACTGTGTTGGTCGGCCTGTGCGGACTGGCGCTCGCGGGCTGTCCCACGGGCTACAGTGACGACGACGACGACACCACCGACACCTACACCGGCCCGGGCCAGGCCAACGTGAACCTCAACGTTCTCGGGACCGTCGACTCGGCCGAGTACACCCTGCTGTCGACCTTCGAGGGCGATCAGATCCTCGAGTGCGGTCCCAGCGAGAGCGGGGAGTTCGTGGCCTTCCACCTGGTGACCGACGGCGAACTCCTGGGCACCGACGGCCAGCTCGAGCTCCACGCCGCCGGGTTCAACACCGACACCGGGACGTTTGCGTCCCAGACCCTGTACGCCGATCAGCACGGCGGCGACTACTGGGTGCGGATCCCGGAGAAGCCCGGGGACACCTTCTCGTGGGTCGAGGGCAACTGCTTCCTCTTCGTGATGTCCGATCCCGAGGACTGCAAGAGCCCCGACGTGCCCTACTGCGGCAACTTCTCCTGCGGGACCGAGGACTTCCCCCTGGTGTCGGGGACCGGCGACCTGGTGCGCACCACCGGCTCGTTCAACTGCCACGACTGACCGAACGTTGACCGCCACCCCCGTCCGCCCCCCTGCGCTGCCCCCCGGGGCCACGCTGGCGCTGATCGCACCGGCCGCACCGTACGACGCGGGCGAGTTCCAGGGCGGACGGCAACGCCTCAAATCCCTGGGATTCCGTGTCCGCCATGCGGATGGACACCGCCGCCCGGGCGCCCTGGTCGCCGGCACGGTCGCGGCCCGCCTCGAGGAGCTCCACGGGGCGTTCGCCGATCCCGAGGTGGACGGGATCATCGCCATCCGTGGCGGCTACGGCGTGATGCAGCTGCTGGACCGCATCGACTGGGACCTGCTGGCGCGCAACCCCAAACCCCTCGTGGGCCTGTCGGACCTGACTCCCCTGCTCAACGCGGCCCTGGACCGGGCGGGCCTGATCTCCCTCCACGGCCCGATGGTGGTCGGGCTGGGCGGGCGCACCGACGGGGCCTCGGTGGACCGGCTGATGTCGGCGCTGACCCACTCCGAGCCGTTGCCGTCGATGCGCTGCACCGGGGACGCGGGGCCCGGGTGCATCCAGCCCGGGAGGGCGGAGGGCCGTCTCGTGGGTGGGAACCTGGCGATGGTGGCCGCCACCGCCGGAACGCCCTTCCAGCTGCGTGGGCGAGGCCGGGTGGTGCTGCTGGAGGAGGTGGGCGAACCGCCCTACCGGATCGACCGGATGTTGACCCAGCTCCGGCTGGCCGGTCTGCTGGACGGCTGCGCTGCGCTGGGCTTCGGTGAGATGGTTGGCTGCGAGCCGGCCGAAGGGGTAGGGTATTCGCTGCGCGACGTGGTCCGTGACGCCGTGGCCGACCTGACCGTCCCCGTGCTGTGGGGGCTGCCCTTCGGACACGGGACGCGCAACTGGACGTTCCCGGTGGGGGTCCGCGCGCGGGTCGACGCGGAGGAGGGGGAGATTCGTTTCCTGGAGTCCGCGGTCAACGGCGCACAGGGCTGAACCGCGACCACCATGAGCCCGACGAGCGAGGACGAACGAGCCATGTCCGTGTCCGAGGACCTTCCGGATCCCCCTGGCGAGGGCGAGGAGTTCGACAACACGCAGTGGAGCCGTTGCGACGGCTGCGGCGAGCTGATGTACCTGCCGCAGTTTCGCGAGGGACTCAACGTCTGCTACCACTGCGGCCACCACGGGCGGATCGGCGGCCTCGAGCGCCTGCTGGCCCTGGTGGACCCCGGGTCGTTCCAGGAGGTGGACCGGGACCTCGCCCCCACCGATCCCTTGACCTTCGTCGACCTCAAACCCTACCCCGAGCGGCTGTCGGCGGCCCAGGCCAAGACCGGCATCCTCGACGCCTTCCGGGCGGGAGGAGCGAGCATCGAGGGCCGGGCGATCCAGATCGGGACCTTCGAGTTCGGCTTTCTGGGCGGCTCCATGGGTGCGGTGGTGGGGGAGAAGGTCACCCGGGTGCTGGAGCGGGCTCTGGCCGAGGGGCAGCCCGCCATCGTCATCAGCGCCTCGGGCGGCGCCCGGATGCAAGAGGGACTGCTGTCCCTGATGCAGATGGCCAAGACCTGCAGCGCGCTGGCGGACGTGCGGCGCGCGGGGGTGCCCTACATCTCGATCTGTACCCACCCCACCACCGGCGGCGTGGCGGCGAGCTTCGCCATGCTCGGCGACGTGATCCTCGCCGAGCCCGGCTCCCTGATCGGGTTCGCGGGCCCCCGGGTCATCGAACAGACCATCAAGCAGAAGCTGCCCGAGGGTTTCCAGCGTGCGGAGTACCTCCTGGAGCACGGCATGATCGACCGGATCGTCGATCGAAGGCAGCTGCGCACCGAGATCTCGACGCTCCTCGGGTTGATGTTGGATTGATCGCCCCCCGCTCGCTCGAGGTGCTGGCGGGCCTGCAGGTCCGCGGAATCAAGCTCGGCCTCGGCAAGGTACGGCGTCTGCTGGAGCGCATGGGCTGTGCCGAGGCCGCCCCCCGGGCGGTGCAGATCGCCGGCACCAATGGCAAGGGCTCGGTGGTGTACGGCCTCGAGGCCATCGCGCGGGCCCAGGGGCTGCGCACCGGCGCCTTCGTCTCTCCCCACCTGGTGAGCCCGACGGAGCGAATCCGCGTCGACGGCCGTGACCTCACGGCGTCCGAGTTCGACCGACGGGTGGACTCCCTGGCCTGCCGCCTGGATGGGTGGGCCGGGGAATCCGAGGAGCTGGCGTCGATCACCCACTTCGAGTTCCTCCTCGCCCTGGCCGTGGAGACCTTTCGGGAACGGCGGGTGGATCTGGCGCTGCTGGAGGTCGGGATGGGGGGGCGCCTGGACGCCACCACCGCGGTGCCCGTGCAGGCGACCTGCATCACGTCGATCGCCCTGGATCACGAGGCCTACCTCGGTCCGGACCTGGCCTCCATCGCGGCGGAGAAGGCGGGGATCGCCCGCCCGGGGGTGCCCCTGTGGATGGGCCCCCTCCCCGACGAGGCTGCCCGGGTCGTCCGGTCCCGGGTCCGTGAGCTCGGTGCCCCGCTTCTCCCCGTGGTCCCGCAAGACGGCCTGCACAACGGCATGTGGGGAGACCACCAGAGGACCAACGCCGCCCTCGCCTTGGCCCTCGCGGGCGGGATCGGGCTGTCCACCGGCGCCGCCGCCCGCGCCGCCCTGGCGACGGCCAGCGTCCCCGGAAGGTGCCAGCTGTTCCCCGGCGTCCCGGAGATCGTCGCCGACGGTGCTCACAATCCGGCGGCGGCCGGGGCCCTGGCCGCCGTCCTGCGCGACCGACCGGCCAGGGGCGCGACCGACCTCCTCGTGGGCATGGGAAGGGACAAGGACGCCCGGGGGATCCTCCGACCGCTGCTCCCGGGGGTCCGCACCGTCCACGTCACCCAGTACCGGGAGGGGAGGGGGCGTCTCCCGGCCGAGGAGCTGGCCCGGACGGTCGAGGAGCTGGGCCGCCCACCGGTCGTCCACCGCGCCGCGGGCGCGGCCCTCGCCGCCCCCCCCCCCCCCCCGGAGCCCGGCGCACGGCTGCG
>CAZITQ010000193.1:15008-18825 GCA_964542165.1 uncultured Rickettsiales bacterium
GGGGGCCGGGGGGGTGTGGGGGGGGGGCGCCCCCCGGGGGGGCGCCGGGGCGGGGGGCGGGGCGGGCGCGGCGGCCGGCGCCGCCGCGGAGCCCGGCGATCGGCTGCTGGTGACCGGCTCGCTGTACCTCGTGGGCGAGCTCTACCCCGGATTGATGGAGGGGGCTTCGTGAGGTACGGGACGCCCTCGGTGGTGGCCTGGGCGCTGGTCCTGGCGCTGGCCTGGCCCGCGGGTGTGGACGCCAAGCGCCGGCGGGGCCCCCCGCCGGACGAGAAGGGGGGCGAGCTGCTGGCGGTGGGGGAGGTGGCCGATTCCCTGGACGCCCTGTTCGTACCCGTGGACGGGCCGCTGACGCTGTCCGCGGACACCGCCCGCTACGACCCGAGTACCGGGCGGATCGAGGCCGAGGGCTCGGTCCGGGTCTCCTTCGGCGAGTGGGTGCTGGCGTGCGACCGCGTCTCCCTGGACATCGCCGCCCAGAGCGCGGAAGGGGAGGGCGAGTGCCAGCTGGCCCAGGGGAGCACGCGGATCCGCTTCGCCCGGGCGCAGGTCGAGCTGGACACCCTCGAGGGCATGGTGATCGACGCCGAGGTGGAGGGCGCCGCGGATCGGTACCGATTCCACGCCGGTGTCCTCCGCCGGCTGTCCGACGGTCAGGTCTTCGTGCGCGACACCTGGTTCACGCCCTGCGGCTGCGAGGGCCGCAAGCCGGCCTGGAGCGTGGAATCCCGCTTCGTCCGGATCACCCCCGAGGGCATCGTCCACCACCGCCGGAGCTGGTTCCGGCTGGGCAAGCGCCGGATCATCCCCGTGCCCTCGGGGCGCTTCGACGCGGTGACCGGCCGCGCGTCGGGGTTCATGCTGCCCGAGCTCCGTCTCGGTGGGCGCCAGCCGTTCTCCGTCGGGCTGCCGGTGTACCTGACCCTGGGGCGCAACGCGGACCTCACGCTGACGCCCGCCTACTACGACACCCGCGGGTTCATGGGCTCTGGCGAGTTGCGCTACGCCATGGCCCCGGGGCAGGCCGGCACCCTTTCGTTCTCGGCGATCAAGGACCGCGCCCTGCTCCAGCAGGTTCGCGATCGCATGCACGAGGTGATCCCGAAGGTCGAGGCCGCCGGGTACTCGGAGGTGCGTTTCTGGGGCCAGTGGCGTCACTTCCAGCGGTCCCCGAACGCGGTCTTCGGCGCTCACCTCGACGTGGTCCGCGACGACATGGTGCTCAGGGACTTCGAGCAGGACTACAGCGTCCGCCGCACACCCTATCTGGCCTCCACCGTCTGGGGGGGCGTCCACCACCAACGAGCCGCGGTCCGGATGGAGACGGAGATCGTCGACGACGTCTCCGACGTGTACAACAGCAACGCCCTGCACAGCCTGCCGCGTCTCCGGGCCACCGCCACCCGCCTGCGAACCCGACCGGGGGAGGACTGGCAGGTGGGGCTGGATCTGGACTCCGAGCTGCTGTGGGCCGTGGCCTTTCCCGACGCCTGGAGCGGGCAGTTCGAGTACGGAACCGAGTACTCGGACGTGGGGCGCGACGGCATTCCCCGGACCCACTCCTCGTACGAGGGGCGGGACGACGACGGGAGCGAGGGGTCGGCGCGCTACGAGAGCGGCGAACCGGTCCGCCGGACCCTCCGCCTGTCGACCCGGGCCCGGCTGGGGGCGACCTGGACGCCGGGCGGCTGGCTCTGGGTGCGGCCCTGGGCCGAGGCCCGGGGGAGCCTCTACGGCGGTTTTCGGCACCACACCGAGCCGGGACAGCTCGGCGTGCTGCGGGCGGGCACGGAGGTGGGCACCGCCCTGTACCGGGACTTCGGCGGCGGTCCGGGCGGCGGCGGCGTCCGCCACGTCATCGAACCCCAGCTCGCCTACACCATGCAGCCCCTGGTCCAGGAGACCGTCCACCCCCTGCTGACCTACGACGACGTCCAGCAGCCGCATCACCGGGTGAGCCTGCAGCTGGTCAACCGCTGGCAGCGGGGTGTGCCGGCCTCGTTCCTGCGCACCCAGCCCCGGGTGCAGAGCCTGGAGCTGAGGCTCGCGGCGGCCCTGGAGCTGCTCCCCGAGGCGCGTTTCGACGAGGACATGCCCATCGAGCCCCTGTCCATGGAGCTGTCGTACCGCCACCGGCACGGCCGCCTGGGCGCCAGGACGGTGGTGGCCTGGGAGAAGGAGCCCTTCCAGGTGGCCGGCGCCCAGGGCTCGCTGGACCATCCCAACGGCAACCGGCTCGCGCTGAGCTACGACTGGGTCCGGGGGGGCAAGGGTCTGCTGTGGTCGTCGGGGCGCTGGTACCCCTTGCTCCACGGCCGCCTCCCGGACACCGGAATCCACGAGATCGCCTTCGGCGTGACCTGGGTTCCCTACACCTTCCTGCGGGAGGTGGTCGCGGACCACAAGCGGATCTTCCGCGGGTTCTCCGTGGGCGCGGTATGGCGGGTCAACCTGCGCGGGGACCTGGGGCCCGCCCAGTCTCGCCTGCTCAACCACGAGTACTGGATCACCTTCACGTCGCCCTGCGCGTGCTGGAGGGCTGGGCTGGACCTGCGCTTCGCCAGCGACTGGAGCTCCCCCTCCTTCGGGATCCGCGCCGACCTGATCACCCGCTGAGCCCTCCCCCGTCCGCGCGTCGGGGGTGGAGCGGCGACGCGGAGCCCTTTCTGTCGACATTCACGGGAGAACGTGGTACCCGCTACAGAGGATCGGTCCCTCCCGGCACGAGGGGAAGTGCACGATGCTCCGCAAGGCAGGTTTCGCGATACGGATCGGGATTGCGTTCGTCGCCATGGCCCTGGCGGACCACGGCGCGCTGGCGGCCCAGGGGGGGCCCGACGGGTACGGGTACACCTGGCTCGATTCGGACGAGGTCGGGTTCTCCTACGACTACGAGTTCGCCCCCACGAGCACGACCCTCGGTGACGACGACTACATCGAGCTGCCCATCGGATTCTCGTTCGAGTTCTACGGCCAGAACTACATCGGGATCACCGTCACTTCCAACGGTCTTGCACACTTCGAGGGCGCCACCGCGCTGACGTTCTCCAACCAGCAGCTGCCGTATTTGTCGTACGCGACCGTGTGCCCTTTCTGGGACGACCTGAACCCCGAGAACGGCGGGTCGATCTGGTACGGGACCACCGGGTCCTCCCCCAACCGGGTGTTCATCGCCGAGTGGTGGGGTGTCCCCCATTACCCGGACGTGGATTCGGCCTACTTCGAACTCAAGCTCTTCGAGATCGACGACTCCATCGAGTTCCACTACGACGACGTCGATTTCGGCAGCGTCACCTACGACAACGGAGCGTCGGCCACCGTCGGGATCGGCGACGGCGCCCAGGGGTACGGCCTGCAGAGGTCGTACAACCAGGCGGTGCTCAGCGACTCGTACGCCGTCCGCTTCGAGCCGCCGCCCCCCTGCTGGGACGCCGACGGCGACGGGTACATGGCACAGGCGTGCGGGGGTGACGACTGCGACGACGGCGACCCGGCGGTGCACCCGAACGCCGCAGAGGTCTGCGACGGCGTGCCGGACAACGACTGCAACGGCGTCGACGACCCCGACGAGATCGACAACGACGGCGACGGCTACGACGAGTGCGACAACGACTGCAACGACGCGGCCTACACCATCAACCCGGGCGCCCAGGAACAATGCGGCGACGGGCAGGACAACGACTGCGACGGCCTCGTGGACGAGGACGTGGACGCGGACGGCGACGGCTGGTGGGAGTGCGACGGCGACTGCGACGACGACGTCGCAGCGGACCATCCCTGACCCCACGAGGGCAGCACCGCGAGCGACGACGATTGC
>CAZITQ010000194.1:0-4181 GCA_964542165.1 uncultured Rickettsiales bacterium
GAGTCGGCGTCGTCCCAGCCGTCGTCGTCGTCGTGCTCCATGACCTGGGAGTCGGTACAGGCCACCAGGGCCAGGGTGCACAGGGCCGCGAGGAACCAGAGCGCGAGTCTGCGGGGCATGGGATCTCCTCCTCGGGGGTGGGTACGAACTCCCCCGGCCCCGAGCCTATGCACGGCGCGTGCCGTCCGTCAGGGGTCGCTTCGTGCACGGGTCGCCGGGTGCCCTGGGGAGGGGCTACGGGACCTTGTCCAGCAGGGGGGGGATCCGCTGGGCCATGTAGGCGCCCGCCAGCTCCTCCTGGTCGTTGACCGACAGCAGGACCTGCCAGACCTTGTCGCCGTCGGGGGTGACCTCGAACAGGCGGGACTGGCTCTGGCGGCCCACCAGGGTGCCGGCACAGACCAGGGTGTTGCCGTTGGACAGCCGATCGGCGTCCCCCCAGGCGAAGGTGAACCACTCGTCGTCGGCCAGGGCGCCCGGGTACTCCCAGGCGATGGAGGCGGTCATCGAGTCCTCGTCCAGGCGGTACTCGACCACCCGCGACCACTCCCGGTCCTCCGCGCTGCCGTTGTCGTAGAGCAGTACGTTGCCGTCCGGCAGGACCTGGCGGGCGTGGGCGGCCAGGAACCACGGCGTGTCGTGCTCTCCGTCGTACTCGAAGTCCCGATCCTCGCCCAGCTGCCACAGCACCTGACCCTCGCCGTCGAGCTTGAGCAGGGAGCTCGTGTAGCGGGAGCTGTAGTAGAGGGTCTCGCCGGACCCGTCGAGCATGGCGTTGTTGCCGTGGGGGTACTCGTCGCCCAGGACGTCGACGTGGTCGATGGAGCGCCAGCTCCACAGGGTGTCGCCCTCCCCGTCGATCTCGGTCACGCGGTCGTAGAGCTGCAGCCCGTCGAAGGCGTACTGCAGGCCCAGGAAGGTGCCGTCGGGCGTGCGCCGGAAGCTGTGGTGCCACGACCCTTCGGCGTAGAGCCCCTCGGGCTGCTGCGGACCCTCCCACAGCACGCGGCCCGCGAGATCCACCATCCTCGGCGCGTTGTACGCGGCCACGCCGCCGCCGATGAGGATCCGGTCGTCGCCCACCAGGGAGACCTCCACGTCCCCCGACCCCACGGCGTCGCCCATGCGGTGGTACCACACGGGCCAACCCTCCTCGTCGAGCATGACCACGATCGTCGGCGCCAGGGTCGCGCCGAGGACCAGGTTCGCCAGGGTCCACCCGGGTTCCGCGCGCTCGGGATCGTGGTGGGTCAGCTCGAACTGGGCCCCGTCGAAGGGGGGGGAACCGGCCACGTGGACCACCTCGTCCGACAGCCCCTCGCCGCCGTCGTCCGTCGTCGACAGCGCCCGGAGTCGGATCTCCTGGTCCGGACGCAGGCCGAAGACCAGGACCTCGTGATCGGTGACCTGCTCGTCGTCGCCCACCGCGAACCGATCCGGGGCGTCCGGGCCGAACTCCACCCGGGAGGTCGCCGGCGCGTCGGTGGTCCAGCGCACGAAGGCGGACAGCACGTTGTCGGGGTTCTCGATCACCTCCAGGCCTGAGATCTCGGGTTCGGGCGGGCAACCGGCGGCTGCGAGCAGCGCGAGCGCCAGCCAGGGGAGGGGAGACGCGGCGCGGGGGGGAGGTGCGGACATGTCTGGCGCGGATTGTACCCGGCTCGGCGGTCGCGACGGTGCTCGGCTGACTTTCCCCGGGCGATCGGCGATCATCCCGCCATGCGACGGATCATCCCTGCCCCCCTGCTCCTCGCGGGCTTCCTCGCCGCAACCGGCTGCTGCGGTGGGGAGCGCCAGCGGCTGGAATCGGAGAACGAGTCCCTGCGGATCCAGCTGGCCGCCACGGAGATGCAGTCCGACCAGGCCATGAAGGACGCCGCGGACTGCAGGCTGCAGAACGAGGCGCTGCTCGAGGAGATCGACGGCCTCTCCCGCGCCTCGGCCCCCCCCTCGTGGGGTGGGGGACGGGTGGGCCAGCCGGGCCCGGAGAGCGTCATCCGCTGCCAGGTCGAGGGCGACCACTTCGCCGTGGACCCCACGGTGGGCGAGGACCTGCGCCAGCTGTCCATGTCCATGCGGGTGGTACCCCAGTACCGGGACGGACGGCCGTCGGGCATGAAGTTGCTGGGGATCCCCACCGACTCGTTACCCGGTTCCTGCGGTTTCCTCAACGGGGACGTGATCACCCGGCTCAACGACATGCCCCTGACCAACCCCGGCGAGGCCCTGGAGGCTTACCAGCGGGTGAGCGACGCCAACGAGGCGATCTTCGAGGTCGAGCGGGGGGGGGAGTCGATCTCGATCCGCATCGTCGGGCGGTCGGAGCCCGAGGAGTAGCGCGTGCCTCGGGTCGAATCGGGTCCAGGGAGGACCCGATCGAGACCACAGACGAACGCGGATGAGCACAGCTGTGCTCCCGAGCCAGGCCCCACGTCACCCTAGTCCAGAGCGATTTCGTCGAGGAGGACCTTAGCAGCGGGGATCGAGCCCGCGGCCTTGGTCAGGTACTTCACCGCGGAGTCCTCACGACCGCAGCGGTGATACGACAGTCCCAGCTTGTAGTTGTAGCTGGCGTTCCCCGGCGCGAGCTCGACCGCCTCGCGGAAGTTGGGGATGGCGTTGGTGCAGCTGCCGCCATCGAGGGCCATCTGCCCCAGGAAGGCCCAGTCCTCGGCGGTGGTCTCTTCCGGAGCGACGCCGGAGTCCCCACGGTCGTCGCGAGACGCCTCCAGCGCCGGGCTGACCTTGGCCCAGACCTTGTCGATCTCGCTCTGGGTCTCGGAGTTCGGAGCTGGGCTTGCCTGCAACCGCTCCTCGGCCAGGATGCGTTCGGTCTGCGCCTCGAGCTCCGCGCGGATCCGGTCCCGCTCGCGGGCCCGGATGCGCTCCAGCTCCTGGTCGGTGATCGGCCGGGGAGAGGATTCGGCGGATGTCGGCGGCTCCGGCACGGGGCGTGCGGGGGCGGGCGGCTCGGCTGCCGCGGTCTCGTCCTCCGCCAGCCGCTCCGCTTGGGCATCCAGCTCCCCCTGGATCCGATCCCGTTCCCGCGCCCGGATGCGGTCCAGCTCCGCGTCCGAGATCTCGGACGAGGGTTCCGGGGTGGGAGCTCGGGTGGCGAGGGCCCAGATCCCCAGGCCGATCACCGGGAGCAGCAGGCACCCGAGCGCGATCGCGATCCACACCATCCAGCGCCCGGAGGACGGCGACGCCGGTTCGGCAGGCCGGGCCCGCGGGGGCGTCGCGGCCATCGGGGCGGCGGGGACGGGAGGTGCGGAGGACGGAGCGACGGCCACCGGGGGAGGATCGGAGGCGCCCGCGGCACCCAGCCTCGAGGCAGCCGATCGCAGCGCCCCGCGCAGCTCGGCCACGCTGCCGTACCGCTCGTCGGGCGCCGCCGCCAGCGCCGGCGACAGCGCGGCCACGATCTCCGGCGGGATCCCGGGCCGGAACGCCGCCGGCGACATGAGCTGCTTGCGGGCCTTCTGTTCGAGGATCTCGAACGCCGCGGTCTCCGCTTCCCACGGCAGGCGTCCGGCGAGCATCTCGTACAGCACCATGCCCAGGGAGTAGACGTCGGCCCGGTGGTCCACGGACCCGGCATCGGTGTACTGCTCGGGTGCCATGTACTCCACGGTGCCCATGCCGGTGCCGGTGCGCGTGTGGGCCGACTCCACGTCCTTGGCGATCCCGAAGTCGATGATCACCGGCGCGCCGGTGGTCGACACCAGGATGTTCTCGGGCTTGAGGTCGCGGTGAATCACCCCGTGGCGGTGGGCCGCCTCCACGGCGTCGAGCAGGGGCTCGAGGAGCTCGACGGCGCTGTCCCACGCCAGGGGCCCGGCGGCCTCGCCCATCACCTCGGACAGAGGGCGCCCCGGCACGAACTGGATCACGAGGGCCAGCTCCCCGCCGTCGACGATGAGATCGTGGCCGCGGGCGATGCTGGGGTGGTCCAGCCGCATCCCCAGGGTGGCCTCGCGCTCGAAGCGGGCCCGGTACTCCGGGTTGCGGGCATACTGGGCGTGCATGACCTTGATGGCCACGTCCCCCCCCTGACGCCGCGCCATCTCGTCGGAGCGGTGCCGAGCCCGGTAGACCGCGCCCATACCGCCCTCGCCGAGGAAGGCGAGGATCCGGTACGCGCCCACCTCGCGACGGGCGGCCGGGTCCGAGCCGTCGCC
>CAZITQ010000194.1:4191-18746 GCA_964542165.1 uncultured Rickettsiales bacterium
CCCCCCCAAACCCCCCCGCGCGGTGCATGGGGCGCCCCGGGTCCGCCCCCCCGGCGCGCCGGGGGGCGGGGGCCGGGCGGGCGCCGCCGGGGGAGTCGGCGGCGGTCCCGTCGAGCAGGGCCCGCTTCTGTGCGTCGAACTCCTCGGGGGTGATGAACCCGCCCTTGAGCATCTCGACGAGCTTCTCCAGCTGATCGGGTACCGAGGTCATCCAAGGGGCTCCCGCGGTCTGTCCGCCGTATCTGCGGAAGGCGTCCGAGCCTAGCACGCGTGCGGAGTGCGCGCGTTCTCCATGAGGTTCCCCATACCCCTGTCAACGAGTTGTCAACTTCGATACACTGCCGCCACAGACCGGGCTCCAAGTGCGCGAAAACAGGGGTGTTCCGATGCATCGAGCGAAGTACGCGTTCCCGACCTTGGCGGGACTCCTGGCGATCCTGTCGCTGGGGATGGGCTGCACAGAGAATGAGCTTGAGCAGCTCGATCCCGACGTCTTCGTCTCTCCGGAGGCCATGGACTTCGGCACGGTGACCGTGGGCACGCCCACCGAACAGCTGCTGACGGTCCACAACGTCGGGGGCGGCACCCTGCACGTGGACTCGGTGGAGATGGTCGACGGCGCGGCCGGTTTCTCGGTGGAGGACTTCGACGAGGGCCTCGGAGCCGACGAGGAGGTGCAACTCGTCGTCACCTTCGCGCCCTACGAACTCGGACCGGCCGAGGACGTGATCCGGGTCTACAGTGACGACCCCGACGAGCCGGTGGTCGAGGTCCCGGTGTCGGCGGTGGACGTGCTCGACGAGCCGGTGCCCGCCATCGCCTGGTCGCCCTCGTCCCTCAGCTTCGGCCAGGTGCCCAGCGGCGGGACGGTGGTCCTGTCAGTGACCGTGTCCAGCGTGGGCACCGCGGACCTGGCGCTGTCGTCGGTGGAGCTGGACCCCTCGAGCTCCGCCGAGTTCACAGTCGAGGTCGACCCGGCCCCGGTGTCCCTGCCCCCCAGCCATACGACCCAGATCGACGTGGCCTACACGCCGCTGAACGACGGCCTGGACAGCGGCGAGCTCGTCCTGCAGTGCAACGATCCCGACACCCCGGAGGTCCGCATCCCGCTGGCCGGCCAGCTCCTCCCCTCGCCGGACATCGATCTGGTGCCGACCCAGCTGCTGTTCGGCCCGGTGGAGGTCGGCCAGTCGGTGACCATGGACGCCGAGATCTGGAGCCTCGGCGACGCGGACCTGGAGCTGGGCTCGCTGATCCAGACCGGCTCCGCCGAGTTCGAGATGATCACCAACCCCAGCCACGAGGTGCTGCCGGTGGGCGAATCGGCGGTGGTGACCATCACCTACACGCCGGTGGACCTGACCGCGGACTCGGGCCTGATCGAGATCCCCAGCAACGACCCGGACGAGCCGGTGGTGACCCTGCTGCTGGACGGGTCCCACGAGGCGGTCCCCGACATCGACGTCACCCCGGTGGAGATCGACTTCGGGCTGGTGGACGTGGGGCTCACCGCCACCGACGCCGTGATGGTCAGCAACGTGGGCACCGGCGACCTGTCGGTCGACGCGCCGGCGCTGACCGGGGCCGTCGAGTTCGGCATCAGCGCGGCGCAATTCCCCACCACCATCGCCGCGGGTGCCTCGGAGCTGATCCTGGTCAGCTACACGCCGGCCGACCTCACCGCGGACACCGGCCAGATCGCCATCGGCAGCGACGACCCGGACGAGCCGCTGATCCACGTGGATCTGCTGGGCGCGGCCTTCCCGGAGCCGGACATCGACGTGGTGCCGACCCTGCTGCAGTTCGGCATGGTCCAGCCCGGAAACACCGCCACGCTGACCTCCACGGTCTCCAACGTGGGCACCTCGGACCTGACCCTGGGCACCCTGGCCATGGGCGGTTCCACGGAGTTCTCGCTCACCGCTGACCCCAGCGGAACCGTGCTCGCGCCCGGTGACTCGACCTCCCTGGAGGTCACCTACACGCCGGACAACCAGGGCATGGCCACGGGCGTCGTCGACATCCCCAGCGACGATCCCGACGAGCCGGTGGTCCACGTCCTGCTCAGTGGATCGGAGCTGCCGATCCCCGACATCGACGTGATGCCCCTGCAGGTGGACTTCGGCCAGGTGGACCTGGGACAGACCGGGACCCACTCGGTGCAGGTGAGCAACCTCGGCGGCGCCGACCTGGACGTGACCGGCGTCACCCTGGTCGGTTCGGCCGAGTTCTCCATCAGCGCCATCGCCCTCCCGGGCATCCTCACCCCCGGCGCTCAGGAGGTGGTGTACGTCAGCTACACCCCGGTGGACGAGGTCCCCGACACCGGCACCCTGACGTTCGAAAGCGACGACCCGGACGAGCCGTCCGTGGAGGTGGAACTCCTGGGCGAGGTCACGCCCCAGCCGGACATCGACGTGGACCCATGGACGGTGGACCTGGGCGACGTGACCCTGGGCCTGACCGCGTCGGGCAGCGCCGACGTGCTCAACGTGGGCGACGCCGACCTGACGGTCTACGGCTGCGCCTACACCGGGGATCCCCAGTTCAGCCTGGTGGGCTGCCCGACCGGGGCGGTGATCGCCGCGGGGGGCGCCGACCTCCTGGAACTGCAGTTCACGCCCACCTCGCCCCAGTCGGCCAGCGGGGTGGTCAGCATCGCGTCCTCGGACCCGGACGAGCCCGTGGTCGACGTGCACGTGGTGGCCCAAGGGGTGGCGCCGGACATCGATCTGGACCCCACCCAGCTGGACTTCGGCTCCGTGGACCTGGGCAGCACCCTGTCCCTGGACGCCGAGATCTGGAACCTGGGCGACGGGGATCTCTACCTGGGATCGCTCTCGCTCTTCGGCTCGAACGACTTTGCCATCGAGGTGGACCCCTCGGGCCTTCTGCTGACACCCGGCGACGTGACCACGGTCACCGTCCGCTACGGTCCGACGGATCTCGGCGGCGACACGGGCCAGGTCCAGATCCCCAGCAACGATCCCGACGAGCCGGTGGTGACCCTGGATCTGGTGGGCGAGGAGGCCCCCGAGCCCGACATCGACGTCGATCCGCTGCTGGTGGACTTCGGCCAGGTGGACGTGGGGCAGACCTCGTCGCAGACCGTGTCGGTCTCCAACGTGGGCACCGCGGTCCTGGACGTGAGCGGCATCAGCCTCGCCGGTCCGGCGGAGTTCAGCTGGTCGTCGGCGAACCTGCCGGGCACGATCCTGCCGGGGCAGACCCGCACGATCTACGTGACCTACACCCCGGTGGACGACCTCGCCGACAGCGGCACCCTGACCGTGGCCAGCGACGACCCGGACGAGCCGGCGGTGGACGTCTCCCTGTTCGGCTCGCCATCCCCGGAGCCCGACATCGACGTCGACCCCTGGACGCTGGACTTCGGCGACGTGGTCGTGGACACCGTGGCCAGCGAGATCCTGACCATCACCAACGTGGGGGACGCGGATCTGGAGCTGTTCAACTGCTCGTTCGGCGGCGCCCCGGTGTTCTGGATCACCAGCAACCCGGCGGGCACCGTGCTCGGCCCGGGGGACAGCGCGGAGCTGGAGCTGAGCTTCCAGCCCCTGGACGCGGTGGGCTACACCGGCCTGGTCCAGATCGACTCCAACGACCCGGACGAGCCCCAGGTCCAGGTGGACGTGACCGGCAACGGCATCGCGCCGGACATCGACCTGCAGCCCTCCTCCCTCAACTTCGGTCAGGTGGGCATCGGGACCACGGTGGTCATGGACGCCGAGATCTGGAACGTCGGCGCCGCGGACCTGACGCTGGGCACCCTGGCGCTGAGCGCCTCGGCGGAGTTCGTGCTGTCCATCGATCCGTCCGGCGAGATCGTCCTGCCCGGCGACTTCACCGTGGTCGAGGTGAGCTACACGCCGGTGGACGTGCTGCCCGACACCGGGGAGGTGGAGATCCCCAGCGACGATCCGGACGAGCCGTTCGTGTACCTGCAGCTGGGCGGCCAGCACGAGCCGGTGCCCGACATCGAGGTGGACCCCCTGCTGGTGGACTTCGGCCAGGTGGACGTGGGCCAGACCAGCTTCGACTGGGTGACCGTGTCCAACGTGGGCAGCGGCAGCCTGACCGTCAGCCTGCCCGTGCTCTCGGGGGGCAACGAGTTCAGCATCAACGCCGGCGGCTTCCCCACCACCCTGCTGCCGGGGGGCTCCCAGACCTTCATGGTGGTCTACAACCCGGTGGACATGACGGCCGACTCCGGCCAGGTGACCATCACCTCCGACGATCCCGACGAGCCCACGGTGATCGTGGACCTGCTGGGAAGCCCGGTGCCCGAACCCGACATCGAGGTGGATCCGGTGGCCCTGCAGTTCGGCCAGGTCCAGGTCGGATTCAGCCTGGCGCTGTCGTCGACGATCTCCAACGTGGGCAACGCGGATCTGGAGCTGGGTTCGCTCTCCCTGATCGGCAGCTCCGACTTCTCCATCACCGTGGACCCGTCCAACCAGATCCTGGCCCCCGGGGCGAGCACGACGGTGGAAGCCACCTACGCGCCCACCAACCCCGGCTCGGACCAGGCCCAGATCCAGGTCCCGTCCAACGACCCCGACGAGCCCTCCGTGGCCATCGCCCTCACCGGCGCCGAGGAGCCGGTGCCCGACATCGTGGTGGATCCCCTGGTGGTGGACTTCGGTCAGGTCGATCTGGGGATGTCGCCGTCGTCGGCCGTGGCGGTGAGCAACGTGGGCGGCGCCTCGTTGACCGTGTCCGCGCTGTCCCTGTCGGGGTCCGGCGACTTCAGCGTCTCGTCGCCGACGCTGCCCGGGACCGTGTCCCCGGGCCAGACCAAGTACGTGACCATCACCTACACCCCGAGCGACGAGTACGCCGACACCGCCACCCTCACCGTGGTCAGCGACGACCCGGACGAGCCCTCCATCGACGTGGCCATCTCCGGGGAACCCTCGGACCAGCCAGACATCGACGTGGACCCGTGGACCGTGGACTTCGGCGAGGTCAAGGTCGGCGACGTGGACTACGAGTGGGTCACCATCTACAACGTGGGCAACGCGGACCTCACCCTGTACACCTGCGCGGTGGTCGGCTCGAACAACTTCTGGATCGCCACCAACCCCACGGGCTCCACCATCGCCCCCGGAGGATCGGTCCAGATGGAGGTGGCCTTCGCCCCGGACTACGGGATCCCGTACTCCGCGCGGGTGGACATCGCCAGCGACGACCCGGACGAGCCGGTGGTCGAGGTGGACCTGCTCGCGGACGGCACCGAACCCGCGATCCAGCTCGTCCCCGACACCTTCGACTTCGGCGGCGTGTCCCTGGAGTGTGAGGAGACCGTGGACATCGCGGTCCAGTCGGTGGGCACCGCCCCCCTGGAGCTGACCGGCTACAGCTTCTTCAGCTCCCCGCCGGTCAACGCCATGACCCTGGATCCGGGTCAGCTCGACGACTACGTCAACAACGGCTGGGACCTGTCCCCGGGCAGCGAGATCTCGGTCACCGTGAGCTTCCTCCCCGAGGAGATCGCCTCGTATACGGGCATGCTCAGCGTCACCAGCGACGACCCCAACGATCCCACCGCCCAGGCGTTCCAGGACGGGGACGGCGAACCGGGGGGCTACGCCACCGACACGTTCACCCAGCAGGGCGACAACGCGTCGGACATCCTGTGGGTCGTGGACAACTCGTGCTCCATGGAGGACGAGCAGGGGTATCTGGGCGACGACTTCAGCTACTTCTATTCGATCATCAACAACGCGGGCGTGGACTACCACATCTCGGTGGTCACCACCGACGACGACGACTTCCAGGGCGCCACCTACAAGGTGATCGACGATCAGACGCCCAACGGCGCGGCCCAGTTCGCGGCCAACTGCGCGGTCGGGACCAACGGCAGCTGGACCGAGCAGGGGCTGAAGTACGGCTACGACGGCCTGGTCAAGGCCGAGAACGGCACCTGGCCCAACTCCAACTTCTGGCGCGACGACGCGGGGCTGCGGGTGGTCTACGTGTCCGACGAGCCGGACCAGAGCGGCTCGTGGAGCCAGTACCTGTCGTGGTACCAGTCGATGAAGGTCAACCCGGACCACGTGATCCTGTCGGCGATCTGCGGCACCAACGGCTACGCCGCCACCTCCTGCACCGGCCCCGGCGGCACGGCCGATCCGGGCACCGGCTACGTGGACGTGGCCAACGCCACCGGCGGCGTCCTGGGCACCATCTGCGACGCCGACTGGTCCACGGTGCTGGCCAACCTGGGCTGGATCGCGATCAGCCTCTCGGACACCTTCCCGCTGACCTACGAGGCCGTGCCCAACACCGTCGAGGTCTACGTCAACGGCACCCAGCTGCAGGTCGGCTGGTCCTACGACGCCGTCCTCAACGCCATCGTCTTCCTGCCGGCCTACGTCCCGGCCAACGGCGACACGATCGTGGTGGACTACGGGTACTACGGGGCCTGTTGAACCGAGGCGTCTGGCGTCTGGCGTCAGGCGTCAGGCGTCGGGCGTCAGGCCGGGAGTGTCGTCGATTCGCAGGGGGCCTGCACGGTCCCTGCAAGGACGTTGCTCGACAACGCGACGAGATCCAAACCGCTCCGCCTTCCCGGGCAACCAACATACCCAGCAGCAGGTTGATCGTCGCTCGTCTCGGGGATGCAGGTCTCCGGCGCCAGCCGTGTGTCGTCGTGCTCCTCCGGGGTGGGATCCTCCCCCCTCCCCCCAGATGCCTGACGCCTGACGCCTGACGCCTTCGACGGCCCCGAGCTCGGGTGGGTCATGCAAAGGAGGTTCCGATGATGCAGGTGCTACGTCTGGCCGCGGTGGCGGCCATCTTCGCGGGGATCGCCGTGGCCTGGTTGATGTTCGGGGCGGTGATGCAGGACCGGACCGGTCGCCAGGGCCGGAAGCTGCAGGGGCAGGTCGCCGAGCTGTGGGGGGCGCCCCAGTCCCAGCAGGCGCCGTCGCTGGTGTTCCAGTGGACCACCGAGCGCGAGGCGACCCGGACCGAGCGGGACGACGACGGCCAGGTGCGCACCGTGACCGAGACCCTGGTGGACCATCACCAGAAGGCGGTGTCGCCGGCCTCCACGGAGATCGCGGTCGATCTGCGGCTGGATCAGCGCCTCAAGGGGCTCATGTGGTACTCGCTGTACGACGTGGACTTCGACGGCGCGTGGGCCTACACCCACGAGCAGGACCAGGCGGGCGAGCTGCGGCTCGAGTTCGTCTTCCCCCACCCCCAGGGGCTGTACGACGAGTTCCACTTCGTCATCGATGGCGAGGACGTGGCGCGGACGCTGAAGCCCGAGGCCGGCCGCGTGATCGCCCCGGTGGCCGTCGAGCCGGGCCAGACGGTGGAGTTCGCCATCGCCTACCGATCGCGGGGTATGGACGAGTGGCGCTACGTCCCGTCCCCCGACGTGGCCAACCTGGAGCGGTTCCACCTGGCGATGACCACCGATTTCCGGGGCATCGACTTCCCGCCCCTGACCCTGTCGCCCTCCAGCCGCCACCTGGACGACGAGGGCTGGACCCTGGACTGGGACTACAGTCAGATCGTGACCGGGCACGACATCGGCATGCTCACCCCGACCCACATCCAGCCCGGGGAGCTGGCCGCGGACCTGTCGTTCTCGGCGCCGATCTCCCTGCTGTTCTTCTTCGTGGTGATGTTCGTGCTCGCGACCCTGCGCAGGATCGAGATCCACCCGGTGAACTACCTCTTCCTGGGGGCAGCGTTCTTCGCGTTCCACCTGCTGTTCGGCTACCTGGTGGACCACGTGCGCATCGTGCCCGCCTTCGCGGCCTGCTCGGTGGTTTCCATCGTGCTGGTGGTCAGCTACCTGCGGCTGGTGGTGTCTTCGCGCTTCGCCTTCGTGGAGGCGGGCCTGGCCCAGCTGGTCTACCTGATCGGCTTCTCGCTGGCCCACTTCTGGGAGGGCTTCACCGGTCTGACGGTGACGGTGCTATCGATCCTCACGCTGTTCCTGCTGATGCAGCTGACGGGCCGCCTACGCTGGTCGGAGGTCCTGTCCCGCGGGGCGGCTCAGGGGAGGTTCTCCTCTGGGGGCCCGGCCTCGCTGGGGAACTCGCAGACGAACACGCCCTCGGCCAGCCCGTAGTCGGGGCCCCCGTCCTCGCAGCGCAGACCCACGGCGCACAGGTCGTCCGAAGCCTGGCAATCCCCCTCGCCCACCGTGCACGGGCAGCCCTCGGTGCAGTAGTCCGCCTCGCCGTTGACGCCCACGTGGCAGGTCGGGTCGCTCCCCGCGTAGATCACCTGGAACAGGCTGGCGTCGTTGCCCTTGACCATCACCCAGTAGTCGTCGTTGCCGCCGTCGGCGATGGCGCAGGACTCGACCTCGCCCGGGGCCGCTTCGGAGGCACAGGTGTTCGTCTGGGGGCTCACGTCGTGTTCCGCGTGGACGTAGAGGTCCACGTCGCCCGTCTGGGTCTGGACCTGCACGTCGTAGCGCTGGTTGTCGAAGGTCGGGAACCAGTACAGCACCGTGTCGCCGGCGGCCACGCTGCCGCCCATGAAGTGGCCGATGGTGAGCTCGGTGGCGTCGGGCGCCTGCCCACCGCCGTCCTCGTCGACCAGGGGGGCCAGCCAGTCGATGTAGGCGTCGCTGCGGGTGCTCACCCCGTAGAGCTGGCACCACTGGTCGCCGTAGGAGGTCACCCCGGCCAGCTTCCACTCTCCGTCGTGGTACACGTACCCGCCGCCGCCCGAGTCGCCGTAGCAGGTGTTGCCGGTGGGGTCGGCGTAGCGGAACTTCTTCGCTGCGACGCCGACGATCTCGATGTCCACCTGGCGCTTGAGGCCCACACCGGCGCCGAGCCAGTTGGTGGCCCCGAATCCGAGGAAGCGGGCCTTCTCGCCGATGAACGGGTTGCCGAAGGTCCCCGGCTCCATCAGGGGCGCCGGGTCGACTGGCGCGTCCTCCGCCAGGTGCATCACGCCGATGTCGTTGCGCAGCGTGGCGGGATTCCACGCCGGATGGGCCTCGAAGTGGTCGACGTCGATCACGGTACCCCGCCACGGCTTCATCGCGTTGACGCCGAAGAACACCTTCAGATCGCCCGCCACTCCGTCCAGGCAGTGGGCTGCGGTCACGACCGTCGTGGCGCTCACCAGGGTGCCGCTGCAGATGAAGCTGTGGTCTTGGTAGATGGCCACGGCGTGGTCGTACGCCTCGGTGGGGGTCCCCCCGACGATGGGGGAGGACAGGCTGTCGGACGGCGGTGGCTCGATCGCCTCGTCAGTGCATCCAGCAGCGAACAGGGCGAAGGTGGCGAGGGCTGTCCAGATCACCGGGCGAGTGGGCATCATGCCTCCGTGTGTACGAGTCCCGATGGGACTTATCGGATACTTCTCCGGGAGCTTTAGAAAAAAAATCGGTACCCTGGTCGCCAAGGAGATCTCGATGCGCCACCTCCCCCTGTTGTTCGCCCTCGCTTCGCTGCTTGTCGTCGGATGCCCCGGCCCGCCGGTGCCGGTGGACGACGACGACAACGACGACACCGGGGACGACGACGACACCGGGGACGACGACGACAGCGGAGACGACGACACCGGTGATGACGACACCGGGGACGACGACACGGGGGATGACGACACCGGCGACGACGACACCGACGACGACGACACGGGCGACGACGACACGGGCGACGACGACATAGGCGACGACGACACCGCGGACGACGACACAGGCGACGACGACACGGGCGATGACGACTGCCCCTATTCGGATCCCCCGGATCCCATCGGTGACTCCCCGCTGCCCGGCGACAGCCCGGCCGGGGCGTCCGAGACCACCACCGTGGACGGGTTCACCGACGACTACCTCTACGACGGCACCGGCTATCTCAAGATCGGCGTGCGGCGGGAGTGGGGCGGGACGGTGATCTTCTTCGGCCAGGCCGACGGGTTCATGGGCATGAACGGCACCAACGTCATCGACGCCAACGACACGGGCCGGGAGGTCCAGGTGGCGTTCTACGACCCGGACCGGAGGATGCAGAACTGCGCCTGGAACGCCTCCTGTCAGAGCAACGCCTCGGACTGCCCGGAGTCCATCACCTACCTGGGCTGGAACCCGGTGCAGGGGGGCAACCGCTGCAACCACGGCTCGGGGGTGGACGCGGTCACGAACACGGGTGGCATCCTGGAGGTGGAGACCACGCCGCTGTTCTGGAATCCCAACTGGGACTTCCAGACATGCGACTCCGGCGGCTGCGACGACCCGGCACTGGAGTACCGGGTCTCCGACGTCACCGTTCGCCAGACCATACGTTTCGTGCGGACCCACGTGGTGGAGCTGCGCTACGAGATCCGGGAGACCGGCGGCCTGGACCACGCGGTCACCGGCCAGGAGATGCCCACGGTCTACACCGCCAACGGCCAAAACGGCCCCGACCTGTGGCGGCTGTTCGACTCGGCGGGCAACGAGATCACCATCGACACCCCGGGCAACGACGGCTTCTTCTACGAGAACTTCTCCAGCCCCGAGCCCTGGGTGACGATGCAGGACGACTACCTCGCCTACGGGGTCGGCATCCTTCACGAGAACGAGATCACCGACTTCCAGGGCTGGCAGCAGCGGGACCTGCCGTTCAACAACGTGCGGGCCCAGTTCCCCTTTGGCATCCCGGCCCACGGCACGGTCCGCGCCCGGGCCTACCTGATCCTCGGCTCCCAGGCCACGGTGTCCACCGAGGCCAACTGGGTGATGGACAACCTGGCGCCCTTCGGCCACATGGACGAGCCCGGGGACAGCGTGGAGCCCAACACCGAGGTCACCATCCGCGGCTGGGCCCTGGACAACCGGGCCGTGACCTCCATCGAGGCGGTGATCGACGAGTCGGTCCACGTGCCGCTGACCTACGGCACGTCGCGGCCCGACGTCGACGCGGTCTGGCCCAGGTACCCCGGAAACGACATGGTCGGTTTCACCGGCTCGTACGACTTCGGGCCGGCGGACGAGTGCCCCCACCTGCTCGAGATCGTGGCCACCGACAGCGACGGCAACTCGCGCACGATCGGGAACTCGCTGGTGACGGTCGAGTAGGGATTCAGCAGCCCGAACCGGGGTAGACCCCCGCGTCCAGGTCGTCGCAATCCATGCCCGGGGAGGTGGCGGGGTCGTAGGGACCGGGCAGCCACCACTCGTCGTAGCCATCCTGATCCAGGTCGAAGGCGTTCGCGTACCCGCCTCCGTACGGGCCCATGTCCGGGGGCGATCCGTCGGGGTCCGTCGCCGCCGGATCACCGGCGTCCACCAGCGGGCTGTTGGCGGCCAGGTGCAGGTCCCACAGCGTGGGATCGGGATCGGAGAGGTCGAGGAAGAGGGGGTCGACCGCGACGTTGCCGTCGGCGCCGGTGGGATCCGTCATCCCGAACACGTCCTCGGGCGTGTTGTCCCACAGATCGCCGAACGTGGCCGTGGTCGCCGAGACCACGTCGTAGATGCCCCCGCCGCTGGTGCCCGCGTAGTTGCCGGCGATGACGGTGTGAGCCAGGTTGGCGGTGCAGTCGTAGAGGTACAGCCCGCCGCCCTCGGTCAAGGCCGTGTTGCCGACCACGGCCACGTGGTCCAGGTTCACGGTGCCCTTCCAGACGTAGAGGCCGCCGCCCTCGGGGTTGTAGCCCTCGGCACGGTTGCCCGCGACGATCACGTTGCGCAGTGTGGTCTGGCTCCAGTCCAGGTAGAGCCCCCCCGCTCGATTGTGCTGACTGACGTTGCCGGTGATCCGCCCGTTGTGGATGGTGAGTGACGAGTTGTCCGCCCGGATCGCCCCCCCCACGCTGTAGGACGTGTTGTCCGCGATCACCACGTCGCTCATCGACGCGCTGGCCAGGTCGAGGGCCAGGGCCGCGCCGCCATCGCTGCCGCGGCTGAGGTTGCCGGAGATCTCCGCCCGGGCCATCGAGATGCTGGCGTCGGTCACGTAGATCCCCGCGCCGCCCCAGGTGCCGCTGGCCGTGGAGTTGCTGGTGATCCGGACGTCGGTGAAGGTCGGGCTGCCACCGCCGTCCACGTACACGCCACCCCCGCACACGTTGCCGTAGTTGCCCGTGATCGTCAGATCGATCAGCGTCGGCGAGGCGCCGCTGATGTACAGGCCGCCGCCCCGGTCGCCCGTGTTGCCACCGGTCACCGTGATGCCCTCGAGGATCGAGTCGGGACCCTCGCCGCCGGCGAAGGTCACCACCTTGCCGCCGGTGCCGTCGAGGACCGTGGCGTCCGGGCCGTCGAGCCCCAGCACGTGGATCGCCTTGCCCGCGAAGTCGATGGTCTCCTCGTAGGTCCCCGCGGCGACGCAGATCAGGTCTCCGTCCACCGCGGCGCCGATGGCGTCGCCGAGGGTGGCGTGCTGCTGGGGCACCATCCGGTCGGTCTGGCCGTCGCAGTCGTTGTCCGCGCCGTCGCACTCGACCTCGATCCCGTCCGGGTTCACGTTCGGGTCTCCGTCGTCGCAGTCGTCGCAGGCAGCAAAGCCGTCGCCGTCCGCGTCCGGGTTGTCCACGGTGGCCGGGTCGCAGTCGTTGTCCACCCCGTCGCAGGTGATCTCGGGCTGGCCGGGATTCACGTCCGGATCGGCGTCGTCGCAGTCCACACAGACCACGTGGCCGTCTCCGTCGTCGTCGGGGGCGTCGGGCGTGGAGGGATCACAGTCGTTGTTCGTCTGATCGCAGGTCACCTCGGCCGCGCCCGGATTCACCGCCGGATCGGCGTCGTCACAGTCCTGGTCCGGGCCCGGGCAGAGGGTGTAGCCGTCCCCGTCCCCGTCCGGGCCGTCGGGGGTGGTGGGATCGCAGTCGTTGTCCACCCCGTCGCAGTCGATCTCGTCGGCGTCCGGGTGGATCGCAGGATCCCCGTCGTCGCAGTCGTCGCAGGTGCCCCAGCCGTCCCCGTCACCGTCCGGGTTGTCCCGAGTGGCCGGGTCGCAGTCGTTGTTCACCCCGTCGCAGAGCACCTCTTCGGCGCCCGGGTGAACCCCGGCGTCCCCGTCGTCGCAGTCGTCCTGGGTCAGCGAGTAGCCCTCGGGCTGATCGCAGTCGCTGACCGGCGCGCCGCCCTCGGCCCCGTGGCCGTCCCCGTCGTCGTCCGGGTAGTACAGCTCGGTGGGCAGCCCCTCGTCGACCTCGCCGTCGCAGTCGTCGTCGGTGTCGTTGCAGGCCTCGGGGGCGCCGGGGTAGACCGACGGGTCGCCGTCGTCGCAGTCCCCATCGCAGTTGGTGTGCCCGTCCCCGTCCTCGTCCAGGTCCTCGTCGACCATGCCGTCACAGTCGTTGTCGACGTCGTCCTCGCAGACCTCTTCCTCCCCAGGATTGATCGCCGCATCCCCGTCGTCGCAGTCCAGCAGCTCCGGGGCGAAGGCCTCGGCGCAGGCCTCCACGGCTCCGTCGGGGTAGCCGTCGTGGTCCAGGTCGAAGTCCTCGTCCACCAGGTCGTCGCAGTCCTGGTCGAGTCCGTCGCAGACCTCCTCGGCCTCCGGGTGGACGTCGTCGTCGTGGTCGTCGCAGTCGCCGTCGGCCACGGTCCAGCCATCGCCATCGCAGTCGCCGGCGTCGCAGTCGCCGCCGCCGTCGTTGCAGTAGGCCTCGCAGTCCGCGTCCGCGCAGTCCGCCAGGCCGTCCCCGTCGTTGTCCTTGCCGTCGTTGCAGCTGTCCCGGTCGTGGCCTTCGGAGCAGGCGGCCAGGGCGAGCCCACAGAGGAGCATCGGCACGAGGCCCGTCCATCCGGGACCGAAGTGGGAATGTCTTCTCACGTCCCCTCCCCTCGAAACGCGAGGAACGCGTCCGATCCGTTATACCTCCGTGCCGCGGACCCCCCGGTTTTCCGTGCAACGGAACGGCAGCCTAGCTGCGTCGCCGCAGGAAGACGCCCGCCAGGGCCAGGCCGGCGACGAGGCCGGCGGCGGTGGGAATTCCCGAGGACGAGGACTCGCACTCGCAGCCCCCACCGAGCTCCAGGTCATCGTCGCTCCCGGAGGTGTCGTCGTCTCCGGTCGTGTCGTCGTCCCCGGTCGTGTCGTCGTCACCCGTCGTGTCGTCGTCCCCGGTGTGGTCGCAGTCCTCGTCGTCGCCGTCGATGGCGCCGTCGCAGTCGTTGTCCTCCCCGTCGTCGCACAGCTCGTCCGCGCCCGGGTAGGTGTCCGCGTTCTCGTCGTCGCAGTCGTCGCCCCCCGTGCCCCCGTCGTAGCCGTCCCCGTCCACGTCGGTCAGGTCGGCGCCGTCGCAGTCGTTGTCCACCCCGTCGTAGGGCACTTCGGGATTGCCGGGGAAGGCGTCGGCGTCCAGGTCGTCGCAGTCCCCGTCGCAGGACGTGAGCCCGTCGCCGTCCGCGTCGTCCAGGTTCAGGGCGGCGTCCGTGTCGTCGCAGTCCCCGTCGCAGAGCAACCACCCGTCCCCGTCGTCGTCGGCCTCGTCCGCGGGCAGGAGCCCATCGCAGTCGTCGTCCTTGCCGTCGCAGATCTCGGCCGCTCCCGGGTACACGTTGGGATCGTCGTTGTCGCAGTCCCCCTGACAGGCGTTGAAGCCGTCCCCGTCCAGGTCCTCGT
>CAZITQ010000195.1:0-18745 GCA_964542165.1 uncultured Rickettsiales bacterium
CCGGTGTCGTCGTCCCCCGTGTCATCGTCCCCGGTGTCATCGTCGCCGAACAGGTCGTCGTCATCGGCGGGCGGAGCGCACTCCCCGCTCTCCATCGGGGTCCATCCGTCGGGGCAAGCGGGGCCGCACCCCAGATTGCCGAACAGCAGGGCGGGGATCCCGAACAGCACGATCGTCCAAAGGCGCTTCATATCGACGGCCCTCCTCGTGGTGTAGACCCGGCCAGGATACCACCGACCGCCGTCGGGGTCCGGGGTACGCGGGTGCCCGCAGCGAGGGCCGGTCCTGGTAGGATTCCGTCCCATGAGCGAGCCCACGCAAGCCCGGATCGTGAACCAGCGCCTGCTGCGGGTCGACAGCACCCGCAAGGGCATCCACCGGATCCCCGGTGTCCTGATCCTCACCCGGCACCAGATGCTGTTCGTGCCCGAAGACCCATCCACCGCCGGCCCCCTCGAGGGGGCCTGCGACGCGGTGGACAGGGAGGCCTTCGCCGAGGCGATGGCCGTTCTCTCCGCAGCGGTAGCGGCCCACGAGCACGGGGTGGACGTGCCCCGTTCCCATCCGGCGCTCCAGCCCCCGGACGGCGACGGGCGGCTCCACCTGTTCGGCCTCGGCGAGGAGGACGACCTCCTGCTGCCGGCCGGAGAGGGCCCCCTGGTCCAGCTGATGATGGGACCGGGAGCGACCGAGGCCGCGCCGTTCCCCGCCGCGCCCTTCTCGCCCCACCCCCCCCGGCGGCGAAGCCGCCCGGTGCGCCCATGTACGGCCCGGGACCCCCGCCCCCGGGTTCCGGGTATCACCCGGCACCGGCACCGAGCCCCTGGGGTGGCCCCCAGCCCCCGGGCTACGGTCACGGCCGCCCCGGAGGGTGGATCGGTCCCGCGTCCGCCATCGCGGCGGTCGTCCTGGGGGTCGTGGTCCTCCCGATCGTGGGCCTGGCCTGCATCTTCATCGGCGAGGAGATCGACGACGACCTGGGCGCGATGCTGTTCCTGGTGACGGGCGGCGGCACGTTCGTGGCCCTGCTGGGCACGGTGGCAGGTTCGGTGGCGTCGTTCGTGCGCAAGGAGGCCAACCGCTGGTGGGGGCTGACCGCGCCGATCCTGTGGATGCTCGCGTCGATGCTGATCCTCGTGGGGGCGATGGTCGCGCTCGACGAGCTGTTCTGACGTGTCGATCCTCGTCGGCCTGGGAAGCAACCTGGGGCCTCGCCGAGCGACCTTGAACAGAGCGCTCTCGGCCCTCGAAGGTCGCGGAGTCGGCACGGCGGACCGATCGGGGCTGTACCAGAGCGCGCCGGTGGGCATCCCCAGCCCCCGCCCCTTCCTCAACGGGGTGATCCGCGCGACCTGGGAGGGGGGAACGCGGGAGCTGCTGGAGGTCCTGCTGGAGGTCGAACAGGTGTGCGGGCGCCGCCGCGACCATCCGACGGGAGACCGAACCTGCGACCTGGACCTGCTGCTGTTCCACGACCGCGTCCAGGCCGAAGCCGACCCGGTGTTGCCCCACCCGCGCATCGCCCAGCGGCGCTTCGTGCTGCTCCCCCTGCTCGAGCTGGAGCCCGGCGCCGTCGATCCGACGACCGGGCTCCCCTACGCCGACGCCCTGCCCCACACGGCGGACCAGCCCTGCGAGCCCTTCTGTGGGCCGGACGGCTGGGGCTGACCCGGGATCAGGGGAAGCGCTCGGTCTGCCCCGCGCCGCCGCCACCGTTGCGAGGATTCCAGCGAGCGCGCCCCCGGCGCCCCTGATCCAGGCGTCGGTGGGGCTCGGGCTGGAGCAGGTCGCTGGTCGAACGCTCCTCCTTCTCCCGATCGGCGAGGAGGGCGTCCTCGCCCCCCCCGTCGCTGCCCGCTTCGTCCGTGCTGGAGCAGACCTGCCACAGCAGGTACCGCAGGGCCCCCATGTCCAGCTCGCAGCCACACTGCTCGACGGCCGTCGGCAGGTACTCGGCCAGCCACAGGACCTTGTCCCTGCCATCGGCGTCACCCACCCGCAGCAGGGCCCACCCCACCGGCGAGCACTCGGAGGAGAGGCGCTCGGCCAGGGGCTGGACCACGGGGTCGAGCAACTGGACGTCCAGCGGCTCGGACCGGATCTGGTCGTCGGGCGCCGCGGCCAGGGCGTACAGCCAGGCCCCCAGGTCCCGGGTCTCGGCCTCGCACACCGGATCGCCCATCCCACCGCGGGCCTCGGGCCAGGGGAAGGCCTCCTCTGCTGACGCGCCGATCCCCAGCAGGGTCGCGAGCAGCCAGGCGACCGAGACGATCGCTCGGTTCCGGATCTCCTTGGTCATGATGAGGTCCTCCCTCCGTTCCATCGCCGGGGCGCGATTCGTCCCCACCCCTGATGAGGAGCAAGCTCCGTGCCAGGGCGGACGACCGCGCGGTCATGGGGGAGAATCGGGGGACGGGCCTCGCTCACAGGACGGAAGGCGGCCGCTCGGCTCCAGGCAATCCGTTGCGCGGGGTGCAACCGGTCACATTCGTGTGCACACGATTGAGTACACCCCGTCAGTCCTCTGGATCCTGACTGCCCCGTGCCCGTTCCTCCTCCATCCGGCGGTAAATCGTCCGGCTGTGGATGCCCAGGAGGCTGGCGGCCAGCTTCTTGTCGCCGCCGGTGGTACGCAGGGTCTCGAGGATCATCCGCCGCTCCACCTCCTTCAGCGGCGTGCCCACGGGGAAGGTGAGGGCCTCGGACCGCCGCTCTCCGCCCCGGATGGCCTCGGGGAGGGCGGCGGCGGTGAGCTGCTCGGCCTGGGCCAGGACCACGGCCCTCTCGACGGTGTTCTGCAGCTCGCGCACGTTGCCCGGCCAGCGGTAGCCGTCCAGCAGATCCATGGCCTCCCCGTCCACCCCCTCGACAGGCTTGCGGTGCCGCTCGGCGTACAGGCGCACGAAGTGGTCCACCAGCAGGGGGACGTCACCGGCCCGGTCGCGCAAGGGGGGTAGGTCCACCCGGATGACGTTGAGGCGGTAGAACAGGTCCTCGCGGAAGGACCGCTCGGCGACCATCTCCTCCAGGTCGCGGTTGGTGGCGGCGACGATCCGCACGTCCACCGAGAGGGTTCGGGAGCCCCCCACCCGTTCGAACTCCCCCTCCTGCAGCACCCGCAGCAGTTTGACCTGGGTGGCCGGGGAGGTCTCGCTGACCTCGTCCAGCAGCAGGGTCCCGCCGTCGGCGGCCTCGAAGCGCCCCTTGCGCTGGCCCGCGGCGCCGGTGAAGGCCCCGGCCTCGTGGCCGAACAGCTCGCTCTCCAGCAGCGTCTCGGGCAGGGCCGCGCAGGCCAGCCGCACCATGGACCGGCCCGAGCGCGGGCTGAGATCGTGGATCGCCTGGGCGACCAGCTCCTTGCCCGTGCCGCTCTCTCCACAGACCAGCACCGTGGCGTCGGTGGGCGCCACCTGGCGTACCACCTCCATGGCCGAGCGCAGCGGTGCCGAGTTGCCCACGAGCCGCCCCAGGGGGCCCCCCGCCTCGGCGAGTCGGGCCCTCAGCTCCCGGTTCTCGACCACCAGCGAGCGCTTCTCCAGCGCCTTGGTCACCGCCTGGAGCACCGCGTGGCGCTTCAGCGGCTTGGTCAGGAAGTCGTACGCCCCCTCCTTCATGGCCTCCACGGCGGTCTCCACGGTGCCGAAGGCCGTCATCAGGATCACCTCGGTGTCCGCGGATACGACGCGGGCGGCCCGCAGCAGCTCGACCCCGTCCATGCCCGGCATCTTCAGATCGGTGAGCAGCAGGGCCGTGGATCGGGCCCGCAGCTTCTCCAGGGCCTCCTTTCCGCTGGCCGCCTCGGTCACGTCGTAGCCGGCCCGGGCGAGCATGCGCCCCAGGGTCACGCGGTTGCCCCGTTCGTCATCCACGACGAGGATGGTCGCAGGTGCGCTCATCGGCTCACTCCTCTCTCCGACGCGCAGCGGGGAGACGGACGAGGAAGCTCGCGCCGCCCCCGGGAACCGCCTCGTAGCGGATGGTCCCGCCGTGGGCCTCGACGATCTGGCGGGTGATGGCCAGCCCCAGCCCCGTTCCCCGCTCCTTGGTGGACACGAAGGGTTCGAACACCGCCTCCTGCTGCTCCGCGGGCACGCCCTCGCCCTCGTCGCGCACCGTGAACTCCACCCCCCCGTCCACCTCGCGGGCGCTCAGGTGGACCGCGCCGCCGTCGGGCTGGGCCTCCACGGCGTTGCGCAACAGGTTGAGCAGCGCCTGTCGCAGCTGGCTCTCGTCCATGGGCACGGGCGGCAGGTCTCCTCCCAGCTCCAGCTCCGCGTGGACCCGGGCCTGGGTCAGCTCGTCGGCGACGAAGTCCAGCACCCGCCGCAGCAGGCCGCCCAGATCGCCGTCCTCCAGTTCCGGCTGGGGAGTGCGGGCCAGGGAGAGGTAGGTGTCGGTCACCTGGCTCAGCCGCTCGATCTCGGCCTGGAGCTGCCCCAGGAGATCAAGGGCTTCGCCCCGGGCCGGCTCGGGCAGCCCGTCGACCTCGTCCCCGAGCATCTCGGCGTTGAGGCTCAGGGCGTTGAGCGGGTTGCGGATCTCGTGGGCCACCTGGGCCGACATCCGCCCCACCGTGGCCAGCCGCTCCATCTGCACCAACCGCTTCTCCCGTTCGCCCAGTGCCGCCGCCATGCGGTTGAACTCGTCGGCCAGCTTCCCGATCTCGTCGACGGTGTCGACCTCCACCCGCTCGCTGTACCTCCCCTCGGCCACCCGCTGGGCGCCGCGGGTGAGCCGCTCGATGGGCCTCAACGAGAGGTGGACCAGCAGGAACATCAGCCCCGCCAGCACGATGGCGGTGCTCGACAACCACAGCAGCTGGCGGCTGGCCTGCATCTGGGAGGCGCCGGCGGTCTCCAGGGCGCTCTGGATGCGTATCTCGAGCTTGGTACGCAGGATCGCCAGCTCGTCGCTGATCTGGGTCCGCTGGGCCGAGAGCCGGTCCGCCACGTCGATCGTGCAGCCTGGATCGTCGTGTTGCAGGCAGACCTGCAGCCGCTCCTGGTCCCGCCGGTAGGCGGTCAGCAGGTTGGCGACCAGCTCGGACTGGGCCAGCACCTCCCGCAGGGCCGCGAACTCCACCGGACTCTCGAGACGGCCCTGAAGCGCAGCCCCCTGTTCGGCGGCCAGGGTCAGGTGCCGGTCCATCTGGTCCAGGTACAGCTCGTCCAGGTTGGGGCGATAGCGGCCCCAGTCCGCGTCCTCACGGTCCAGGAAGTAGCCCAGGGGGAGGCTCGACAGGCGGTCCATCTCCCGGGACATGGCCATGTAGCCGGTGGCCACCGACGACAGGGAGGCCCGGGTGACCGCCATCTGGAACAGGGCGAACCCCAGCACCGTGCCGAAGACCAGCAGCACGCCCACGTAGCTGCCCAGGACCTTGGCGCGCAGGGAGAGCCCGTATCGGCGGCGTTCCGTCACCCCTGACTGTCCTCCACCGTCACCCTCCACCGTCATCGCGAGCGCGCTTCTTGCCGGGGCGCGGGTTCTGCAGCTTGCGCTTCCAGAACAGCTCGAGTCCACCGTTGCCTGCGTCGCCGTAGCGCATCTCGATGTACAGCGAGCGGGTGATCTGGATCTCCAGCTGGGCCTCGAAGACGTTCTCCTCGTCCTGCACACCGCCGAACCGGTAGCGCGTGATCAGGAACACCCGATCGGTGATGCTCTTACCCACCTCGATGCCGAAACTTCCCGGGCCGGCGGGGTTGGTCTCCAGGTTGATCATGTCCACCGCCGAGTGGCCGAAGAGCTTGGCGATGACCTGGTTGGCCCGGGCGAAGCCCATGGCGGCCAGGATCCCCAGCTCGTCCCCCTGGTCGGTGGAGCTGCCGGGGCGCAGCTCGTCCATCGGCGCGCCGAACAGCAGGATCGACAGGATGTCCGCCTCGTCGTCGTACTCGGTACTCTTGAAGCGCAGCTCCGGCGACTTGGCCCGTCCCTCGACGACCACCGTGATGTCCCCGTAGCGGCTGCGGTGGACCGCGCTCACGTCCAGGATCGGGTCGGGGGGGGTGCTGCCGGTGAAGGTGACGATCCCCTCCTCGACCTTGAACTGCTTGCCCAGCACCGTGAGGTGCCCGCGAAGGGTGCGGACCTCCCCCTCGCCGAAGACGGACCCGCGATCGACGACCAGCTCCAGGCCGCCGGTGAGCTGGATGTCCGGCCGGATCCGGCCCAGGCCGGGCAGGGTGCTCACGTCCAGGAAGAGCCAGCAGTTGGTGTCCAGGGTGACCTGGATCCGCAGGTCCAGGTGCTCGGTGATCCGGATCCGCTCCCTGTCCCCCTCCTCCGGTGTGTCCGAGGCCGCGGCCTCCCGGTGCACCAGGAGCCCCGGGTCCCGCTCGAGGGGGAACGCGCTGCGCCGCAGCTCGTCGCCCATCTCGACCTTGAGTTCCCGCACGGCCACGCGCCCGCGGACGCGCAGATCGGGGTACTGGCCGCGGACGGTGGCCTTGGCGTCCGTGCGCAGCCTCAGCTGGTGGGTGTCCGAGAGCCAGAATTCCTCGGCGACCAGGTCCAGCGCAGTCTCGCCCCGGCGCTCCGCGTCCAGGCGGATCGAGCCGGTGGCCTCCAGGGTCCCCGGTCCGATCTGGGCCGCCTTGTTCCCCGCTCGCCTCCCCGAGGTGTCCACCAGTCGGGCGGGGCGGCTGTTCATCTGGAAGCGCTGGATCAGCAGCTCCTCCAGATCCGAGCGGGCCTCCAGCTGGATCTCCTCGAAGCACACGTCCAGCGAGCTCATGCACACGCGCCCCCCGGGCAGCGAGATCCGGATCTCCGGGTGGGACTCCAGCAAGGTGCCACCCACCCGGCCCGAGGCGGTCAGCAGGCCGCTGGCGTCCGTGGCCCCGTCGACGAAGGCGGTCAGCAGGCCCAGGGGGAGGTCGCGGCCGTCCAGCGTGCCGTCGAGGGAGGGCTGACCGAAGCGCTCCTCGAGGGTGCGCGCGCCGGAAAACGAGAGGTCGATGGGGCTGGTCGCATCCAGGGCCAGGGAGCCGCCGTCCTTCTCGACGACGTTCAGGTCGAGCCGGCCCACCCCCCGCTCCACCTCGAGGACCAGCTGGAAGTCGGTGAGGTCCACCTCGCCCAGTCGACCGCCCCGGAGCCCCAGGTTCGCGGCCACCCGGGGCGAGAAGGGCGAACCGTCCAGGTGGATGCCCCCGGTCAGCTTGCCGTGCAGGGGTTCGACGGCGGAGGTGTAGTGCCGCAGCGTCTCCACCGGAAGCCCGATCACGTCCACGTGGGTGGACAGCTCCCCCAGGTAGGGTCCGGCGGGCTTGCCCCCCTCCGGGCCGGGATCCGAGGGATCCCCCTCGGGTCGGGCCAGGCTGTCGGTGAGCAGCCGTCCCAGGTCGAAGCGGCCCTCGGTGGTCAATCCGAGCAGCTGGGTCCGGGCGTCGCGGAGCCTGCCGTCCAGGCTCACGGCTCCGTCTTCGAGCCGCCCGTCCAGATCCAGGGTCATCGCGGGGAGGCTGACGAGTTGCAGGTCGCGCAGGTCCAGGTCGAGGACCGCGGACGGGTCGGCCCCCGTCCCCGATGTGGACAGCTTGACGCCGAACCGGCCGGGCGGGATGTTCGCCGCCTGGGGGAGCACCTGGGCCAGGTTGCCCGCGTCCTGCAGCGGGATGTCGGCGTAGAGCTGGAGGATGCCGTCCGGATCCCAGCCCGGTTGGGTGAAGTTGACGGTGTAGGGCACGATGCCCTGCAGGTTGAGGGGCTCGATGTCGGGGCCGCCCGCCGTGGCCACCACGCTGGTGAGCCCGCCGGCGACGACCACCCCGATCTCCAGCGCGAAGGGGCCGTAGACGTCGTAGGCGAACTGGGCGCCGGACAGCTGGAGGTTGACGTTGGGCATCTCCGCCGGGCCGCTCAGGCTCAGGTCGAGGCCGAGGGCCCCCTTGATCGGGGCGACGGTGTCCGGCAGGGCGGGCTGCAGGGCGGCCAGCCGAAGCCTCTCCGCGTGGGCCTCGAAGGAGGAGACGCCCTTGGGGGCGATCACGCCCTCGGCCGTGATCCGGCCGTCGTCGCCCCGCAGATCGAACCCGCGGACCTCCACCGCGCCCCCGTCCCCGATCTCCACCGCCAGCACGCCGTCCTGATCCCACACGCTGCCGTAGGCGTCGATGTGGAGCTCGTCGGCCACGATCCGAGGGGCGCTCGCCCAGTCGGCGAGGGCCACCGTGCGCAGGGACACCCGGTCGTCCCCGGTGACCGAGATCTCGCCGCTGGCGCTGGTCCGGGCCAGGTCGAGGTGGAAGTTCACCTGCTGCATCGGCACGCCGCCGGCCTCGGCGTCGAAGGCCGCGCCCTGGACGATCCCGTGGGGTCCGCTCCCGCCGTAGCCGCCGTCGAAGGCCACGGTGAGCGACGCCATCCGGGACGCGGGGGCGCGCACGCCGGCCGCCCGCAGCACCCCGTCCCCGTCGACCCACAAGCCCGCGGGATCGGCCCATCCACCGCTCACGTCCAGCTGGGCGTGGGCCGTGCCCCCCAGGTCCGACACCCCGGCCCGGGCGCCCACGGCGGAGAGGTCCACGTCCGCCAGGGTCCCGTCCACGGCGAAGCGCCCCTGGGGTACCCGCACGCCGCCCCGCAGCTCGGCGCGGCCGAGGTCGGAGGCCACGTCGAGCTGGCTGAAGGCGACCTGGAGTTCGGGCTCGACGGTCGCCCTCAGGGTCAGCTCGTCCACAGCCCAGGTCTGGAAGGCGCTGTCCTCCAGGTCGGCGGCCAGGACCACCGCCAGCTCCGCCGGTGACGTGCCGCTGCCGTCGATCTCGATCCGGCCGCTGAGGTCGGAGCTCAGGTCCAGGCCCGGGCCCCCCTCCGGGGACGGGAGGTCGAGGAAGGACGACAGGTCGAGCCGGTCCAGGTCCACCGCGCCGGCGTAGCTCAGCGGTCGATTCTTCACGTCCCCGGTGAGATCCAGGTGGACCCCCCCCTCGGGCACGGTCAGATCTCCCACCAGCGCCAGGGCGTCCAGGGGCCCTCGGGCCGTCAGGTCCACGCCCAGGGCGCCGGTCAGGGGCAGCTCGACCAGCGGCTCCAGGGCCGCGGGGTCCAGCCCCTCGACCCGCAGCACCAGGTCCAGCTCCGGCTCGCCCATCGGCCCCACCGCTCCCCGGGACGAGAGGGTGGCGTCCACGGCGGCCAGCTCGATGCGGTACTCGGGGATCGCGCCGTCGGCGATCCGGGCGAAGCCCGACAGGTCGAGGGGACCCAGGGCGGGCTGGGCGGCGCGGGCCGCCAGTCGGTCCACCCGGGGCTCGATGCGACCCCCGGCCATCTCGAAGGCGCCTGCCAGATCCACCCCCTCCAAACGGTAGGCGGGCTGCTCCCCATCACCGTCCGGATCGAAGGAGACCTGCCCGTCCAGCGACGCCTCCCGGATCTCGATGCTGACCGGCAGCTCCTTGCTGGGGGCGTCCGGGTCCCCCGCGGGGAAGATCCGCGCGACGTTGAGCCCCTCGGGCCCCTGGATCAGGGTGCCCCGGGCCCCGTGGATCGACAGCTCCCGGACCTCCACGTGGCTGTGGACCAGGGACCAGGGCCGCCAGTCGACCTCCAGCCGGTCGACGCCGACCACCTCCTCACCGGCGGCGTCCCTGAGGGCGACACCGGTCAGCTCGAAGCGGGTCAGGACGTGACCCGAGGCGCCCTCCACGACGATCTCACCGTTCAGCGCGCCGTTGGCCGCGCCCAGCCCCTGCTGGACCACCGTGCGCAGCCCGGACGAGCTGTTGAGCCAGGCCAGGGCCACCCCGAGGACGGCCCCGAGCGCGATCCCGACACCCAGCAGGCCGAGCCAGATCAGCCGCAGCCAGCGGCGGGGCGGCCGGACCTTGCCCTTGCCGGGGGAGGGGGCGGCCATCTCAGAAGGCCTCGCTCAGCCCGAAATGCAGGGCCACCATCGGGTCGGTGGGGAAGAACTCCTCGTCCCGGTTCAGGCGGAACGCCAGGTCGAGGCGGAAGGTGCCGAAGGAGGTCTGGAGGCGGGGCCCGAGCCCCGTGGACAGCATCAAGTCCTTCCAGGCGAAAGACGTGGGGTTGTCCCAGACCCGGCCCGCGTCCAGGAACACCGCGAATCCGAGCCGGGCAGAGCGCCCCAGCCGCAGGGGGTAGGCCCGGACCTCGATGCCGGCGGCGAGCATCAGGTGGCCGCCGGTGGCGATGGGGCGGCAGTCCCGTTTGGAGCAGGGATCCGGCTCGTCCTCCTCCTCTTCCTCCTCCTCCTCCCGTCCGGGCCAGCTCCAGAAGTCCTTCCACGACGAATCGTCGTCCTCCTCCTGCTCGGCCTCCTCCTCGTCGGGGAAACAGCTGGCCCCCGAGGAGCAGGTGTCCGGCTGCCACCGGGGGCCGAGCTGGTCCCGTCCCCAGCCGCGCACGCTGGACGATCCCCCCAGCTTGAACTTGTGGCTCATGGGCGCGGCCAGGGTGTCGCCCTGGAGCCAGATGCGCCCGAACTGCACGCGGAAGGCGAGCACGAGCTGTTCGGGTACGGGATCGATGTAGGCGCGGGCCTCCCCGGAGAGCTTGACGTAGTCGAAGCCCCCGCCCAGCCCGCCCCCCGCCTCGGCGACGCTCACCCGGGCAAAGGCGCCCCGGGACGGGGTGAGGATGTCGTTGCGCGCGTCCCAGGTGAGGTGCTGCTCCAGGTAGCTCAGCCAGTAGATCCCGTCGTTGTCGATCTCGGGCAGGGTGTACGGGGTCACCGAGCCGAAAAGGTCGGGGTCCTTCCAGTAGAGCCAGAAGAACTCGATGTTGTAGGCCAGGCCGGCGGTCAGCCGGCGGTGGATGTGCCAGTCGACCCCGGCTCCGGCGGACGGGGAGAGGAACTTGTAGCCCTGCTCCACGTCCACGTCGAAGGCCCCCCACTGGCGCAGCTTGACCGTGCGCAGGGGCAGGGGCTCGGTCATCTCCAGATCGCCCTCCACGATGGGGCCGTGGAGGTCCGGGTGCAGCAGATCCGGCACCAGGGCCCAGCCGAGCCGGTTGCTCGAACGGAGCTGGACCAGCTGACCGAAGAGGTTGTCGTGGGCGAAGGCGAAGGACACGTGGGCGTCGTCGCGCCCGCGCTCGAGGCCCAGGCCGGCGCCGAACTTGATCGAGATCGGACGCGCCTCCCGCACGCTGAGCAGGACGCGGACGTCTGCGTCGGTCGGATCGTCCAGGTCCGGCGTCACCGTCACCATCGAGAACACGCCCATGCCGTACACGTCGGCCTGCAGATCGCGCAGGGCGGAGAGGGAGTAGGGGTCCCCCGGCTCGATGCCGACCACCCGCAGGACCCGCTTGAGGGGCACGTCGGAGAGCCCCGCGATGCGCACCTCGTCGAAGCGGCAGCGGATGCCCGGTTCGATCGTGTAGGTGAGGTCGACGGCGCCCTGTTCGGGATAGGCGTCGGCGCGTCGTTCGACCCGGGCGTAGGCGTAGCCGGCGTCCATCATCGCCCGCTGCAGCGCCGCCCGATCCTCCTCGTGCTCCGGCAGGGAGAACGCCTCTCCCTCCTGCAGGGCGCGCGCGTCGTCGAGGGCGGAGAGGACGTCGTCGTCCAGGCCCCCGGTACCCTCGACCTCGACCCGGCGGACCTTCGCCCGCTCCCCCTCCTCCACGGTGAACTCGACCACCGCCCAGCGCCTGCCCTCGGTGATGGCCTTGCCCTTGTACTGGATGGAATGGGCCCGGCAATAGGCGTCGAAGAAGCCCATGGCCTCGTAGAATCGTTCGATTCGCAGCCGATCCTCGACGATCCGCTCCCGATCCAGGGGGACCCAGTAGCGGCGCAGCGGTTCGCCCTGCGCCCACCAGGGCGTCGTTCGCGTCCCCAGCGCGTCCTTCAGCGAACGGCCGGAGAGCTGCTTGCGGCCCTCGAACTTGACCGCCTTGACCTGGGGGGCGTCCGGGATGGGCAGGGGCTGACGGCGGGCGCAGCCGCCGGCGGCGATCCCCAGGAGCAGGGCCGCGAGGGCGGCGCGCTGGAGGCGGGGACACAGGTGGCGGGTAGGTGGGCCGATCACGGACTTCCCAGGGGCGCATTTCCTTGCTCGATGCCCGACCTCCCGATAACCTAATGTCGGATGTTACCCCCTGGAGGACGCCGTGGCATCTCTACGTAACGATCGCGCGTTCACGCTGGTCGAGCTGGCCATCGTCGTCGCGGTGGCGATCGTACTGGCGGCCGTAGCTGCGCCCAGCTTGTCCGGGTTCCGGGACAAGTACCGCCTGACCCACGTCGCCAACGACTATCTGACCACCGTCAACCTGACCCGGATCCAGGCCATCGCCGAGAACCGCGACCTGCGGGTCTACCACTACGTGGACGCGAGCCACAACGACGGCAGCCGAAACACGATCTGCATCTGGGACGTGCGCGCCGAGACCGCGATCAACAGCGGCGAATGGGAGACCATCCCGGTGGACGGGTACGACGGGTACCCGTCGACGTACAGCCAGGAGGGGTTCTACAACTACAGCGACTCCTCCAGCCCGGACCACGTGCCCTTCATCTCGATGATGGACGGGGGCGAGATCACCAACGACACCTTCTTCGAGTTCAACACCAAGGGCTACATCGGCTCGTACAACGGCAACGCCTACAACGGCGACGACGACAGCGGCGTGGGCTGCCTCAAGCGAGTCGGGTTCCGCAACAAGGCCAACAGCAGCCTCAGCCAGCTGCAGGTCTGCATCGGCACCTCCGGCATCGCATCGCTCCAGAGCGGCTGAGTCCACCCGTGCGTCCCCTGCTCCCCTTTCTCCTGCTGCCCCTGCTGCTCGCGACCGCGGGGTGCGAGAGCCTCTGCGAGTCCTCGGGTGTGGACGGCCTGTCGGGCTTCCAGCTGGACTGCGACTCCCTGGCCTTCCACATCGGCGACGCGGCCACGCGCCTGGAGATCGCCGACACGGCCGGGGGACAGATCGAGCTGGAGATGCCCTCGGTCCACACCCTGACCACGGGGCTGCGCTTCGAGACCGGCGGTGAGAACGACCTGTCGGGCAACTACCTGGACCCGGACGCGGCCATCGCCCCCCTGCGGGACGCATGGCTGGAGATCACCGCGTGGGAGGCCACCGACGGCGAGGCCTACGGCCAGCTCGTGGCCATCGAGTTCCACGTGGAGGTCGAGTCCACCTCCCGCTTCGCCGGCGGCGAGGTCGACGGCGCGGCGGACCGGGTGCCCGTCTACTCGAACTGATCCCGCACCCGCTCCCGTTCCCCCATCCCTCCGGGCCCGCTCAAGCCTTCCGGACGGCCTCGTGCCACGCCGCGATCTTCGCGTCCGCATCCGACCGCGCCATCGAGGGATCGAACCTGCGGTCCTCCCTCCAGGCCGACTTCAGGTCATCCAGCCCCGACCACACACCCGTGGCCAGGCCCGCGAGCATGGCCGCGCCCGCGGCGGTGGTCTCCAGCATCTTGGGACGGACGATGGGCACGCCCAGCAGATCGGTCTGCATCTGCATCAGCAGGTCGTTGGCCGCCGCCCCCCCGTCCACCCGCAGCAGGGTGAGCGGTTCGGCGAGGTCCGCCTCCATGGCCCGCAGGATGTCCACGTTCTGCAGGGCGATGCCCTCCAATGTGGCCCGGGCCAGGTGGGCCCGTGTGGTGCCCCGATCGAGACCGCAGATCACGCCACGGGCGTGGGGGTTCCAGTGGGGGGCCCCGAGGCCGGCGAGGGCGGGCACGAAGAACACGCCGCCGGTGTCCGGCACCGACGCCGCCAGGGCCTCGATCTCCGCAGCCGCGTCGAACATCCCCAGGCCGTCGCGCAGCCACTGCACCGCCGCGCCGGCGACGAACACCGAGCCCTCGAGGGCGTAGACCACCTGGTCGCCGAGCTTCCAGCCGATGGTGGTCAGCAGGCCGTTGTCCGAGCGGACCGGCCGGTCGCCGGTGTTGAGCACCAGGAAGGCGCCGGTGCCGAAGGTGCACTTGGCGTTGCCCGGTTCAAAGCCGATCTGACCGAACAGCGCCGCCTGCTGGTCGCCGGCCATGCCCGCGACCGGGATGCCGTCGGGCAGCACGTCCAGGCCACGTGTGCGCCCGTAGATCTCGGAACAGCTCCGGATCGCGGGCAACACCCGGGCGGGGATCCGCAGGGTGTCGAGCATGCCCTCGTCCCAGGTCAGCGACTCGATGCCCATCAGCATGGTCCGCGAGGCGTTGGACAGATCGGTGACGTGGGCCGCACCCCCGGTGAGGCGCCAGGTGAGATAGGTGTCGATGGTGCCGAAGGCCAGCTCGCCGGCCTCGGCCCGGGGGCGCGCTCCGTCCACGTGGTCCAGCAGCCAGGCCAGCTTCGTGCCCGAGAAGTAGGGATCCAGCACCAGTCCCGTGCGTTCGCGCACCGTCTGGTCGAAGCCGGTCGCGGCCAGCTCGGAGCAGCGGTCGGCGGTGCGGCGGCACTGCCAGACGATGGCGTTGTGGACCGCGCGGCCCGTGGCCCGGTCCCACAGCACGGTGGTCTCCCGCTGGTTGGTGATGCCGATGGCGGCGATGCGGTCGGCGGTGACCCCCGACTCGGCCAGGGCCGCAGCGATGGTCTCCTCCACCGAGGCCCAGATGTCCTCGGGGTCGTGCTCGACCCACCCGGGCCGGGGGAAGATCTGCCGGAACTCGCGGTTGACCTTGGCCAGGGTGTTCAGCTGGGCGTCCAGCAGCAGGGCCGTGCTGCCGGTGGTTCCCTGATCGATGGCGAGGATCACGTCGGGCATCGCGCTTCTCCTTGGGGTGGATTCCGGGCCGAAAGTGTAGGGGATCGGTGGGCGGGGTGCACCATCGCCTCCTGGACGGACGAGGCTTGCCCTGGTAGGACTTCGTCCAATGGAGGTAGAGGCCGTGATCCATCACCGAACCGCGATCGTCCTGTGCGTCGCCGCGGCGCTGTTCTCCACAGCTTGCGGCTCCAACATCACCACCTCGGGGGCCAACTCCAAGGAGTTCTTCGTGCTCTCCGAGGGCTACGTCTGGCAGTACACCAGCCCGGACTTCACCGAGCTGTTCGAGGTCTGGTACATGGGCGAGCGCACCGTGGACGGCGAGGACGTGCACGTGCTGTCGTGGAAGTTCGACACCGCCCAGGCCCTGGCGCTGGACGAGGTCGAGGCCGACCCCGCTCTGTTCTTCATGGACACCTACTGGTCCAAGAACGACGAGGGGATCCTGTTCTGGGGCGCCGGGGCGGTGGACAACGCCAACGCACTGCCCGCCTGGGACGAGGTCTTCTACGCAGACTCCCTGCTGTTCGCCGGCGTGGACCTCTACCCGGGCGACTCCCTGTCGTCGAGCAGCAACGGCGAGAGCTGGACGTCCGAGTACGTGGACAGCGTGGACACGGTCGAGACCTTCGGCGGCACCTTCCAGAGCGTGATGCAGGTGGGCTTCCAGGACGAGACCCAGTCCAGCCCCTTCGGCGGTGACTGGTACCTGGCGCGCAACACCGGGATCATCCAGTTCCAGGTCCGCGGCCGCCCGGACGAGCAGTGGACCCTCAACAAGGTCACCTACTGATCCCGCCCCCCCTCCCACGCCGAGGTGCCCATGTCCGAGTCCGAGCCCAAGAAGGCCCCCAAGACCAACGTGAAGCTCTCCCTGGAGGACGGCATCGCCGGAGGCCGGTACACCAACCTCCAGATCGTGGCCATGAGCGAGTCCGAGTTCATCCTCGACTTCGGATTCGTCCAGCCCCAGGAGCCCAAGGGCTCCATCCACTCGCGGCTGATCATGAGCCCCCGCCACGCCAAGGGGCTGATGCGGACCCTGGTGGAGCGGATCCGGATCTACGAGCAGCGCTTCGGCGAGATCCCGATGCCGGGGAAGCAGAGCGTGCCCCCGGGCTCCGGTGGGGGGCTGATCAACTGAGGGAAAGCAGACCGGCGGGGCCGGCTGCGTTCCCTGTCGCGCTTGCTGCAGTCGGCCGCTGGGCGGCCCGCGCAGAAGCGCCCCCCCCGGGTACGGGCTGCGTTCCTGGTCTAGCTTGCAGTCGCCGCGGGACGGCGGCCGCAGAAGCGCGACGCGCGGATACGAGATGAATCGCTGGTACGGACCGCTCGTGATCACGCTGGTTGTGGCTGGCTGTCCGCCACCGGACTACCAGGCCGTCGATCTGCAGGTGGACCTCGTGGTGGACCCGGACGACGACCCCTTCGACACCCTCGGCAGCGTGCGGGTCTGCTTCACCGCCGACGCCGGCAACGAGTTCGAGCTCTTCCCCCGGGATCCCGGGACGTACCTGGTGCCCGCCATCCCGGACGGGACCTACGACCTGGTGGTCCAGGGTTTCGACCTGGACTCGGAACTCGTCAGGGACGGGGAGGTCCCCACGGTGGTGGCCCACGCCGCGCTGCCCGGCGTCCAGGTCACGGCGGGAGGCACCCCGGTCTATGAGACCGTGCCCTTCCGCCTGTGCGGCGACGACTGCCCCGCCGACTGCGCCGCGCCGGTCACGCTGGGCCCGGGGGAGGCGTCCATCGGCCTCCGCCGGATGGTCGAGGAGTAGCCCCCCCCTCCGTCCAAATCCACTTGACGACGGATTCCGGTCGGGGTAGATGAGTCCGCGCCGTGAACACACGGGCTTGTGGGCCCATAGCTCAACTGGCAGAGCAGCGGACTCTTAATCCGCGTGTTGAAGGTTCGATTCCTTCTGGGCTCACCACGACACGCAAGGGCCGCCGGCGATAGTCGTCGGCGGCCCTTTTTTGTCGTTGCGAGAATGGCGGAATTGGTAGACGCGCTGGATTTAGGTTCCAGTGGGCAAGCCCCGTGGGGGTTCGAGTCCCCCTTCTCGCACCAGGTGTTTGCCCGCGCGCGCTCGCGCTGTTTTTGCCGCACACACTTGACACGCGGGGGCGGAGACACAAAATCGCGCGGTTGGGCTGACCGCGGGACCGGGTCCTCCCGGGAGGCCGTCCGGAGGTCGGACGGTGACCGCGAACACCCACTTGCCACGGAACGGTGGAACGATGGACGTCCAGGTCGAGGATCTCAGCAGCGTCAGCAAGAAGCTCTCCTTCACCATCCCGGCCGAGACCGTGGACGAGGAGATCACCAGCGCCTTCCGCACCCTGCGCAAGGAGGTGATGCTCCCCGGTTTCCGGCCCGGCAAGGTGCCGCGCAAGCTGCTCGAGCAGCGCTTTGGCAAGGAGATCCGCGCCGAGGTGAGCGGCAAGCTCATCGGCGACGCCTTCGACAAGGCGATCGAGGAGAAAGGCATCACCCCGGTCGGCCCCCCGGACATCGACCAGGCGGACCTGGTGGGTGGGCAGCCCTTCACCTTCTCGGTGACCATGGAGGTCAAGCCCGAGGTGAAGATCGAGGGCTACGAGGGCCTCAAGGTGGTCTGGGACAAGCCCACGGTCGAGGACGCCGAGGTGGACGAGCAGATCGAGGGCATGCGGCACCAGGCCGGCAGCCTGGGCACCGTCGAGGAGGCCCGCCCGGCCGCCGACGGCGACGTGGTGGAGGCGACCTTCACCCTGTCCCACGAGGGCCAGGACGATCTGGTCCGCGAGCACCTGCTGATCAGCGTCCCCGAGGACAGCTACCACGGCTTCCTGGTGGACATGGTCAAGGGCAAGGCCAAGGACGAGACCGGCGAGGGCGAGGTCGCGGTGCCCGGGGACTACATCGAGGGTGAGTGGGCCGGCAAGACCGTCCAGGCCAAGGTGGAGGTCCACGAGATCAAGGCGGTCCAGTACCCCGATCTCAACGACGACTTCGCCAAGGACATGGGCCACGACACCGTGGACGCGATGACCGCCGCCATCCGGTTCCGGATCCAGGAGGCCAAGGACAAGCGGGCCCGGGACGACGCCTCCCGCAAGATCGTCCGCAAGATCATCGCGGCCAACGAGTTCGAGGTCCCGCGGTCGATGGTCGAGAACCGGGCCCAGTCGCTGGTGTCCTCCATCGCGTCGCAGATGATGCCGGGCATGGACCAGTCCTTCTCGTTCAAGCTGGACGACCTGGACGACGACAAGAAGGCCGGCGTCCTCGAGGAGGCCGAGTTCATCGTCCGTCGCGAGGCGGTGCTCGAGGCGGTGGTCACCCAGCAGGAGCTCGCGGTCTCCGACGAGGAGATCGAGGCCAAGATCCAGTCCATGGCCGAGGAGACCGGTCAGCGGGCCGAGACCATCAAGGGCTACCTGATGAAGTCCGACGGCCTCGAGGGCCTCAAGGACTCGATGCTCCAGGACAAGGCCCTGGACCTGATCCTGGAGAAGGCCGAGATCGTGGACGAGGATCCGGACGAGATCCCCGAGACGCCGCCGGCGCGGGTCGAGGCGGTGGCCGAGGCGACCGAGGCTGAAGCCGGGGCCGAGACCGAGGCCGATTCCGAGGCCGGGGCCGAGTCCGATTCTGGGGACGACGACTCGGTGTCCAGTGACGACGATTCGGTGTCCAGTGACGACGACTCCGAGTCCGGGGACGGCGAGGACGACTGACCGGGGAGCCGGGAAGGCCCCGGACGGGCTTGTGCCGGGGGACGATCGGCGCGAGGCTATCTGGAATCCAGCCACCGGGCAGTGGGTTGGTGGAGAGGACCGCGGCCGCGTGTCCTCTGGGTGCCGCGCCCCGGAACGCCGTGCTCCGGGGGGGGCGGATCACGCTGCACGGCGGGGTAGAATGCCGAACATGAGCACGATCCGAGACCAGGAGCGCTTCATCATCCCCGATCCCCGCATCATCGAGCAGACCCACCGCGGGGAGCGGATCTACGACGTCTACTCGCGGCTGCTCAAGGACCGCATC
>CAZITQ010000196.1:0-18727 GCA_964542165.1 uncultured Rickettsiales bacterium
CTCGGTCTCGGTCTCGGTCTCGGTCTCGGTCTCGGTCTCGGTCTCGGTCACGGCCACGGCCACGTCCACGGCCACGGACTCTCGGGTCCTACGCCGTGATCCACTTCCCCGGCGTCCAGAACCTCCGGATCACCCGCAACCCCACCTCGCCCCGGTTGATGGCCCGTGGGATCCGGCCGGCCATGGCCACCATGTTGGAGGCGGAGGCGGCCGTGGCCAGCAGATCGGGGTGGCCCTTGAGGAAGTCGTTGCGTGACGCCCAGTGCAGGGCCTTGGCCGGGAGCCAGGGTTTGTTGACCATCACCATCAGCGAGACCCAGAACTTGTCGGTGGGCTCCCGCTCCCAGTCCAGGCTGACCCGGTACTGGAAGAACGTCTTGGTGGCGGCTCCCTCGACCTCGTCCTCGGTGATCAGCCCCTGGTCGATGAGCTTCTTCTCCAGCCCGGTGCCGGGCATCACCGTCATCGAGAACAGGTAGACCCGGAAGGGCCGGGGGAACTGGTTGAGCAGGTCGAACAGCGACCGCAGGTCCTCCTCGGTGGAGAAGGGGTCGTCCACCATCACCTGGAAGCGGGCGTCCAGCCCCAGCCGGTTGTACAGCCGCGCCGACTCCAGGATCCCCTCGTTGCTGGCCCGCCGGTCGTACAGGGTCTTGGCCACCCGGTCGTTGGCCTGGACCCCCATGTAGACCGTGTCCAGTCCGGCGTCGACCAGCTTCTTCAGCCGGCTCTCCTCCACCACCCGGGGCTCCAGGAAGACCTCGAAGGGCAGGCCGATCTCCTTGGGGTAGCGCTCGGCGAGCTCGTCGAGCCAGTCGCCCTTGGTGGGGATGATCTCGTCGTCGAAGCGGACCCGCTTGAGGCGGGGGAAGATCTGCTTGGCTTCCCGGAGCTCGGAGAGGACGTCGTCCACGGTGCGAGTGCGGTAGTACCGGCCCTTGCCGGAGAACAGCTCCCGCATGGTCGAGTTGTAGCAAAACGAGCAGTGGAACAAGCAACCCCGTGAGGCCATGACCAGGTACAGGGTGTCGTTGAGCAGCGGGTCCTTGTTGGTGACGAATCCCTCGTCGATGATCAGCTTGTCCGGGTGGAGGAAGTCCCGCCGGGACACCGGCGCCAGGTCGTGGGTCAGGGGGCGCAGGTCGTTTCGGTGGACCTCGCCGTCGGCGTCCTTGGCCCAGAAGTTCTCCACGTCGTGGGTCGGCTCCCCGGCCTCCATCCGGTCCAGCAGCTCGACGATGGCCTGCTCGGCCTCGCCCCGGGCCACGAAGTCCGCGAACGTGATCGTGGACTCGGGACAGAGGCTGGCGTGCACGCCGCCCAGCAGGACCGGGACGCCCAGGTGCTCCCGCACGTGTTCGGCCAGGAACGCGCAGACCTCCAGGTAGGCCGAGGCCCGCAGGGAGAAGCCGACCACGTCCACGTCGAAGCGCCGCAACCCCTTGATCAGGTCCGACAGCTCTTTCTCGGACGGCCAGGGCAGACCGTTGTTCTTCCAGTCCTTGAAGTAGATCTCGAGGGCGTCGTGGCCGTTGCTGCGGATGTAGTGCGCCAGCTGCCGCACGGCGTTGTTCTCGAAGTCGTACAGGGAGACGAAGGCGATTCTCATCGGTCCTTGTCGTGCGTTCCCGTGCGCACGATGTCCTTTTTGCGGTGGAGGTAACGGTGCTGGGGCAGGGCCCCTGCACCCCGGATGCGGAAAAAAGCCCGCCGCGCGATGTCGTAGGTGTGGGTCCTGTGCAGGACCCGCACCGCCAGATCCATCATCCGGCTGCGGGACAGCTCCGAATCCGCGGTCTTGAGCATGTCACGAACGGGCAGCTCGTAGGGGCAGATCTTCTCGCAGGCGCCGCACTCCTCGCAGCGGTCGGCCTGGGTGGGCAGCTTGGCGTACTCGTCTCGCGCGTAGTTCTGGTTCAGCACCAGGTAGTCGTGGCAGCGGAAGACGTCGGAGATCGGGATCCCCTCCCGGCAGACCCGCTCGCAGTAGCGGCAGCGCCGGCAGAACAGGTCGCCCAGGGCGTTGATCTCCTCCTCCATCGCCGCCCGGTCGTCGTCGGACAGGGCCAGGTCGCCCTCCAGGGCGGCCACGTCCCGTTCCAGCTGCTCGATGGTGGTGCAGCCCACCAGGATGCACTGCATGTCGTGGGCGGCGACCCAGCGCAGGGCCGCCTCCACCGCCGTCAGGCGCCCGCCGGACAGGGCCTTCATCCCCAGCGTCCCGACGTCCAGCTCCACGGCGGTGTCCATCACCGCCTGGAAGTTGGCCGCCTCGATGGGGTTGAAGGGGAACTGCACCGTGTCGAACAACCCGGTCTTCAGGGCGTCCTGGAGCACCCCCGGGTGGTGGGACGTGATCCCGATGAAGTCGATCCGTCCCTCGTTCTGGGCCTTCTGCAGCAGGTCACAGGCCCCCCCCGGGGCCATCAGCCGCTCCAGCTCGTGGGGGTACTGCACGTGGTGCAGCTGGTAGATGTGGATGTGGTCGGTGCGCATCCGCCGAAAGCTCTGCTCGAACTCCTGGCCGAACCGCTTCGCGCTGCGCATGTTGGACTTGGTGGCCACGGTCACCTGGTCCCACCGGCCGCGCAGGGCCTGGCCCAGGATCTCCTCGCTGTCGAAGTACGACGCCGCCGTGTCGATGAAGTCCACGCCCAGGTCCAGGGCCCGGTGGACGAGACGATGTGCCGTGCGTGGATCGCTGTGGTAGTGGCTGATCACACCCATGGCGCCGAGCCCGAGGCAGCTCACCTCGAGGTCGGTGCGACCCAGACGTCGCCTCTGAAGGGCCATCGAACCTCCGCAGCGCCGATATCCCTACCCACTCCCGCGGCCGTGGGCCAGCGCGGGCGCCCGCTACTCGCCGTCCTCCGGGCCCTCGTCGCCGTCCGGGACCACCAGTTCGTCGAGCACGCTGATCTCCTGCTCCTGTCCCTGGTACACGCGGATGGTGCGCTTGATCCCCTCGAGGTTGGGCAGGAAGAAGGGCACGCGACGGATGTACTCGGCGTACTTGGGCCCGAAGTGGGCCAGGTCCCGCTGCTCCATGAAGTACTTCTTCTCGTACAGCGAGACCGCCAGTGCCAGGGGCAGCAGGATGCAGGTGAACAGGAAGGACCGCATCAGCAGCCCCAGCCCGATCACCCCCAGCAGCTTGCCCATGACCGAGGGGTGGCGGCTGATGCCGTAGGGGCCGCCGATGACCACCCGTACCGCGCCCTTGGCCACCAGGGGTGCTGGGCCGCCGCCACCGACGATGACCAGATAGGAGTAGCACCACCAGACGATGGTCAGGCCGATGACGGTCAACACGAGCCAGAGGATCACGTTCACCGGGAATCCCGGCAGGGTCGGCCAGTGGAGGATCAGATGCTTGGAGTCGAGCCAGGCCGCGATCTTCCCGTCGATCCAGCGGCAGACCAGCGCCGCGATCACCGTGCCCGGGATCAGGAAGGGCAGGTAGATGAAGAGGATCATCCGCGTGATGGAGGGGTGTCCGATGGCGCGAATGGCGTTGCGCAGGTCCCAGGTGGGAACGGGCTCGCTGGCGTTGTCGGCGGTGGACTCGGCGTCGTTGTCGGCCATCGGCTCCCCTCCTGCGCTCCAGGTCAGGTGGTGACCGCGGTTTTTCGTATCATTCCGGCGGGTTACGGGCCCGCCGGCAGAAGAGCAGATACTATCGCATCCGGGGGACGTCATGGCAATCGCCGCGTCCTGGGATTGCCCTCGAGGGGGTGGATTTGAGACAATCTTGGGCCCCCATGGGGGAGCTGGCCCTGAGGGAGCGGCCAGACGTCGCGAGGTGAAACCATGAAGCGTGCACTACCCGTGCTGTTGACCGCCCTGCTGTTCGGCTGCTTCGACCTGGCCCCGGCCGAGTCGGATCCGGGCCCGGAGACCGCCACCGGCGAGACCGCCGCCGAGAACGATGCGCCACCCTCGGAGACCTCGGACGCGCCCAAGAACTTCGAGGTCGCCCCCGGCGAGGGGGTCACCGTGGCGGGGACCATCGGCTACAAGGGCACCAAGACCGGCAAGATCCGCATCGATGTCCTGGGCCAGAAGGACAAGCAGATGTTCGAGCTGCTCAAGCCCCTGGGGCTGGAGGACTGGGGCGACTGGTCCTTCGAGGCCCCCAAGGGTTTCGGCGAGGTCAAGCTCGTCGGCTTCCTGGACCAGACCGGCGACGGCCCCAGCGAGGACGACGCGGCTCTGCTGTGGGACGAGCCCCTCATCATCGGCGACGAGGACATCTCCGGCATCGACATCGTGCTGAGCGACGACGTGGACCTGACCGCCCTGACCCCGGGCGCCCAGGGTGGTGAGGCGCCGCCTCCCCCGCCGCCGGAGCAGGGTGGGGAGGGCGACGGGGGCGCCCCCGACGCCGAGCCCAAGCCGGACGACGATCCCGCTGCCGCCGCCGGCGGCGAGGGCGCCGAGGGTGGCGAGGCCGCGCCCGCCGAGTAGCGTCCCGGAGGGTCTCCCCTCCCGTCACTCTCCGAAAACGCAGGGATCGAACCAGGCCTCGGGTGACGTGCGGGGCTCCGTCTCGGTGTCCAGGATCTTCCAGGCGTCGGCGCGCGCCCGCACCCCGGGTTGGCTCGCGCACAGCGCCGCGGTGTACCCCTGCACGGCCGCCGGATCCTCCGCGCGCAGGATCTGCAGGCCCGGCAGGAATCCCCACGCCGGCTCGACTGGCTGGACGGAGAATCGACCGGCGACCTCGATCGCGCGCCCCAGCTCCGGTTCGGGACCGTGAACGACCAGGTAGAGTGCGCCGTCGGCCGAGAACTGCCCGGGCCTGGGTCCACCCAGGATCGCGTCCATGACCGCCCCGGGCCCATATCCCCAGGCGGAGCGGGGGCCGCCGAGGGACAGGATCTCCACCCAGTGGGCCTCGTCGTCGGCGTGTTTCGAGATGGACTCACCGATCTTCTGGTGGCGAAGGACATCGCTCAGGGGTTCCCGCTCCAGCCAGGGCTGCACCGACAGCCTCACCGCCAGGCCCGATGCGACGACCAGGGCGACCGTCGTACCCAGCGCGAGGAGGGGGCGCGCGAATGGACTGGGATCGACGGGAGGTGAGGCGAATCTGCGCGTCACCGGGAGCGTCGCCCGCGCGACCAACGCCCCAAGGCAGAGGGCAGATACGGGGAGCAGGAGTCGGAGGTGGTAGGGCTGCAGGTAGCCGATGGCCAGGGCGGCGCCCAGCAGGGACGCCTGGGTCAGGACCGCCCAGGCGGCGAATCCGGCCAGCGCTCGATCCGCGCGGTCCCGCGAACGCCGATGAGCGACCACGGCGACTCCCAGGGTGACGGCTGGCGCGAGGACGAGCAGGATGCCGAGGGGCGGTAGCTCCGGTCGGACGAAGGTCGTGACGATGGCCCCGATTCCGGGCGGGGAGTCCCCGCTGGCACTCGAGGCGACCGCACCCAGGCCACCGAACCCGTTGCTCGAGCTCCGGAGGACCCGGAACATCTGGAACCACCCGGGCAGCGCCGCCACCCCCGCCACGACCAGGGCCGGGACCAGGGACCGCGCGCCATGGCGTCGGGCCAGGATCGCCGCGAGCCAGACCGACCCGGGGACCAGGCAGATCGCCATCGGATGGACCATGACGGCGATGGGGACGAGGGTGAGCGAGACCGCGAACCAGGTGCGCCGGTGGCCCTTCAGCGCCAGCAATGCGGCCGCGCCAGCCGCCGCCGCCAGCAAGGGCGCCTGGTAGAGCTCGTAGGTGTGGGCCAGCGCCAGGCGCGGGCCGTGGGCGCACGCGATGGCCGTGGCTGCCACGACCGCGCCGATGCGGATCGCCCAGATCGCGCCGACATCCCGTCCCGAGGCTCCGCGGACGAGGCCGAACCGGAGGGCGAGGTAGACCACCCCGACCGATATCGCCTGACCCACGGCCATCCGCGCGAAGCAGCCGCGCAGCGAATCGGCGAACACCACGTAGGGCAGGTGGAGCCAGTACAGCGCTGGCCCGAACTGAGGGCCGTGGCTGACCGGGAGCCAGCTGCTCCCGTGGAGCATCTGCGCCGCCCTGAGCATCGGGTCCACGCTGTCGGGGGACACGGTGAGGTAGGGCAGCATCAGGGCGCGGGCCTTGGCCGTGATCAGGGTGAGCCCCGCGAGGAGCACGAGATCGGGCAGCAGGATCAGCGCCCTTGCGGGTCTCTGTCGCCGGGTCATCGGTCAGGGGCCGGCGGGGTCGCCGGAGGGCTGGGGCGCCGGTGCACCCGGTGGGGCGGCGCCCTCGGGCGGGGGCTGGCCGTGGGGCGGAGGAGCCACCCCGCCGTGGGGGGGGGGCGCGCCGCCGTCGGGAGGTGGTGCTACTCCCCCGGGTCCGGGTCCGGGTCCGGGTCCGGGTCCGGGTCCGGGTCCGGGTCCGGGTCCGCCAGGCCCTCCGGGCCCGGGGCCCGGCCCCGCGCTGCCCATCGTCCCCGACGCCTCCTCCGCGCTCGGCGCCCGGGGTGCCGACGGCTCGGGCACCGCATCCGCGGTCTTGGTCGGCGCGTCGAAGAGCCCGCCGGCCTTCAGATCCTCGAACAGGATGTCGGCCCAGGCGGCGTTGCCCTCGGGGGTCAGGTGGCCCGTGTCCTCGGGGAAGATCAGCGGGACGTCGCTGGCGTCCCGGGCCTCGTCGAAGCGGGGGTAGGGATCCGAGTACACCAGCCCCTCGGTCGCGGCGATCGCAGCCATCTCGTCCCGGTGGGCCACGGTGTGGTAGCGGAAGTCGGGCCACTCCGGGACCGCGCCCACGGCCATGGTCACCCCGTGCTCGGCGCACAGCTCGAAGTAGGTGCGCAGGTTGGTCCGGTAGTCGTCCACCGGCACCCGCAGCGTCCCCGCCAGCTGGTTCTTGGCCGCCCAGAACCCGAAGCGGGACTTGCGCAGGTTCTCGTCGTAGTAGCGCTGTCCCTTGTGGACGTTGTTGCGCAGCCACAGGTAGAGCCGCAGGTGGTGGAGCGGGCCGGTCCGGACCTCGGCCACGGCCGCCGAGGCCTCGGGATCCTCCTCCCGCTCCCGGTCGCTGCGGTCGGTCTCCCGCGCGTCGTTGAGCAGGTAGGTGAACAGCAGGATGTCCATCTGGGGGACCAGCTGGGTCCGCTCCAGCAGGTACAGGCCCTGGTGGCAGGTGTACCCGGGCTGGCCGCCGTTGATGACCTGGACGTCCCGTCCGGGGTACGCGGCGCGGATCCGCTGCTCCATGTAGGCGGCGTAGGTCTCGTCGTTGGCCACACCCCAGCCGAAGGTGGTGGAGTCGCCCAGGGTGAGGACGCGCAGGGGGGCTTCGCCCTCACGGGGGCCGAGCTCGTCCGCCCGCAATCCATGGGCGTTCGTCGACACCGGGAAGTCCGAGCCCAGCTCCCGGTGGAAGAACGGCTGGTCGACCAGGTCCGGTTCCACGGCCCAGTTCAGGGGTACGGGGAGGAGCTCGTCCTGGAACAGGGTGGTGCCCGGGCCGCCGTAGCCCGCGATCCGCAGGACGATCTCGATCAGCAGCAGCAGGACCAGGGACACCCCCAGCCCCCCCGCGAGCTTCACGATCAGGGGTCGCTTGCGCTTCGGTGTCGTCATCGGAGGTGCCGCCTCGCGGCCACTTTACCTCGAACCCCCTACGGCGGCGACAGGCGGTAGATCCGGGCCACGCCATCCTGGGCGGCCACCAGCTCGAACTGCCCGTCCAGCTCGGCGGCGATCCCCACCGCCTCCTGCTCCCGGGCCACGGTCAGGTCCAGGACCGCGTAGCGGAATCCGGCGTCCAGGAGCTCCCTGAGCCCGGCTTCCGGGTCCAGGTCGGCGCCCGGATCGGCGTGGCCCGGTGGCGGGTCGAGCCAGTTCTCGGAATCGGCTGGATAGCGCGCCAGGTAGGCGATGAACTCGTTGTCGATCAGCGGCGGGTCCGCCTCGGGGGCGATCTCCAGGGTGATCCCCAGCCCGTGGTGGACGCAGTAGTAGAAGTGGTGGGCCATACCGTAGCGGTGCTTGCGGTACGGCAGCAGCAGCAGTCCGCCTTGCTCGTGCTGCCCCAGCTCGGCGTAGGGCTCGGGGAGCTCGGTGTCCGAGTGGGGGAGGGGGAAGGGCACGGCGGAGACGAAGACGAAGTCCAGCAGGACCAGGATCGAGACCAGGATGCCCGCCCCCCAGTCGGCGCCGCGGAGCTTGGGGAGTCGCCCGCCGAGCCAGCCAACCAGGCGGGCCAGGCCGAGCCCCGCCAGCAGGGCAAGGGCCAGGTTGGCAGCCACCGAGAAGCGCACGAAGTTGTGCAGCCGGTCGAAGAACGGGATCACCGCCTGGAACACCGGGAACAACGGGCTGTGCATGTACAGCCGCCCGGTGTTGGTGAAAAAGACGTTGGGCCCCACGGCCGCGGCGGTGAAGAACAGGAAGGCCAGCACCCACAGCAGGCCGCGCTTGCGATCGCGGAACGCACCGATCAGGGCCAGCAGGATGACCGGGATCCCCAGGTAGTGGGAGTAGTAGAGGTGGTCCGCCACCGCCTCGACCTTGAGCACCCTGGGATCGACGAAATCGAACACGGCGGGGACGTTGGCCGCCCGGGGCATCGACCGCTCGTCGCTGCCGTGGGCGTGGATGATCTCCATGGCCTGGTCGGACGACAGGGTGGACGAGAAGATCTTGGCCGGGCCCACGGTGAGGACACCCGCGACCCCCATGCCCAGGGCCACCATGGCGATGGACTTCCACGCGGGTCGGACCTTCAGCGGGCGGTAGGTCTGGACCAGGGGGCCGCCGCGCCGTAGCCCTTCGCGGAGCACCACGACGAGGATGAAGGACGAGAGGATGAAGCCGTAGTACCAGGTCCCCAGCGCGGTCAGGAAGTAGAACACCCCCGTGAGCACGGCGTTGAGCACCGACGGCCGCCGGATGGTCCGCAGCAGGAACAGCAGGCACAACGGGATCCACGGGATGCTCAGGTTCTCGCTCACCCCCGAGGCCAGCCCGAAGCTGAGGATGTAGGGATTGAACGCATAGATCGTGCCCGCCACCGTGGAGCCACCGCGGGAGCAGCCCACCTCCCGGGCCAGGGCATAGGCCGCCAGCGCCCCGAAGACCAGGTCGAACCAGATCACCAGGTTGTAGGCGGTGGGCACCGAGACCCCGGTCAGGATCCGGATCAGCGACGAGAGCACCGCGTTGACCGGATCGATGACCATGAACTCGATGCCGGTGGGGTAGCGGATCAGGTCCGAGGTCAGGCCGAAGGTGTGGTCCTGGACGATGCCCTGGTGGATGAACCAGTGGCCCCACATGTGTTTCCAGACGTCCGAACAGGGGTGCCCGACCACCGTGCCGGACGGATCCAGCAGGACCGGCCAGGTGACGAACCAGCACGCGACGAGGAAGACCGCCGCGGGGCCCCACGGCAGCGAGCGGAGGCGGTCCTTCCAGCCCCCGCCGGGGGACTTCGCCCCTTCGTCGTCGTAACTGCCCGAAACCTCTGACAAACCACCCTCACGACCGAGCTACCCCTTCTATCAAAAAGGGATCACCAGCGGCAAGGAACCTGCCCGCGCGCCCGCGTGGCGCTCCCGGCCGCGCGCGCCGCGCGTGCTTTGGACACCGCCTCGCGAGCGGGTTACCTTGATCGACGACTCTGACGACGAGGGATCCCATGGCCGACGACCCGCGCCCGCCCGCGACCCCGGCTCGATCCGCGCCCGCGGCGGGCGGGATCGGCTGGCTGGTCGTGGCCGGCCTGTGTGGCCTCGCGGTGGCCGCGTTCGTGCTCCAGCAGCTGGGGCGCCCGGTGGAGCCGGACCCCGATCGCTGGACGCTGGTCCCCGTGGCCTCCCACGCCATGCCCGAGGTCCGCCAGGATCCGGGTGCCCTCTCCCCGGGGCTGCGCCTGGACGGGTACCTGCAGATCATCGCCCGGCTGAAGGATGACACCCCGCTGGGGGACGGCCGGATCCGGTTCGGGGTCGACCTGGGGGAGGAGAGCTCCCTGCACGTGTTCTTCCGCGCCCGCGACCTGGACCAGCGCCACCGGCTCGCCGGCTACGCCCTGTTCCTGGTCCCCTCGGACGTGGATCGGACCGGCCTGTACATCCTCGGCGGCGACGAGCTGGACCGGGTGGACTGTCCCTGGAGCGGACCGTTGCCCCGCCGCGGCGACGTCGAGATCCTCCTGGACGGCCCGTCCGTCGAGGTCCAGCTCGACGGCAGTCCCGTGATGTCCTGCTCGGACTCCACCTTCAGCACCGGCGGCGTGGGCTTCCGCTCCGGCATGAGCCCGATCACCCTCGCTGCCGTCGACGTGGAGACCGGCGCCGGTGGCTCGCTGTTCCGCGACCGGCCGGAACGGTTCCAGGCCAGCCTGGCGCTGAAGGGACTGATCGGCGCGGCCGCGATCCTGGGCTACGTAGCCGCCCTGTGGATCCTGGGGTGGATCACCGCCCGGTTGACCCACCGCGACCACCGGTCCGGTCTGCGGGACGCGGCCTGGGTCGGACTGCCGCTGCTGGCCCTGCCCGTCCTGGGGGCGATGGAGCTGGGGACCATCGCCGACGGCCTGCGGCTGGGCCGCACACCGCTGCTGGCGATCCGGCTGGCCCTCGCCGGCCTGCCGACGGCCCTGTTCTGGGCGGTGGTCCTGCTCGCCCGGGCGCCCGCCCTGCGGGTGGACCGCGACGGCGAGCCCGAGCCCCTCGCGTCCCTGCTGCTCTCCTCGCGGCTGGGCCGGGTGACCCTGGCCGTGCTGGGGCTCCACGCCCTGTTGATGGCGAACCTGGCCTGGTCCTACGGGACGGGCGTGCTGGCCTGCCTGGGCATGGACAGCGGGCGTTCGGCGGATGCCGCGGTGACGTTCGCGGTCATGCTGGGGCTCCCCCTGGCCTTCCTGGCGCTGGCGGCCCGGCTGGTCCGGGGGGGTAGGGTCTCCCTGCTCCGCGTGGAGCTGATGTCGTGGTTGCCGTCGCTGCTGGGGGTCGGGGTCGCCATCGGCGCGCTGGCCGCCGGTTCCTCCCTGCGGTGGCCGGTGACCTTCCACGTCGCCGCCGCATTGCTGGCCTCGGCTACCCTCAAGTTCCTCTTCGTCCAGGCCAACGCCCGCGCGTTCCGGGGGTACAACTGGGTCTCGCTGCTGGGCTGTCTGGCCCTCGCCCTGCTCGCCGAGGGATCGGTCCGCCAGACCTACCTCAACCTGGCCTGGGATCCCGTCCCCGCCGACCGCTTCCAGAAGCACCCGCTGCTCGGCTGGGTCCGGGCCTCCAACGAGTTCGACTACATCCTCAACGTCCAGGAGCACACCGACTACCCCATGGAGCGCTTCCCGGTGGCCTTCGAACGGGAGGGCGGCGCCGGGGGACTGCGGATCGTCTGCCTGGGCGGCTCCAGCACCGGCGGCGCCTACCAGATGGACGACCTGGAGCAGTTCTACCCGGCGGTCCTCGGGCGGGTGTTCGACGAGCTGGCGCCCGATGCCGGGGTGCGGGTGATCAACCAGGGCGTGGGCGGGTGGAACAGCTTCCACTGCCTGCTCTACCTGCGGGAGTTCATCGACGATCTGGACCCGGACCTGATCACCCTGTACCTGGGCAACAACGACATCAAGACCAAGGGGCCGTGGACCTATCGCGAGTACTGGGAGAACTACCGTTCCCGGTCGGCCTCGGTGAGCGCCCTGCAGGGCTTCCTGAATCGGTCTCGCATGTACGTGGGCTTCAAGAGCGTTCTGCTGATGGCCACCGGCAGTCCCCGGGAGGTGAGCGCGGTCCCCACGCCGGACGCCGTGGCCAACTACGCCGAGATCATGGACATGGCCCAGGAGCGCGACGCCCGGGTGCTGCTCATGAGCGAGGCGATCCTGCCGCTGCCCGAGGACATCGACGCGTACTACGCCGCCATGCGGGACCTGGCCGTCGAGCGGGGAGAGCTGTACGTGGACGTGGCGGCGGCGTTCCAGGCGCGTACCCAGGAGGACCTGTTCCTGGATTCGAACCACCTGTCGGCGTACGGGCACCAGGTGCTGGCCGAGATCATGGGGGAATTCCTGGTGTCCGAGGGGCTGGTCTCGGTCGATGTCCCGGTGAACAGCGCGAGGGCACTGATCCCCGAGATGGGGGGCGGGAGCCGCCCGGACACCGCGGGCCACCTGGGGCCTGCCCCAGGACCGGGCGGGCCGGGGCCCGGTGGCGGACCCGGTGGGCCCGGACCCGACGGGGGAGGGGGCGACTACGGCGACGGCATCGCCCCCCACCTGAACGCGGCCCCCGGTGCCCCGGCGCCGCCGCCATCCCAGGGACCTCCCCAGGGCCAGCCGACGGACCCGGGACCCCACGGGTCTGCCCCCCCACCGGGTGGCGGGGAGCCCGGTCCGCCGGGGACTCCGCCCGCCGCCGGGACCTCGCCGGGGCCTTGAGCCGCATCCTGACCGCGTTGCTCCACGTCGCCGGGCCCGCCGCCCTGGCGGTGCTGGCCGTGCTCGTCCTCCTCCCCTCGCTGCAACCCGGCCACGTGGTGGGCGCCCTGGACACGGACGTCTGGCCCCACGTCTGGGGCTTCTGGTGGGTGGGCGAGTCCCTGGCCGGCGGCGGCGGGCTGCCGCTCCAGACCCACCTGCTCAAGCACCCCGAGGGGGGCAGCCTGTTCTTCCCCGACCTGGCAGGGGCGCTGCTGGCGGTCCCGCTGCGGCCGTGGATGGGCGTGGAGGCCGCCTACGACGCCGTGGCGATCCTCAAGCTGTTCCTGGCGGGCCTGGGGGGGTACCTGCTGGCGCTGGTGCTCTGCCGCGATCGGCTGGCTGCGACGCTGGCGGGGGCAGCCCTGGTGACCGCCCCCTACCTGCTGGCCGAGCTGCACAACGGCATCTCCGAGAACCACAACGTGGGCTGGGTGGTCCTGTTCGCCGCGGCGCTGGTGGGGATGGGCCGGGGCCGGTGGCTGGCTGGTCTGGCCGCGGGCCTGGCCTTCGCCGCCACCTTCCTGGGCAGCTGGTACTACGCCCTGGGCGGGGTGCTGCTGGCCGGACTGTGGGGCATCGACCTGCTGCTGGACCGGGAGCGGCGCACCGTCCGGACCCTGATCGCGATCGCCGTCGCCGCCGCGGTCGCTGCCGCGGTGGTCGTGCCGCTGGTGCGGACGATATCGGCGACGCTGGCAGCCGAGGAGGCCATCGTCGCCCGGGACCACCGCTCCGTGGGCGAGCTGTTCGAGAGCACCCACAACGCCGTCGATCCGTTGAGCTTCGTGGTGCCGGGCGGGTACCAGTCGCCCGACTTCCAGGCCACCTTCGGCGAGAACTTCTTCCACGTCAGCTACCTGGGCTGGGTTCTGCTGGGATCGGCGGCCTTCGGGCTGTGGCGGGCCAGGACCCGGCGGAGCTGGCTCTGGGTGGCGGTGACGCTCGTGTTCGGGACCCTGTCGCTGGGGCCCTTCCTCTACGTGGCGGGCGAATACGTGGTGGTGGCCGACCGGCAGATCCAGCTGCCGTTCTACTACGTGTTCGAGTACCTGCCGTACTTCGACCTGGTGGGGCACCCCCAGCGCTTCGTGCCTCTGGTCCTGATCGGGCTGCTGGCCCTGGCAGCGCCGGGGTGGGCGCTGCTGGCCCGTAGCGGACGTCGGGGGCGGGTGATCCTCGCCGTGCTGGCCGCGCTGATGCTGGCGGAGAACCTGGCGCTGTCCCCGGCCCCCTACCCGGTGGCCAGCGCGCGGCTCGAGGCCGACGCCTACCTGGAGGAGCTGGGTGAGCAGGGGGGGGAGGCGGCGGTGCTGGACGTGCCGGTCCGGTTCTCGCCGCGCTTCCTCAATACCCGGTACTTCTACCTGCAGACCGTGCACCGTCGACCCATCGTGCACACCCTCAACGGGCCGTTCTCCACGCTGCACCTCTCGCTTGAGGACAATGCGCTGGTGCGGGCGCTGCTGGCGGTGGAGTTCCCGGACGACGGGTACGAGACCGCGGACGACGGCGAGCTGCGCCTGGGGGCGGAGCTGCTGTGGACACGGCGCTTCGACCGGGTGATCGTGCACCGCACGTTCTACGGGGACGACGAAGTGCGGGAATCGACCGAGGCGCTGCTGGGGCGGGCGCTCGGGCCGCCGGTGTACGAATCCGAGGCCCTGGCGGTATTCGAGATCCCGGCTGTGGTCGGGGGAGACGGCGGGACGGATGGGAGGATCGATGGGCGCCCGTAGCGGACGCAGGAAGGTGTTCTGGATCGTCGTGCCGCTGCTGTTCGCGGTGGCCGGCGGGCTGGCGGTGATGGTGGGCAAGCAGGCCAGGCGGGCCACCCAGCAGGCGAGGATCGAGTCGGATCCGATCGATGTCCCCGACCCGGATCTGCGCTACCGGCTCCGCCCGAACCTCTCCGGCGCCCAGCTGTTGATCCCCGGACGACCGGTGCCACCCTCGTTCCACGACTCCTTCGACGCCCGCAGCGCGGGCAAGAGCTCGGTGGGTCGGCTGAGGGAGTTCACCGTGGACACCAACAGTCGGGGCTTCCGCGGGCCCGAGTTCCCGCCGGAGCCCGCCGACGGCACCTTCCGGATCGTGTGCATGGGGGACTCGATCACCTTCGGCTGGGGGCTGAAGGAGGAGGAGGCCTACTGCCGGGTCATGGAGGCGGAGCTGAACGCCACTCGCCCGGACGGCGCCCCCCGGATCGAGGTCGTCAACGCCGGCGTGCCCGGCTACGACCTGGCGACGATCCTCAAGTACCTGGAAAAGGACATCGTCGGGCTGAAGCCGGACCTGGTGACGATCTGCAAGCTGGGCAACCTGATGGCCGCCGACCCGGAGGCCGACTACCGCGAGAAGCTGGCCCAGGCCGCGGACGTCGGCCGCGAGCACGGCTTCGCCGTGGCCTTCCTCTGCCCCCCCCGCTCCACCTTCGACCGCTGGCCGCTGACCCCGAAGTTCCGGGACGCCATGGAGGCCGCGGCCGCCGAGCAGGGCGCGATCTTCGTCGACTTCATGACCCTGTTCGACGAGGCCACCGCAGACCGGGGCCTCAAGGTCGAGGTGGACGGGGACACCCAGCGGCTGGTCCACCTGAAGAAGGGCAAGCGGACCGTGGAGCTCGAGGTGACCTACAGCCCCCAGGGCGAGCGCCCCGACCCCTTGCACCCCGACCTGTACGAGTTCATGGACCACAGCGACCTGGCCGAGGCCCTGATCTACGACGACGGCCACCCGGACGAGGAGGGCAACCAGCTGATGGGCGAGTACATGGCCCGGCGGTTGAGCGAGGAAGGCGTCTGGAGGTAGCCCGGTGACCGCAGCGCAGCCCGTCGCACCTCCCTGGGAGCATCGACAGGAGCTCCTGCTGAGCCGACGCTGCGGCTGGTGCGCCGAGCCGGTGCCCGGGCTCCTGGTGCTCAAGGGGGGGGAGTGCCCACGGTGCGAGCGGGACCTCTACTCCCGGTCCGATGTGGATGCCGACCAGGTCCTCGACGCGGCCACGGGCCGGCTGCGGCGCTGGCGCTGGATCCTCTACCCGGCCGTGACCGTGGCGGCGGTCGCAGCGAGCTTTCTCCCGCTGGTCGCGGGCCTCCCGGTGTTCATCGGGATGCTCGTCACCCGGATCGTGGTCATCCGCCGCCCCATGCGCTGGCTCTCGGCCACGCGGAAGCTCACCACACGCCTCACGCTGAGCCTGCTGCTGGCCCTGATCACCCTCGGCACGATCCTGGTCAACGCCGTGCTCTACCTGGCCGGAGGGCTGGGGCAGCTGGCGACCGTGTTCCTCTCCATCGCCGGACTGCTCGTGTTCAGCGAGTTGTCGATCCGCCTGGTGGCGAACCGGCTGCGGCGCGAGGGCGGGTCGGAGGGGCTCGACACCTGGGAGTGGCTCCTGCCTGCCGCGGTCATCGGCGGCTTCGTGGTCTCGGCGGTGTTCGTGGTGGGGGTCACGGCGCTGCTGCTGTACCTGGTCCTGTGGATGGACATCCCGGGGATCAGCGACATCGCCGCCTTCCTCCTGTCGACGGGAGGTGAGTGACGTGGAGACCTCCCTGCTGGCGCTGATCGCGCGGGTCTTCGGGTTCACGGTCACGGCCTGTCCGATGCCGGCCACGACGTTCTTCGCGGTGCAGCTCGTGGTCGCCGTCGTCGTGCGCCTGGGAGACGTCTCCCTCCCACCGGCCGTGGCGTGGACGATCTCCTTCCTCGCGCTGGGCATGGGCTTCTTCGGCGCCGTGCTCGAGTGGGTGTGCAAGTACGTCGACGACGTGGAGGAGATCGCCGCCGAGCTCGGCGCGGACAAGGTGCTGGGGGCGCTGAGCACGTTCTCGATCTCGGCGATGTTCGTCTTTGCGACCGGCGTGGGGCACGAGGCGTCCGAAGCGGTCGAGACGCGCATGGGGGAGGCGGGGCTGCCCGTGGAGGCGCTGGACGAGCTGGGGCTGAGGGCCATCGAGCGCCTGGACGCCGGAGATCCGGAACAGGCGCGGCTGATCGCCGAGCTCGAGGATGCCCTGGGCGACGATCCGGGGGCCCTGAGGGAGGACATGGCTCTGGCGGAGGAGCTGGCCGTCTACGGGATCGACCTGTTCCCCGAGCACGCGGGGACGGAGAAAGATCAGGATCTGGCGGCGGCCATCGCGATGGTCGAGGCGTCCGACCATCCCCCGTGGCTGAAGGTCCTCGTCCTGCTGGCGGCCGTCGCGATCAACCTCGGGCTGACCTGGCTCCGCGGCAAGGTCAACGAGCAGCTGCGACCGCTGTTCGAGGGGGCGGGCCTGGAACGCGCCAAGCGGATTCTCGAGACCGGCGGTGTCGTGCTGGCCCTGGTGCTGATCTGGCTCGCTCCGGTGCTGATGCTGGTGCTGCTCGTCCTCACGGTGGGACTGCTGGCCGCGACGTACGTCGTCCTGCGGCTGATGGAGAAGGCCCTGGACCACCGCCGCCGCCGGCCCTGCGAGCACTGTGGCGTCCGCATCCGCGTGGAGGCCTCCTTCTGTCCGGGGTGCCGTGTGGCCGTCGAACCGGCGAGGCTGTTGGTTCGCGCGCCGAAGGTGGAATCCCCCGCCCCCGCGGAAGCCTGAGCCGGGGGCTCCCTACAATCCCGAGCCGGATATCAGGTAGGCCGCCCCCGCGTCCAGGCCGCCGGCGTCGCAGTAGGGAGAGCCGACGAACATGTCGTCGTAGCCGTCGCCGTCCACGTCACCGGCGGGGGCGACGGCGGCGCCGGCCTCGTCGAAGGCGTCCCAGCCGATCATCTTGGCGTCCGCCAGGTCCAGGGTGTGGTACCCGGCGACCGGGCCGTGGAGGAGGTAGGCTGCGCCGGCGTCGAAGGCGGGGTTGTCGTTGCCGGGGGCGCCGACCATCAGGTCGTCGAATCCGTCGCCGTTCACGTCGCCCACACCGGCGGCCGACGTGCCCGCGTGATCCTCGGCAGCCTCGCCGACCAACTTGGCGTCGGCCACCGCCAGGCTCACCTGGCCCACGACGGGGCCGAGCAGCAGGTAGGCCGCCCCGGATTCGTTGCCGATGGAGGACTCTCCCCGGGCGCCGATCAGGATGTCTCCGAAGCCGTCGCCGTTCACGTCGCCGGCCGCGGCCACGGACCCACCGGCCAGGTCGCCGGCGGCCTCGCCGGTCAGCCGGGCGTCGGCCGTGGCCAGGGACGCGATGCCGCTGACCGGGCCGCGGAAGAGGTAGGCCGCGCCCGCGTCGCTGGCCGCCACGTCGGCCTGTGAGGCGCCCACCAGCAGGTCGTCGACCCCGTCAGCGTCGGTGTCGCCGGCCAGGGCCACGGCGCTACCGGCCTCGTCGTCCGGTCCCTCGCCCAGCAGACCGGCGTCCGGGGCGTCCAGGTCTAAGTCGCCCCACATGGGCCCGAGCACCACGAAGGCCGCGCCCGCGTCAGCCCCGCCCGCGTCGTCGCCGGGCGCGCCGACCAGGATGTCGTCGTACCCGTCGCCGTTCAGGTCCCCCCGGCAGTCCAGGGTGGAGCCCGCCCGGTCCTCGGCGTGCATGCCCAGCAGCCGGGCGTCCGAGGACGCCAGGTTCATGTCCCCGGGGATCGGGCCCAGCCACAGGTAGGCCACCCCGGAGGCGGCGCCGTTGACGTCTCGCTCGGGGGCGCCCACGAGGATGTCCGCCCGGCCGTCGTTGTCCACGTCGCAGCCCCCGGCCACGGAGAACCCAGCCCAGGTGCCGGTGGTCTCTCCCGAGAGCTTGACCGAGGTGCCCAGGTCCACGCCGCCGTTCACCGGGCCCTGGACGATGAAGGCCGCGCCCCCCTCGTTGAAGTAGCCGGGGTCGTGGTAGTGGGCCCCGATCACCAGGTCGCCGAATCCGTCCCCGTCCAGGTCGCCGGCGCCCGCGATGGCGGAGCCGGCCTGATCGTGGTTCTCGGCGCCCAGCAGGTACTCACCCACGGAGTACAGGTCGTACTGGCCGCTCAACACGCAGTCGTTGGGCGTGCCGTCGCAGTCGTTGTCCTTGCCGTCGTTGCAGGTCTCCTGGAGGAAGGGAGAGATCGAGGGGTCCTGGTCGTCGCAGTCCCCTTCGCAGGTGTCGGCCGTGTCCCCGTCCGCGTCGTCCTTGTTGAGGGCGGGGTCGGAGTCGTCGCAGTCCCCGTCGCAGGTGCTGGCGCCGTCCCCGTCCAGGTCGTCCTGGTTGAGGGCGGGATCCCCGTCGTCGCAATCACCCGCACAGGTGCTCAGCCCGTCCCCGTCGTCGTCGTCCAGGTTCAGCCAGGCGTCGCCGTCGTCGCAGTCCCCGTCGCAGGTCGTCTGACCGTCCCCGTCC
>CAZITQ010000197.1:0-11623 GCA_964542165.1 uncultured Rickettsiales bacterium
GACGACGCCACCGGCGACGACGACGACGACGACGATGACGACGACGACATGGGTGACGACGACACCGGGGACGACGACTACACCGGGGACGACGACGACGACGACGACAGCACGGGCGACGACGACACCACCGAGGATCCCGAGGAGGACGTGTGTGACGACGCGCCGGTGGACCCCACCACCCTGTACATGTCCGCCGACGACTCCAACTCCCAGGCCTCCCCGGCCTGGGTCCGGCAGATGATCCTGGACGGGGAGAAGATCTACCACTCCGAGGACATCCGCCTGTACGAGTTCCTCAACTACTACGGCTTCTACTACCCGCCCGCGGCCGAGGACCACGTGCGCATCGTGCCCCAGGTCCTGGACGGGGGTGACGGGGAGTACACCGTGCTGGCCGGCGTGGTCTCGCCGGCCATCGCCGACCTGCCCCGCCGCGCCCGAGCGCTGACGTTCTCGGTCGACTCGTCCGGTTCGATGACCGGCCACCCGATGGACATGGTCAAGGCCTCGATGCGCGCCATCGCCCACAACCTGGAGGAGGGCGACCGCGTCTCGGTGATGACCTGGGACACCTCGGTGGCGACCCTGCTGGAGAACCACGAGATCGTCGGTCCGGACGACCCGACCCTGATGTCGGTGATCGACGGAATCACAGCCGGGGGCTCGACGGACCTGCACTCGGGCCTGGTGGCGGCGTACGACGTGGCCCAGCAGACCTACGGCGAGGACCGCCTCAACCGGGTGATCCTGCTGTCCGACGGCGGGGCCAACGTGGGGGTCACCAGCGAGGACCTGATCGCCCTGCACGCCGACGACGGGGAGCAGGAGGGCGTCTTCCTGGTGGGCATCGGCATGGACGACAACCCCCAGAACTACGACGACGAGCTGATGGACACCATCACCGACAAGGGCAAGGGGGCCTACGTCTACATCGACACCCTGGCCGAGGCCGAGGCGATCCTGGGGGATGACGACCGCTTCCTCAGCGTGATGGAGATCGCCGCGCGGGACATCCAGCTGTCGGTGACCATGCCCGAGGGGTACGTGCTGGACGAGTTCCACGGCGAGGAGGTCAACCCCGACCCCGAGGAGGTGGAACCCCAGCACCTGGGCCCGGGCGACGCCATGCTCTACCACTTCGAGCTGATCGACTGCGCCAGCGACCAGCACGACGGCGAGGAGATGTTCGAGTTCCAGGTGACCTGGGAGGACCCGGTGACCCGCGAGAGCCGCTCGGACACCGTGACCATGTCCATGAACGCCATGGTCGACGACGCGGGTCTGCAGCTGCGCAAGGCCAACGCGATCATCGCCTACGCCAAGGCGCTGACCGGCGTGTGGCACGTGGCCGACGAGGAGGCCTACCTCGACGACGTGATCGCCGAAGTCGAGGCGGCCTATTTCGACACCGGGGACACGGACCTCTCGGCCATCGTGGACCTCCTGGAGCAATACCGCGCCCTGTTCTGAGAGCCGCCCCCGCCCGCCGTTGCAGGGGGCCGCGGGGCGCCTCCATACGCCCTTGACGTCATCCCGATCCAGCCCTACCTTTGCACCGCCGGATTCCGGCCCACACCGACACAGGGAGGTTGCACGACCATGGACCGCATGTCCTCGATCGAGCTGGCGCTGAAGAACGAAGAGACCGAGATGAACTTCTACCGTCACGAGGCGGAGCGCTCACGCAATCCGCTGGCCAAGGCCATGTTCGACGAGCTGGCCAACGACGAGGAAGAGCACATGACCCGGATCCGGGGCCTGCACGGCAAGCTGGTCACGGAGGGGTCGTGGCCGGCGGACCTCAGGATCGAGGTCGCGGGGACCCACGTGGGTGAGGTCCTGGACAAGGTGGTGGTCGAGCAGGGCTCGACGGCCGAGCACGACGGTGACGACATCGCCGCCCTGGAGAAGGCCATCGCCTTCGAGGCCAAGGGCGCCGAGTTCTACGCCGAGCTGGCCGCCGCCTGCGACAACCCGGCGGAGAAGCAGTTCTTCTCCTTCCTGGCCAAGATCGAGCGCGAGCACCACCTGTCGCTGACCGATTCGATGGCGTACCTGTCGGATCCCGAGTCGTGGATGATGGAGCACGGGCGCACGGGGCTGGACGGCGCCTGACCGGCCACCGGCCCACTCGCTTGACAACCCCCGACCCCAGTCCTACGTTTTTGTGGTAACCGGGCCCAGAAGGCCCCCACGAAAGGGAGACCGATGACGCGCTTCATGATTCCGCGTATCGCCCACTGCGCCGAGGGCTGCAGTAGGTCGTCCTGAGCAGGACGAAAAACGGCTCACGACGGACAGAGCCCCGGGTCGCTCCCGGGGCTTTTTTTGTTCTCAGGGGGCCCCGGCGGTCCCGCCGATCCCCTCGATGGGCCTCCAGTCCCCCGCTGCGACGAAGGCTGCCCAGTAGCGCGGATGGGCGGTCTCGCCCCGGCGGGCCACCCCCAGCTGGGCCGCGCGCAGGGCTTCCCCCCTCCCCTTGCCGTCCAGCAGCCCCCGGTAGAACGCGCTCATCAACTCGGCGGTGACCCGATCGTCCACCTTCCACAAACTCATGACCACGCTCTCCGCCCCGGCCAGGGTGAGGGCCCGCTGCAACCCGTGGACGCCCGCTCCATGGCGCACCTCCCCCACGCCGGTGTCGCAGGCCGAGAGCACGACCATCTTCGTCCCCACGAGGTCCAGACTCGAGAGCTCGAAGGCGGTCAGGTAGCCGTCGTCGGATCCCTCGGGATCGATGTTGGCCCCCGCGAGGACCAGCCCCGAGCGGAGCATCGGATCGCCGGTCTGGGTCATGTAGGGGCCCAGCAGATCGTCGAAGGAGGCCTGAACGACACGGCTCGCACCGCGGGAGCCGTCAGCCGACGGCGCGCCCAGATCTTCCAGGAAGAACCCGTGGGTCGCCGCGTGGAGCAGGGGTGGGGAGTCCACCGCGCGCAGCGCCGTCTCCGTGGCGCGACCGTCTGTGAGCGTCACGGCCTCCGGGAGCATACCGGCGATGAGGCGAACCTCCTCTGCCGCCCCCTGCAGGCGCGACCAGGTCACCCCGTCGAGGTCCGCCGAACGGAGTCCGGCGACCGCGTCGTGGGCGCCGAGGTCGCCCACCTCCCGCCCGCCGAAGTCGGGATCCGCGATCAGTACCGGCGCTCCACGAGGAGTGGCCCCGGTGTCGAGCCGGAGGAGATCGCGCCCCGAGGTCAGGTAGGTCAGCCGATGGCTCTCGGCCACGAAGCGACCGTCCGGACCGATCAGGACCCCGAAGGGGAGCAGCGCGAGCTGGCCGTCTGGCGACACGAGCAGGTGGGTCGCTCCGGCGCAGGCGGGCAGGACCGGCGCCAGCAGCCGGCGGTACACCGACCGGGCCAGGTCGTCCACCTCGCCACCCCCCACGATGGCGCGACGCAACGCCAGGACCTCGGCGTCGATCTCCACCAGATCCCCCAGATCGGCGGCGGCGATCGTCCCGTCCGGACGCAGGACATAGGCCGCGTAGCGGGGCGGCGTCGCAGCCCCGTACTCGCCGGCCCTCGCGTCCAGCATCGGCATGTAGGCCATGATCTCCACCAGCGCCGAGTCCGCGGGCAATCGCTCGCTGACCGACTCGACGGTCACCGGTGCCGCCTCGACCCGGTAGACCCCGCTGCGCATCCCGACCTCGCGCTCGAGCGCCTCGATGGCTTCGTCCGTCCGTTCCTCCTCCGCCCGGCCGCCCACGGCCGGCTGGCCGAGGGTCGCGACAGCCTTGGCGGCCCGCAGGTCCAGTAGCTCGTCCAGCAGGGCCAGGCCCTCGGCGTCGAGGCTGTTGCGCAGGGCCCGGTACGAGTCCGCCTGGGCGTCCAGCACCCGCCCCTTGCGCCGCAGCACCGTGCCGAGGGCGAACTCGATGGCTTCAGGGTGCTCCGGGAGCTGGGTCAGCTGGAACGTGAGCGTGCTGTAGGTCCCGGGTGCGAGGCGGTCGGCCGCTGCCCGACGCTCCCGCTCGGAGCCGATGGCGAGGATCCGCTCCAGCTCGCCGTCCTGGATCTGGTTGATCCGCCGGTGCATCTCCAGCGCCTGTCCGAGCTCGCCCCGGTTCAGGTGAACGAAGAAGAACCCGCTGAGGATCTCCGCCAGCTCCGCCCCGCCCTCTTCGTGGTGGTCACGATGGACCCCCAGAGCCCGGGCCAGAAGGTCCAGGGCCCGCGCGTGGTCGCCCCGCTCGCGGGCGGCTGTCGCCAGGTTCACGAGGGTGGGCACGTGTCCCGGATCGTCCGGGGCGAGGGTCGCGTCCTGGATCCGGTGGGCCTCCGACCACAGCTCCTCGGCGGCGTCCAGGTCGCCGAGCTTCCAGTAGGCGAACCCGACGTTGTTCAGGGTCGCGGCGTACGCCGGTGATTCACGCCCCAGCGAAGCGGCGTCCATCTCCAGCGAGCGGGACAGGAGCCTGGTGGCCTCCTCCATCTCGCCCAGCGCCATGCGCGCCGTGCCCAGGTTGTTGAGGACCGCAGAGGTCGCGGTCCGCTCCGCGTCTCCCGCCGCCTCGTAGATCGAAAGGGACTGCTCCAGATCGCGCACCATGCCAGCGTAGTCGCCCCGCTGGTCGCGGAGCTTGGCCCGTCCCTTGAGCGCGAGGGCGAGATCCAGGGAGTCCGGGCCGTGGACGCGCTCCAGGATCTCGATCAAGCGTTCGTACTGCGCCGCGGCGAGGGCGTACTCACCTTGCTCGGTATACAGGTCCCCCAGGTACCCCAGTACATCGGCGTCCTCGCCCAGGTCCGGCCCGCGGGCGACCTCCGCGAGGGCGAGGAACCGGACGTACCACCGGATCGCGTCGCGGTGGTGCCCCGCCTGGTCGGCCGACAGCCCCGCCCCCAGGTAGAGCGATGCGGCCTCGTCTGGCGTTCCCAGCAGATCGGCGGACTCGAGCAGCGGAAGGTTCGCCGCGTAGAGGTCGGCCGCCGTGTCCATCCGTCCGAGGCCGACGTGCGCTCTCGCCAGTCCGACCGAGACGTACGCGACGACGGCCTCGTCGCCCTCACGCCGCGCGACCTCCAGCGCCCGCTCCAGGTGACCGATCCCCTCCCCCGGCCGTCCCTCGCCGACCTCGAGGAGCCCGAGATCATAGAAGGGATCGACGATGAGGTACTCCTCGGTCGGCGGCAGAGATCCCAGGAGATCGACGCTCGCACGCAGGGCGGCACCGCCGTCTTCGTGGGCGCCGAGCCCGAAGTGGGCAAGGGAGAGGTCGTAGAGGATCAGTCCCCTTCCCAGGACATCGGTCTCGGGCTCCGCGGCGTTGCGCCCCAGCGCACCCTCCAGCAGGGGCAGCGCCTCCGCGTACCGGCCCTCCTCCACGTGGATCGCCCCCAGCAGACCCTCGGCGGCGGCCAGGGCGAAGGGATCCGCGTCGGGCACCGCGGAGAGTGTCGCGAGCGCCGCTTCCAGCGCGCGTGCCGCCTCGTCCGACCGCCCCGCGGCGAGGTAAAACCCACCCAGATCGAGGGCGACGATCGCCAGGCCGGGATCGTCGGTGCCCAGGACCTCCCCGGCGAGGGCCAGCGAGGCCTCCATGTCCCGTATCGCCTCGTCGAACCTCCCCTCGTCGAAATGGTCATTCGCGGATGCGTACAGCGACTCGGCCATCCGCAGGTCTGGGTCGCCACACCCGGTGAGGACGGCGACCCACGCCACGAACGCGAGGGCCACGCGGGACGGACCTCGAGTCCCTGTGCTCGTGCGGGATCGGTCGCGCGCCGCCGCCATGTCCCCCCCTCCGTGTCGCCTCAGGATACCAGCCCGTCGCCCTGCTAGAATGCCCGCCGAACCACGGACGGGGATCGCCATGACCATCACCGAGAACCTATTCATCGGCGTCGCGGGCATCATCGGCGCCGGCAAGAGCACCCTGGCCACGGCCCTGGGCAAGCACATGGGCCTGGACGTGTACTACGAGCCGGTCAAGGACAACGAGTACCTCGCCGACTTCTACCGGGACACGGCCAGGTACAGCTTCGCGATGCAGATCTACCTGCTCAACCGGCGGTTCCAGCAGCACCAGGAGATCATCTGGCGCGGCCGACCGGCGATCCAGGACCGGACCATCTACGAGGACGCGGTCTTCGCCAAGATGCTGTCGGACAACGATCTGATGGATCCCCGGGACTACCGCACCTACCTGGAGCTCTTCCGGCACATGTCCAACTTCATGTGCAAGCCCAACGTGATCATCTACCTGGACGTGGACCCCGCGGAGAGCAAGCGGCGGGTGGAGGAGCGGAACCGCGGGGTGGAGAACGGCATCACCGTCGATTACCTGCAGGCGCTGTACGAGGAGTACGAGAACTTCGTCCGCGACATCTCCAAGATGGTCCCGCTGATCCGCGTCTCGTGGAACGAGTACCGGGACGTGGAGGAGATGGCCCAGGTCATCACCCGGGAGTACATGGACGCCAACTTCCTGCGCACCGTCACCCAGTGGGACTACTCGCCGTGAGGTAGGCGGCAGGCTTCAGGCGGCAGACGTCCGGGAAGAGACTAGCGACCGAGGCGGAGGCGGCGTCTGAGAGCGCGGCGCAGGCGGCCCTTGCCGGGTCGCCAGGAGCCCAGATCGAAGCGCTCGTCCTCGGGGGCGCCGGCGGGGGCGCCTCGATCGGGGAGGGCCGGGCCTCCCGGCAGCCCCGTGCCCCCCGGAGTCGCTCGGGAGCCGGCGTCCGTGCCCGACGCGCGGGCCGCCGAGGTCCGCACCTCGGGCCTCGCCCGCGAGGCCGGCCTCGCCGCCTGGTCGTCCCCCTCGAGGGCGTCGGGGACGATGGCGTCCACGGCGCACAAGGGGATGCAGTCCTCGCACCCCACACACTCCTCGCGATCCACCACGGCCTTCATCTCGTCGTCGTCGAAGGTGATCGCGCCGGTGGAGCAGACGGGCACGCAGGCCCCGCAGCCGATGCATTCGTCCTCGAGGATGCGTACCTCCACGGGAGCCTCCGTCACTGGATGGCGCCGTCGGGGCGCCGGATCGGGCGCATGGTAGCACCGCGACTCCAGATTTGAATCCCCTTTGGACTAGGCCGGATCGGGGCGTCCGGCAAGGTTGCCCAGCGCCTCCGCTGGCTGTGACCGGGCGGTCGGAGTACCTTGAGGGCATGCCGACCCGTCCCCCCCCATCGTTCCCCCTGCTGAGCCTCGCGGTCATCGCGGCGCTGGGCTTCGCATCCCTCCATTGCGCCGGCTGCCCGACGCGGCCGGACGATCCCCTCTCCCCCGTGGACCCGGACTCGGTCCGTCCGGTCAACGACCGGGAGTTCGCCGTCGCCGCCCGCGACGCCATCGACTCGGCCACCACCCGCGTCCACGTCATCGAGTACGTGATCTACGACAGCGGCGCCGTCCACGACCTGCTCCAGGCCATGGTCGACGCGGCCGGGCGCGGCGTGGAGGTCAAGGTCCTCGCCGACGAGACGGCGGACGACACCGCCGACGCGTTGGCCTTCCTCGAGTCGGGCGGGGTGGACGTGTCCTTCGACTCGCCGGACACCACGACCCACAACAAGCTCATCGTGGCCGACGACGTCACCCTGGTGGGCTCGCACAACTTCTCCCACAGCGCATTGTCGTACAACCACGAGGCCTCCCTGCGAGTCGACGACCCGACGGTGACGGCGTTCTACGAGGCCTACTTCCAGGCCCTGTGGGAGGACCCCGATCCCGAGCCCCTGCTCGACGATCCGGGGACCGATCCGGTGGTCCCGATCGCCGACCGCGACATCGCCGGCCGCCTGGACGGCTGCATCACCGGGGCCCGGGAGCGGATCCGGGTCGTGATGTACGCCATCTCCTACCGGGACGACTACCCGGACTCGGAGGTCAACCTGCTGGTGGAGGAGCTGGTGGCGGCCCACGTGCGCGGTGTGGACGTGGCCGTGGTGCTGGACCGTTCGGACTGGATCGACAGCAACGGCATCAACGACCGGGCGGCGGAGGTCCTGCTGGCCGGCGACGTGCCCCTGCGGTCCGCTCCTTCGTCCCAGACCACCCATGCCAAGGTGGTGGTCTGCGACGACACCGTGATCGTCGGCGACGCCAACTGGTCCTACTCCGCGTTCGACAAGTACCACGGCACCAGCCTTCAGGTGACCAGCGCGGACCGGGCGGACGAGTACGTGGTGTGGTTCGACGGGTTGTGGGACGGCGGCGCGGGCTGGTAGGTCAGCCCGAGACCACCAGCAACGAGTAGGTCCAGCGGGGGGACTCGGCGCCCAGCAGCAGCACCTGCGAGCCCGCAGGTGGGGGGGCCTCGTCGCAGAGGATGTGGTAGCCCTGCAGCACGGCCGCGCCGGGGCAGTTGCCGATGCGGTGGCCGATCACGAAGGGCTTGCGCTCGTCCTCGACGACCTCACCGACCTCCTGCATGCTGACCTGCTCGTTGACCGTGCGCATCAACGCGGGGTTGGCCTGCGGGCCGATGACCGCCGAGTAGTCGGTCCAGGCGATGCCCGCGGCCTCCTCGGCCGCCCGGATCGCCTCGCGGATCACCTGCGGGAGGTGCGAACCGATCAGGTTGTGGCGCTGGGACACGCGGGGCGGCCGGGCCATCTTTCGCTTCGGCGCCCACTCGAAGGGCAGCATCGACGCCGGGACCAGGGGTTCGGTGACCAGCCCGGGTTCCACGTCGGGTCGGGGCGACCCCGACGCTGCGAACCGCAGCTGCCCCGGCTCGCCCTCCTCGCAGGGGGAGAGCACGGCCGCAGCGGCCATGTCCGAGAGCATGGCCGCGTCCATCACGTCGTCCATGCTGCGAGCCGCGGGATCCTGCACGCGGGGCCAGTTCTGGGGGCTGAAGCAGTCGGAGCCGGTCACCAGCACGTGCCGCGCGCGCCCCTGGGCGATCAACATCGCCCCCAGATCGATGGCCTGGACCACCCCCGCACATCCCGCCCGCAGATCGAGGCAGCGGGGATCTGGGATCCCGAGCCCGGTCTGGACCAGGGTCGAGGTCTGGGGGAGGAGGAACTCGGGGGTGCAGGTGGCGCAGATCACCGCGTCGATCTGGTCCGGCGCGATCCCGGCCGAGGCCAGCGCCGTCCGCCCGGCGCGGATCGCGAGCCCCGAGGTCAGGTGCGACGGATCCACCTCGCCGGTGACCAGGTCGGCGGCCCAGTGCCTGCCCTCGACGCCGAAGAAGCGGCAGGCCAGGGGGACGTCCTTGCCCCCGAGCGCCTCGGCGAGCATCTCGTTGGTGATCCGGGGCCCGGGCCGGTAGTCGGCGGTGGCGGCGATCTTCACCGGCGGGGACAGCTGGCCCATCGAGTCTCCAGGAGGCGGGAAGATAGCAGGAGTCCCCCCGGAGATCGACGGTTCCGGGGTGGAAGGCGTCAGGCGTGGGGCGTCAGGTGCAGGGTGAAAGGCTCGCCGCCTTCGGCGGCATCGCTCGATTCTCTTTGCCCTCCGGGCATCCAGGCGCTACCTTCCGGCCGATGCGTCTCCCCCCCCCAACCTGGCTCTTCGCGATGGGACTGGCTGCGCTGCTCGCCAACGGCTCGGCGTGCCGTCCCCCGTTGTCCGACGACGACGACTCGTCCGGGGACGACGACTCCTCGGACGACGACGACACCGGGGACGACGACACCGGCGACGACGACACCGGGGACGACGACACCGGCGACGACGACACCGGCCCGGGGTTGGCCGCCTGCTTCCCGGAGCTCTGGCCCGCCGCCTACGCCGCGCCCGCCCCCGATCTGCCCGCCGAGGCCCGGGGGTACTACGACGACATCGACCCGGACTCGGCCAACCTCAAGAGCGAGCTGCACCAGCTGATCTCCCAGATGGACACGGTGGGCTACGACTCCCTGTGGGACGCCTTCGAGGAGACGGACGACGACGGGACCGGCCACGTCTGGGACATCTACTCGGACGTGCCAGGCGGTAGCGATCCGTACTCGTACTGGTTCAACGACGAGTGCGGTCAGTACGACAGCGAGGGGGACTGCTACAACCGCGAGCACTCCTGGCCCACCAGCTGGACGAACGAGGACGGGCGGATGAAGTCCGACCTGTTCCACGTCTACCCCACCGACGGTTACGTCAACAACCGCCGGGACAACCATCCCTTCGGCGTGGTCGACGACGTGTACTGGGAGTCGGAGAACGGCTCGTTGCTGGGCGACTGCCTGCACGGCAGCCAGACCGTGAGGGTGTTCGAGCCCATCGAGGCCTACAAGGGTGACCTGGCCCGGACCTACTTCTACGTGGCGGTGGCCTACATGGGCAGCAGCTGGTCCAGCAACGAGATGGTCTCGGGCGCCCGTATCGACGGGGACGCCGAGGAGATGCTCCGGGCCTGGCACGCCGCCGACCCGGTGAGTTCGAAGGAGACCGCCCGCAACCACGCGGTTTATTCGCTACAGGACAACCGCAACCCCTTCATCGACCACCCGGAGTGGGTGGACCGGATCCCGGACTTCTGATCGGCTACGATGGGGGGGTGCGAATGGCTCCCCGCATCCCGAACCTCCGCGCGCTGCTGGCCCTCGCCGTCGCCGGGGGGTTCTGCCTGCCCGGGGGGGACGCGGGCGCATGGCCGCAGACCGAGATCACCCAGCCGGATCCGGGCAACTGCTGGATCTGGGGCGCGGCGAGCCTGGACGGCGGTCCCCTGCCGACCTCGGACCTGTTCCGGCAGCTCAGGGACGGCCCCCACCCGACCGTGGAGGACCAGGGGCTGGGCGAGCCCGACGGGTGGTCCCTCACCGGATGGGCGCCGGACGCCGCCGAGCCCTCGATCCACCGGGATCCCGATTCCGTGGCCACGGACGGCTTGGATTTCGACCTCGCCGTGGACGAACTGGTGGACGGCGGCCCCGGCGTCGCCCTCGCCCACTTCAGAAACACCAGCTCCGGGTGCACACCGGAGACCGGCAATCCCCACCCCTTCCTGCGATCGGTGGACGGGGACCCGTGGATCCTGCAGCACAACGGGACCGTCAGCCGATCGTGGCTCAAGGCGCTCATCGGCCCCGAGTACCTGGCGGACCACCCACCCCTGACCTGCCCCGACGATCCGGTGGATTCGGAGTTGATCCTGATCTTCGTGGGGCACCGGGTGGAGCACCGCTGCGAGGACTCCACCGTCGAGCAGGCCCTGGCCGAGGCCTTCACCGAGCTGGCGGCCGACCACGGCGGCTCCGGAGCCAACCTGCTGATCAGCGAGGGCAGTCGGCTCTGGGCGCTGCGGCTGGCACGGTCCACCGATCCGAACCGCTTGCCCCTCCATCTGAAGGAGGACGAGGCCACCTGCTGGATCGACAAGAAACCCCCCAACGGCGAGCAGGACTGGCTGCCGCTGGACGACCTGAGCGTGGTGCTCTGCGACGGGGGTGAGGGGACGGTGGACCGGGTGGACCTGGCGCCGATCTTCGACCTCTCGCGGGACCGGGATGGAGACGGACGCTGGTGCGAGTCCGACGAGATCGTGGACCCCGGCGAGGTGGTCGCCCTGAGGCTGCGCTACCTGGATCCCCGGGCCGAGGAGGGTCCGGAGCGGGCGGTGACCCTGGCGCTGCCGGCTCGCAGCCCGGTCCGTGACGTGGTCCCCTCCCCTTCCAGCGTGTCCAGCGACGACGGCAGGACCTGGAGCGCAGTG
>CAZITQ010000197.1:11633-18389 GCA_964542165.1 uncultured Rickettsiales bacterium
CCCCCCCCCCCCCCCCCGGCCCCCCCCCGCCCCGCGCGCGCGGGGGGGGGGGGGGGGGGGGGGGGGGGGGGCCCCCCCCCCAACGACCGGATCACCCACCTGCGCTGGGAGCTGGGCGAGGACCAGGAGAGGCTCGTGGCCACGGCGCTGGTGGAGGTGGGCTGCGCGAACGAGCTCGCGGACTTCGGGGCCTCCTTCGGCGACGAGGCGGGTACCCTCTGGAGCGCGTCCATGGGCCTGGAGTGCAGCGACGTCGCCCCCGACGACGCCTCCGTGTACAGCGCCAATCCACCCGCTGCATGCCGCTGCGCCCAGGGATCCCGCGCGCTGCGCCTCGATGCTCTCCTCGTCCTCCTCGTTACGCTCCTGGCGGTCCGCCGCCGGCCTGCGCCTTGACGCCGTCCACGTCGTGATTAATTAGTCGAAACTAACGTCACGACACCCCCGGCGTCGCCGGGCGAGGAGATACCATGCCCAGTCCCCTGACGATCCTGGTCACCGGCGCCACCGGCAAGCAGGGCGGAGCCACGGCCCGCGCGCTGCTGGCCAGGGGTCACTCGGTGCGAATCCTGACCCGCAACCCCGGCTCGGAGTCGGCGGCAGCCCTGGCCGAAGCCGGAGCCCAGGTCTTCCAGGGCAACTTCGGCGACGCCACGACCCTGCTCAAGGCCCTGGACGGGGCCGACGGGCTGTTCGCGATGACCACCCCCTTCGAGGCTGGCGTGGCTTCCGAGATCCAGCAGGGTATGGTCCTGGCCGACGCGGCCCTGGAGAAGGGTGTGAAACACCTGGTCTACACCTCGGTGGCCGGGGCGAACCAGGAGACCGGCATCCCGCACTTCGACTCCAAGGGCACCGTGGAGAAGTACCTCGAGGCCAGCGACGTCCCCCACACCGTCATCGCGCCGGTGTACTTCATGGAGAACCTGTTCTTCCCCGACCAGCTCGAGGGCATCCGCAACGGCGTCCTGGCGGTCCCGCTGAAGGAGGACACCTTCTTGCAGCAGATCGCGGTGGCCGACATCGGCGCGTTCGCGGCCCACGTCTTCGAGCACCGCGACGAGCTGCTGGGCCAGCGGATCGAGCTCGCCGGCGGCGAGCTCACCGGCAAGCACGTGGCCACGGCGCTGACCGTGTTCCGCCGCGAGCCGGTGACCTACCAGCAGGTACCCCTGGAGCAGGTCCGCGCCATGAGCGAGGACATGGCCGCCATGTACGAGTGGTTCGAGAAGGTGGGCTACCACGTGGACGTCGACGCCCTGCGAACCAGCTACCCCGACATCGAGTGGCACGGCTACATCGACTGGCTGGCGGAGCTGGACGAGGACGTGTTCTCCCCTGCCCCCTGAGCCCGTCTCAGGGCCCGGTGTGGGAGGTGACCGTCGAGGCCCCGATGAACAGGTCGAACAGGGACCAGCTGAACAGGCTGCCGCTCCCCCCCACCCCCACCGAGTTGGCGTTGCAGTCCGGGTCGGACCAGGCCGCGGCGGTCATCGCGATGCCGTTGAAGACCGTGGTCTGGCCGATGCCGCTACAGGACAGTACGTAGGCCGCCCGGGCACCGAAGACGCTGGAGAAGATCACCGCCCCGTCCAGCGGGTAGGGATTGGGCTTGCTCACCAGCGGCCACTCGGGGTGGAGGTGCTGCTGGCCGTAGTTCCAGGTCTCGAACACCTGGTTGGAGACGTTGATCGACACCGACGACGACCCGCAGCTCACCCCGCCGAGGAGGAAGTCCACCTCGGCGGAGGTGGATCCCTGATCGTTGGTCGCCTCCGGGCTGTAGATCCAGCCCTTGACCGCGAACAGACCGGCTCCGATCGTCCCGTCCAGGAAGGGACCCTTCCACTTCAGCGGCTCGTAGCCCAGCTGGCCATAGATGATCCGCATCACCCGCTGCAGGGCGCCCAGGGCGAAGGTCACGTCGATCGCCGTGTGCAGGATGGTCACGATCGCGATGGCCGACGACATGGAGATCAGGGTCATCTGGCCGCTGGGATCCAGGTAGTGGATCGGGTCGCCGCGGCCGAAGACCCAGGGGTGCAGGGTCAGGGGGAAGCTCGGGTCGCCGGGCACGGGATCGCGGCTGACGAAGCGGCCCGCGCCCGGGTCGTACCAGCGGGCCTGCACGTAGTACAGCGCCAGGTCGGCGTCGAGGACCATGCCCCCGAAGCCGAAGGGCTGGTCCGTCGTTCCGGTCCGCCCGACCACGGTGCCGAAGGCGTCGAAGTTCCACGAGTCGGTGAGCGCGCCCGAGCTGTCGCTGAGCCCCCGCAGGGACTGCAACCGGTCCCGGTGCACGGTGTGGACGGTCCCGTTGTCGTGGACCTGCAGCAGCTCGTCATCGGCCCAGACGAACAGCTGTAGCAGGACACCGGCCGAGGTATAGGTCGCCACCAGCCGCGGTACGTCGCGGGAGCGGTCCCAGAGGTAGCGGATCTCGGTTCCCCCGGAGGTCCGGGAGACCAGCAACCCGTCGTAGTCGTACTGCAGCTCCACGTCCGCCGGCAGGTCGCCGGTGACCTCCTCGAGCACCTGGCCGTCCCACGACAGCGCCACCGCGTCCCCGTCGTCCCGTCCGGTCATCCGGCCCTGGTCGTCCCACGTGTAGCTCACCGATCCCCGCGCGGTGAGCCGCCCGTCCGCGTCCAGGGTCCAGGTCTCGGCCACCCCGTCGCGCAGGGCCGAGGTGATGTTGCCCGCGCCGTCCCAGGTGAAGTCGTCGCTGTAGTCGTCGGTGCCGACGCGCTGGGCCAGGGTCAGCTTGCCCGCGGCGTCGAAGTCGAAGTCCTCGGCGGTCCCGTCCAGCTCGTCGACCCCGATCATCTCGCCGCTGGACCAGGTGTAGTCCCAGGCCAGCAGGGGTACGTCCAGGGGGTCCAGGTGCTCGATGGCGGTGATCCGCCCCTGGCCGTCCCGGTCCAGGGTGCTGGTGGTGCCGTTGGCGTGCTGCACCGAGCTCAGGGCCCCCGCGGCGTCCCAGGTGAAGGTGGTCAGGCCGCCCGCGGGATCGGTCAAGGTGATCGGGTAGGCCTCGTCGTCGTACGCGTAGCTGGTGGTGTGGGCGCCGTCGCCGGCGTCGACGGTCAGCTCCGACAGCAGGCCGCCGCCGTCCCACACGTACTCGACGCTCGCCCCGTCGGGCTGGGTGACACTCTCGACCCGACCCGCCGTGTCGTAGGTGTAGGTCGTGGTCCCCCGGGCGTCGGTCAGGGTCTCGCGCTGGCCGTCGTCGAAGTAGGTCAGATCGTACTGGGCGCCGCTGGGGAGCACCTTGCTCGTCACCCGACCGCGGTCGTCGTACTCCCAGGTGGTGATCCCGGCCTCGGCGTCCGTGTGCTCGGTCACCTGCCCCAGCTCGTCGCGGACGAAGCTCTCGGCGGCGCCCGAGGGCCAGGACCGCTCGGTCAGCCGGTCGTTCAGGTCCAGCTCGAGCCCGGTGAGCCGGCCCTCCGGGTCCTCGATCGAGATCACGTTGCCCCGCGCGTCCCGGCCGTAGGTCCAGGTGTGCCCCAGCTCGTCGTCCACCGATGTGAGTCGGCCGGCGTCGTCGTACACCGGAGTGAAGATCCGGCCCATCCGGTCCTCGAAGGACGAGGGCAGGCTGCGGTCGTTGTGGTCCAGGGCGACCACCGTCTCCTCCGGCTGACCGGCGGCGTAGGTCAGCGCCACCAGCCGGCCCGCGGGGTCGTAGTCCAGCTCGGTGACGTTGCCCAGCCCATCGGTGACCGACACCAGCCGCTTGGCGTCGTCGTACTCGTAGTCGAACACCACGGATCCCGTGTCCACCTGGGTCACCAGATCGCGCTCGTCGCGGACCATGGACAGCGCGCGGCCCCCGTCGTCGCTGACGTCCAGCAGGCGGCCCGCGTCGTCGTAGGCGTAGCTCAGCTCGGCGCCGTCCGGCCGGGTGAGGGCGTCCAGCCGCCCCGCGCCGTCGTAGCTGCGGGTGGTCTCCCGCCCTTCCTCGTCCACGGTCGACGTCAGGCGGCCCCCGGCGTCGTAGTCCCAGGTCCGTTCGCTGCCGTCGGCGTAGGTCTCGGCGATCCGGTTGCCGTGGATGTCGTACTCCCACTCGGTGGTCTTGCCCCTGGCGTCGGTCACACTCTCGAGCTGGCCCAGCAGCGACCAGCTGTAGGTGGTGCTGTGGCCTTCGGGATCGATCACCTCGTCGAGCTTGGAGTTGGCGGTGTAGACGTAGCTGGTGGTCGCCTCTTCGGCGGCGCCGGACGCCTCGACCTGTTCGGTCATCCGGCCCAGGTCGTCCCAGGTGTAGCCGGTGACATTGCCCAGGGGATCGGTGAGCGTGTCCAGGTGGCCCGAGGCGTGCCAGGTGTAGCTGGTGTCGTGGCCCTCGGCGTCGGTGAACAGGGTGATGTTGCCGTTGGCGTCGTGGTCGTAGACCTCGCTGGCGCCGTCGTGGTTGGTCATCCCGGTGAGCACCCCGCCCACGCCGCGGGTCATGGTGAGGCCCTCACCGGCCCCGTTCTCGACGTAGGTCAGGTTCTGGTCGACGTCGTACTCGATGGTGGTGGTGATGGGCTGGCCACCCACGTACACGGTCTCGCTGGTGACGTTGCCGCGGTCGTTGTGGGTCCACTCGGCGACGGCCCCCGAGGGATCGGTGGTCGAGTCGCGGTTGCCGTCGCCGTCGTAGGTGTGGGTCGTGGTGTGGCCCAGCGCGTTCTCCTCGGTGAGGACGTTGCCCTCGTCGTCGTAGGTCAGGGTGGTGGCGCGGCCGGTGCGGTCGGTGATGACCTCGGTCTGGTTGGCCAGATCGTGGTCGAACTCGACGCAGACGCCCTCCTGGTCGCACTGCTGGATCAGCTTGCCGTCGTCGTCGTAGACATTCTTGGTGACCACGGTGCCGTCGGGGGCGATGACCTTCTCCAGCAGGTGGTCGAATCGGTCCGAGTAGATGAACTCGGTGACCGCGCCCTCCCGGTCGGTGACCGAGATCAGGTTGTCATCGGCGTCGTACTCGTAGGTCAGCGAGTTGCCATCCGGATCGATCATCTCGGTGATCAGCCCACCGCTGCGCACGAAGTCGATGGTCTGACCGGCCGAGTGGACGATGTCGTCGTCGGACACGGTCAGCGAGTTGCCGTGGGGATCGGTGATGCTCTCCAGGCCGTCCTCGCCGGCGATGATCACCGTGCCGTCGGGCCAGGTGATCTCGTACTGCTCCGGGTCGTAGATATCGACCTGTCCCAGGTCCAGGAGCTCGCCGCCGTTGTAGTACAGCGTCGGTCCCCAGCCCCCGGTGGGGTAGATGGTGGATCCCGGGGTCGACACCGCGGTGTACTCCACCTCCAGGTAGGTCCCGGGCCAGTACACGGTGGGCGTGAACATGAAGTACTCGCGGATGCCCGCCCCCAGGTCGACGACCACCAGCCGATCCTCGTCGGCCTCGGCCTCGTAGCAGAACATCCCGCAGCCCACCAGCGTCCAGCCGTACTCGCCCTCGGTCAGGCCCTTCTGGGTCTCGATGCTGGCCAGATCCAGGGACCAGCCGTAGCCGAAGTCCCCCGACTGGCCGCGCTTGCGGCTGTCGTAGGTCCGGGTGACCTGCATGGGAAGACCCACGGTGTAGACGCTGAGGTCCTCCCAGCTGAGGGTGAACAGCCCGGGCGCTGCCTGCCCGGTGAGCTCCACGGTGATACAGGTCCAGACCTCCCAGCCGCCCGCGTCGTACGCGGTGAGGCAGAGGTCGTAGTAGCCCTCGGCGAAGCCGGTGGGATCGATCTGGCCCAGCACGTCGGCCACCACCTCGTCCTCGCCCGACGCGGCCTCGAGGGCCTCGTCGCCGTCGGTGGGCTCCAGGGTCACGACCCACTCGATGAGGTCGCCGCCGTCCTCGACCGTGCCGACCACGTCGGTGAGCCACTCGACGGTGTCCATCTCCTCGGGGGAGGTCAGGGCCACCGTGGGCGGGCTGCCGTCGTTGGGGTCGTAGGCCCACAGGTCCACGTACTCCTGGTCGGTGTTGCCCGCGTCGTCGGTGGCCGTGGCCACCACCTCGTAGTGACCGTAGGTCTGCGGCACGTAGGTGGCGTTGCCGTTGACCAGGGAGAGCGGCACACCGTCCACCTCGACCTCGAGGGAGTCCACCCCCACGTCGTCCTGGGCCGTGGCGCTGATGTAGACCGTCCAGCCCTGGTAGCAGGGATTGGGGCTGACGCTGAGGGTCACCTCGGGGTCCACGTAGTCCGGTTCGCAGGCATCGCCGACACCGTCACCGTCCGCGTCATCCTGATCCGCGTTGGCGTCGTCGGGGCAGTTGTCCACGCAGTCGGCCACGCCGTCCCCGTCGTCGTCGTCGAATCCGTCGTCGTCGACGTTGTCACAGTCGTTGTCGATGCCGTCGCAGACCTCGGCGGCCCCCGGGTTCACGTTCGCATCCCCGTCGTCGCAGTCGTCCACGCACACCCGGTAGCCGTCCCCGTCGTCGTCGTCCAAGTCCGCCGGCACCGAGCCGTCGCAGTCGTTGTCGTCCCCGTCACACAGCTCGGTGGCGCCGGGGTAGGTGTCTCCGTCGGCATCGTCGCAGTCGCCGTCGCACTCCATCTGGCCGTCGCCGTCCGCGTCGTCCTCGTCCGCGGGCACCGATCCGTCGCAGTCGAAGTCGACGCCGTCGCAGAGTTCACCCGCACCCGGGTAGATCTCGACCTCGGCGTCGTCGCAGTCGTCCTCGCAGACCCGGTAGCCGTCGCCGTCGTCGTCGTCCTCGTTCGCCGGGATCGAACCGTCGCAGTC
>CAZITQ010000198.1:0-18262 GCA_964542165.1 uncultured Rickettsiales bacterium
CCGCCTCCGATCCCACCCCCTCTACTTCCCTCCCCCCTCTCTTTCCCCTCTCCCCCCCGCCGCGGCGGGGCTCCCCACCCCGTCTCCGGTTCCAGACCCACCACTCCAGCAGCAGCAGCGCCACACCGCCGATGGCCAGCTCGCGCCAGATCTCCCGTCGCCCGGCCGCGGCCGTCGCCGCCTGGACCTCCACCTCGGCGCCCAGCCCCAGGTCTCGCATGGGGGCGATGCTGGATTCCCTGCGCGAGGCCAGGTTGGCAGCGAACTCCACACGCCCCTCGGGGAGGTCCAGCCGGTAGACACCCACCTGGTCGATCCCGGTGAACCGCACCAGCGAGCCGCTGACCGGCGCCCGAACCTTGTCCCCCGAGGGCGTCACCACGGCCACCTCGGTGGCCTCGCCGTCCACCCGGAAGGTGAAGGAGGTCCCGGTGGCCAGCAGCCCCGCCACGTCCGCCGAGCCACGGCCGCTGGTCATCCAGCTCGCCGCGTTGAGCAGCATCACGGGGAAGGCCACCCGCAGGGGCAGGTCGCTGCGCAGCGGATCGAAGGCCAGGTACAGCACACGGCCGCCGTGGCGCTCCCCTGCCAGCACCAGCGGTCCCTGGTCCCCCTCGACGATCGCCCGCAGGGTGCCGTCCTCGGTCACCTTGCGACCGCTGGCCACGTGAAGCTCGGACAGGTCCACGAAGCGCAGCACGTCGTGGGATCGGCTCCAGTCGAGGATCTGCGGGGTCTTCGCCTCGGCCCCGAAGGTCACCGCGCCGGCCTTGCCTCCGGCCACCGGCGGGGCCAGCACGGCGTAGGAGTGGCCATCCAGCCCGTCGTCGGGGACGAACCCCTCGAAGAAGGTCGCGTCGTAGCCCGCGCTGCCCTTGTAGGCGTCGGCGGCCACGAAATCGACCACCAGGCGTGGATCGCTCGCCAGCACCTTGAGCACCAGGGCGTTGCAGCCCACCGCGAGCACCTTGCGCCGCTCGGTGGGGCGCAGCAGGGCAAAGGCCCGATCGTCCACGGGGAGGTGGTCGTCCCCCGCGTGGAGCTCCACCCGCACCACCCCTTCCTTGCCGCCGGCGAGTTCGAACACCAGCGGGCTGGGCTTGCCCGGGGGGAGGCCCAGCTCCTGGCGGCCGACGATCTCGTCCTCCAGGTAGACCTCGACCTTCCCGGTGGTGGCCTCGACGCCGAAGTTCTCGACGGTGACGAACAGCTCGTGGTCCAGCTCGGAGACCGGACTTCGGCGCAGGTCCACCGCCGTGATCCCGCTGTTGGAGGCCAGCCGCCCGACGCGGACGAACTGGACCGCCCCCTCCCGGACCTGGAGCTCGCCCAGGTCCTCCCCCCCACCGTCGCTGATCACCACCACCTGCCGATCGGGCCGCTCCTGGGCCAGGCTCAGGGCCAGCGCCAGGGCGTCTCGCAGGGTGCCCTCGGCCTCCCCCGCCTCCAGCTGGGACAGCGCCCGCGAGAGTCGCTCCTTGTCCCGTGAGAACGGCGCGGCGACCCGGGTCTCGGCGCCCGCCTCGATGATCATCGCCTCGTCCGCCCCCTGCAGGCCGTCGATGACCCCCTGGGCCGCGTCCTTCGCCTCGCTGAACCGGTCGGGTCTCGCGTCCGTCGATCGCATCGAGGCGGAGCTGTCCAGCACGATGACCACGCTGCGCTGGGTCGAGACGTGGCCGCTGAGGTAGGGGCGGGCCAGGGCCAGCGCCAGCAGCGCCAGCAACAGCAGCTGCAGCAACAGCAGCAGGTTGCGCCGGAATCGGTCGAAGGGGGAGGCCAGCTGCTCGGAGCGGATGAACTCCTGCCACAGCAGGACCGAGGGGACCTGGACCTTCTGCCGCCGCAGCTTGAGGAAGTACAGGGCCAGCAGGGGCACGGCGAGCCCCAGCAGCCCCAGGAAGGCGGGTTGCAGGAGGCTCACAGGAGCATCCCCTGTCGCCGCAGCGCGCTCATCACGAAGTCCTCGACGTCCACGTCGGCCTCGAGCAGCGCGTGGTGAATCCCCAGGCGCCGGCAGGTGTCCCGGGCCCCGTCGATGTAGCGACGGACCGTACGTTCGTAGCGCTCGAGCACCCGATCGTCGACGGTCAACGGCACCTCGCTGCCGTCCTCGGCGTCCACCAGCAGGATGTCGCCGGTGAGGTCGGGGCGCAGCTCCGCGGGGGAGATCACGTGGAAGACGTAGAGTTCCAGATCCAGGTACAGCAGCCGCTTGAGGCCCTCGTCGTAGCCCTCGGGGAACAGCAGGTCGGTCAGCAGGATGCCGATCCCCTTGCCCTGGCGGCGGGGGTAGGCGCGCAGGGCCTGGACCAGGTCACTCTCCCCCGAGGGTTCGACCTCGCGCATGTGGCGGAAGATGCCGTGGATCGCCGAACGGCCCCGCACGGGGGGCCGCACCCGCTTGAGCCCGTCGGCGAAGTCGGCCACGCAGACCCGGTCCATGCTGCCCAGGGCGACGTACGCCAGGGCGGCGCCGACCTGGCGCGCCACGTGGAGCTTGTCGCCCTCCATCGACGCGCTGGCGTCGACGAAGATCTGGACCGTCCGGTCCTCCTTCTCCTCGAAGAGCTTGACGAAGAGCTGCTCCAGCCGGCCGTAGAGGTGCCAGTCCAGGTGGCGCAGATCGTCGCCGGGGACGTACGCCCGGTGGTCGGCGAACTCCATGGACTGGCCCCGGCGGATCGAGCGACGTTCGCCCTTGCGGACCCCGGCACCCCTGCGCCTGGACCGGACCGTCAGCGTCGCGAGCTTGGCCAGGAACGACGGGGACAGCAGTGGGGCGCCGGCACTCACGCCGGTGTCGCCTCCTTGGCCACCTCGCGGGTCAGCTCCGGAACCTCGGCCAGGATCTTGCCGACGATCTCGTCGGGCTCGATGCCCTCGGCCTCCCCCTCGAAGTTCCGGATCAGCCGGTGTCGCAGCGCCGGCAGGGCCACGGACCGCACGTCGTCGAAGCTCACGTTCAGCCGGCCGTCGAGCAGGGCGTGGACGCGGGCGCCGAGAATCAGGGTCTGCGCCCCGCGGGGGCTGCTGCCGTAGCGAACGAAGCGCTTGGTGGTCTCCGCGGCGTGGCGGGAGTCCGGGTGGGTCGCGAGCACCAGCCGCATGGCATAGCGCTTGACCGGTTCGGCCACCGGCACCTCGCGGACGATGCGACGCATGTCGTCGAGCTCGTCGATCTCCACGCACTTGCTGGACTCGGGCGTCACGTTGCCGGTGGTGCGGTCCACGATCTCCACCAGGTCGTCGAGCTCGGGGAAGGGCACCAGCACCTTGTAGAAGAAGCGGTCGAGCTGGGCCTCCGGCAGGGGGTAGGTGCCCTCCATCTCCAGTGGATTCTGGGTCGCGAGAACGAAGAACGGGCTGGGCAGCGCCCGGCGCTTGCCCGCCACGGTCACCTGCCGTTCCTGCATCGCCTCGAGCATCGCGGACTGCGTCTTGGGGGTCGCGCGGTTGATCTCGTCGGCCAGCAACAGCTGGGTGAACACGGGCCCCGCCTCGAAACGCAGCGACCGGCCGCCCTGTTCGTCCTCGGAGATGATGTGCGTGCCGATGATGTCGGCGGGCATCAGGTCCGGCGTGAACTGGATCCTCGCGAAGTCCAGGCCGAGGGCCTGCCCCAGCGTCCGGACCATCAGCGTCTTGCCCAGCCCCGGGACTCCCTCCAGCAGGACATGGCCGTCTGCGACCAGGCAGGTGAGGATGCCGTCGAGCACCTCCCGCTGGCCCACGATCACTCGCCCCATGGCCTCCCGCAGGCGGTCGAACCGCTCCGCGAACACCGCTACGCTTTCATCCATCGTTTGCTCCTGTCGACTGGGCCGTGACCGTGTCCGTGTCCGTGACCGGATCCGAGAAAGATACTCGTTTTCGTGTCTGGGGGGGCGCTACTCGGGCGTCCCCTCCCCCGCCACCGTGTCGAAGTAGGTCTTGACCTGCTGCCGGTAGCCCGGCGGGATGGCCTCGTCCTCCAGGGCGTCGGCCGCCGCTTTGCGGTACTCCTCGGGCACGTCCAGACTGGGCAGGTTGACCTGCTCGTCGTCCCCCGGGAGCAGCCTCACCGGCAGGGTGTCGATGTGCCCATCGGTGTCCAGGTCACCCTCGGCGACCGTGAACAGGGACTCGGCATCCCGGAGCCGGTCCGGGTCGTACAGGTCCTGGAACTCCTCTTCCCAGTCCGGGGTCCGTTCCGAGTCCCGATAGCCGTCCGAGTGGCCCTTGCCCGTGGTGTCGTACCCGTCGGCCTCGTCCCAGGTGTGTTCCTTGCCCGCCTGGGAACCGGCCTGTCCCTGTCCGTCCTGTCCCTCGCCCTCGCCCTGTCCGCCTGCCAACTGGCAGGAACCGCCCAGCTGTCACGTGGACGATTCGAGCGCCCCGTTGAGGCGCTGGGACATCTTCATCAGCTCCTCGTCCTGCTTGAGCTTCTCCGCCATGCCGTCCTGCTGCATCTGCTGCAGCTGCTCGGCGAGCTGCTGGGCCTGCTCAGGGGTCATGCCCTGGCCGTCCTGCCCGCTCCCCTGCTCCCCCGCGGCCTCCTTCATCTGCTGGGCCATCTGCTGCATCTGCTGGGACAGCTCCGGATTGGACTCGGCCAGGGCCTGGGCCGCTCGCTCCATGGCACCGGCGGCGGCCTGCTGCTCCGCAGCGCTGGCCTCCTGCATCTTCTCGGCGAGCTTCTCGGCCTCCTGAGCCGCCTGCTCCAGGTCCGGCTCCTGCAGCGCCTCGCCCAGGTCCTCGGTGATCTCGTTGTCGGCCAGCTCCTCCGCCGCCTGCTGCAGCTCGTCGGCCTGGCTCTTGTCCGCGAGCTCCTCCTGGAACTGTTCCAGCTGGTCCTGCATCTCCTCGAGCTTGTCCCGGGCTTCCTCGGCGGTCAGCGCCTCGTTCTGCAGTTCTTCCGCCAGGTTCGCCAGCTCCTCGCGCACGTCCTCGGGGAGCTCGGCCTCCATCTGCTCCTGGATCTCCTCGATCCGGTCCTGGAGTTCCTGTCCCTCCTCGACCACCTCGGGGTCCTGATCGTCCCGGATCGGCAGGGCGATGCTGCCCAACGTCGGGACGAAGAGCAGGCCCGCCAGGACGGCCACGCCCAGGGGGAGGAAGGTCGCGGCGCGCAGCTCACGCTTGCGCGCCAGAGGAACGGCGGTGGACGGATCCAGGCTCTCGGCCAGGCTCCGACCGCGGTCGATCAGCGCGGCGGACAGGTCGTGGGGATCGCCCAGCGGGTCCAGCCGAGCCGCCTCCAGGGCAGACACGATCTGCTCCTCGGTGCCGAGCTGCCGATCCACGAGCAGGGCCCGGCCGGTGTCGTCCAGGGTCCGTCGCATGAGTCCGGCGATCAGACCCGACAGCACCCCGAGGCCGAACACGCCGCCCGCGATCCAGGGGGCATGCGGACCGAGCCAGATCACCTTGCTGGCGAGCAACACCAGCGCTGCCAGGACGCAACCTCCCCAGGCGCCCAGGACGGCACCGTGGATGGCGTGACGCATTCTCAGACGCCGCTCCACCCGGTCCAGCAACCGCTGGAGCTCCTCGGGGGTCGATTCGATCAGGTCGTTCACGGGGGGTTCCTCTCACCCTCGGGGGCCGCTGAGTTGTCAGTACAATACCAACCACTTCTCCGCTATTCCAAAGGACAGCGCGCGCGGGGCCGAGTTCCCACAAACCGCCTCGGCGCCTGCACGGTTCCTGCACGCGCGCACCTGTGCAACAACCTGGAGTTTCCGCGGTCTCGCGCATACCATGGCCGCGTCCATCGAACAGGAGCGATCCATGACCGACCCATCGTCCCCGATCCCCGTCCGGCTGGCCTTGCTGGCGGCACTACCCTGGGTGGGCGGGGCCGGCACGGCGGGGCCGCTGCCGACCCCCCCCCCGGCGACATCGGAGATCCGCACCGACCGCACGTATCTACGCGACTCCCTGGACCGGTACGTGCAGATCCACGGGATCAACCTGGGGGGGTCCACCAAGACGCCGTTCACGGCGCCCTTCGACGGGGACCCCGAGCAGGTCTACTTCGCCGACCTGGATTTCACCTACGTCGACCGGCCCTTCCCCCTCGAGGATGCGGATCACTGGTTCGGGGTGATCAACGACCTGGGCTTCAACGCCGTGCGCTTCATCCTCAACTGGGAGGGCATCGAACCCCACGCCAAGGGGGAGTACGACACCGAGTATCTGGACTTCATCGACGGGATGGTCGAGGCCGCCGGACGCCAGGGGATCTACGTGCTGATGGACATGCACCAGGACATGTTCAGCCGCCACCTGCTGACCCGGATGAACGAGAAACCCTACGAGACCCTGGCCGACGCCGGGATCACCGACGCGGACGTGGTGGCGGCCTCGGTGGTGACCATGGTGCCGCCGTTCACCGACACCATGCGCGGCGACGGCGCCCCGCGCTGGGCGGTCCAGGCGGCGCTGCCCCACAAGCAGATGGACTCGCCCCACTACGGCGATCCCCACATCATGGGCGAGCTGGACATGGAGATGGTCCTGGCGCTGGTGGACGTCATCGAGCTGCTCACCGGCAGCGAGGGTGGCGAGCTGGAAGTCCCCGAGTGGGCGTCCTACGTGTTGCAGAACCTGCCCTCCGAGCCCTACGGGATCGAGGAGACCACCAACATGCTGCCCTGGAGCACCTGGGGCATCAACAACGCCACCTCCCTGGACCAGGAGATGTGCTGGGCCGCCTTCTTCGCCGGCGGCGACGTGTTCCCCACGCGGGAGATCGACGGACAGAACGTCCAGGACTACCTGCAGGAGGCCTACGCCGACGCCTGGCGTCAGGTGGCGATGCGGGTCGAGGACGACACCCACGTCATCGGCTACGACCTGATGAACGAGCCCAACGGGATCTACATCGTGCTGACCCTGGCGGCGATCGTGGCCCAGACCGGGGCCATGGACGGGGTGGAGCAGATGCTGGTCGACCTGCTCGGGGACGAGCTGGGCGCGACCTTCTTCACCGTGTTCGCCGGGCTCAACCTGATCCCACCGGACAACGAGCCCGAGACCCTCGCCGCCTGGGGGCTGGACGACGCGGACCTGATGGCGGTCGCCGGGCTGAACCTGGGCCACGACGCCAGCTACCTGGAGCCTTTCTACTCGCGGGTCGGCAAGGCGATCCAGGAGGAGGACCCGGGGGCGGTGATCTGGATCGAGTCCTCCATGGGGCTGGACGTGGTGACCGGCGGGGGGGTCGGCGGCGGTGTGATGGAGTTCAACATGGTCCACCCCGAGGGCATCGACCAGCTGGTCTACGCCCCCCACTGGTACCCGGACATCTACCCGATGGTCGGCCTGGTGCGGGAGCCCCGGGAGTTCGACATCGAGGAGATCCGCTACCGGGACTACGCCCCGCAGCTGGAGGACGTGGCGTCCAGGGCCTGGTACTCGCTGGGTAACGTACCGGTGGTGTTCGGCGAGTTCGGCACCTACTACAACTTCGGCGGCATCGAGCGGTCCATCGAGGAGGACTACGCGGTGTCGGCCCACGTGCTGGACAACTACTACGAGGCCTTCGAGGAGACCTTCCAGCCCCGCATGCAGTGGGTGTTCACCACCGACAACTCCTACGAGGAGGGGGACTGGTGGAACGGGGAGGACTTCTCGGTGATCGACCCCGCGGGTGATCCCCGGGGTGAGCTGGCCTTCTCCCGGCCCCACGCCCGGGCGCTGGCGGGCAAGCCGGTCGAGACCCACTTCTTCGGGCCCCTCCACTACTTCGACCCGGACAAGGACACCCCCGTCCCCGTGGGCGAGTTCTATGTGGAGTACGAGAGCAAGGAGACCGATTCGCCCACCGAGGTCTTCGTGCCCGAGGCCTTGCACTACCCGGACGGGTTCTACGTCTGGCTGTCCGACGGACGGGCGCACTACGAGCCGGAGACCCACATCCTCTACCACTACCCGGCGGTGGACGAGCCGGGGGTGAACCACTCGATCCGTGTGCTGCCCCCGCTGGAAGGCCAGGTCAACGAGGGCTGGGACTACTTCTTCCGCGGCGACCAGATGGTCGACGGCGAGTGAGGGGGGAGGCAGACATGACGCATCGACGCGGATCGACCGGCTACGGACTCTGTCTCGTCACCCTGGCCCTGCTCTGGACCTCCAGCGCCGCCGCCGAGGGCTGGACCGAGTGGTCGCCGACCCCCGACGACGACACCCAGCGTGCCCTGCAGCGAGTCACCTTCGACGCCGACCTGCTGACCATGGGTCTGCTGTTCAACGACAGCGACTTCGACCGCACCCGGCCGGCCTACAACGCTGAACGGCAGCACGTGGGTGCGGTGGGGACCCTGCTGCGTCCCGGCGTGACCTTCCACGTCCTGCCGAACCTGCGGATCCGCTACCAGGCCGAGGTCGGGCTGAACGTGTGGAGCCGAAACAACGCCGATCAGCTGGATCCGACCGCCGGGGACATCTTCTTGCTGCTCCACCGCCAGGTCCTGGCCGAGGGGGAGTCCCCCTGCGACGCCGTCCGATTCCGGGTCGGCTTCGACCGCTGGACCGATCCCTCGGCGCTGATGATGGCCCACTGGACCGGTGCCGCCCGGGTCTCGGCCGGCACCGCGCTGGAGCGGATCGTCGCCGAAGCGGGCCTGTTGCCCGACGGCACCTACGAGGGCTGGCAGATCCTCGAGAACAACTTCACCCACGACACCTTCTTCGCCCGGGTCGGCGGGGAGTTCGCCCAGCGAGGGGGGCGCTTCCGGATCGACCCCGGAGCCATGCTCCTGGTGGACCGGGCCGAGGTGAACCGCGGCCTGAACCTGGTGGCGCCCTACGTGCGGCTGGCCTGGGCCACGGACCGGGTGCTCATCTCCCTGGAGGCCGTGGGCCAGCTGGGCCTGCAGCAGGGAGCCGGCAACGATGGGCTCGCCGAACGCCAGGCCGCCTTCGCCGTGCAGCTCCACGGGGACGAGCACCTGGGGAACTTCACCATCAACTGGAACGTGCTGGCGCTGTCGCCGGACGGGGACGTGGAGGGCGACGGCCTCAACACCGCATTCCGCTACTCCGGTTTTTCCCGCAGCCGGACCCTGTGGCTCAGCGAGAACGAGCTGCTGGACACCTGGAACAACCTGGACGAGCGCCTGGGCGCGCGGGACAACAGCCACTTCCTGATGCGCATGGGTCTGCTCCAGGCCGACCTGCGGATGGCCTACCGCATCCGCGACGTGTTCGAGCCGGCGATCATCCTCGGCGCCGCCGGAGCACTCAATCCGGACAACGCCCTGGGCAAGCGCACCGTGGGTCTGGAAGCCGACCTGGACCTGGCCTTCCACCACCCCGACGACGTGCTGAGCTTCCACGCCATCGCCAGCCTGCTGGTCCCCGGCGGAGCCGCCGCCGCGGCCGTCAACCAGATCGACCGGGATGCCACCGACGTCCAGTTCGGTGGGATGATGTTGCTGGACGTGAGGTTCCGGTAGGGCGTCGTCAGGCGCGCGCAGCGAGGGCCCGGGCGAGGCGGGCGGCGAGGTCGACCTCGTGCTCGATCTCCCCGGTGACGAAGTCTTCGACCTCCAGCATGACGCCGTTGTTCTGCACCGCCGAACCCGGGTGGCCGTGGATCACCTCCAGCAGCAGGGTTCGCAGCTCGTCGTCGTCCAGCAGCGCCGGCACGATCCCGGGACGCGGGCAGCGCACGCACAGCAGGTGACCGATGACGGGATCGGGGAGGTCGAGGCACCCCTCGGGCGCCACCTCGTCACGGCGGAGGATCCACAGGTCCCTGGGCAGCTCGGCAGGGACACGCACGCGGATCGAGGTCCGCGTCCGGCCCTCCGCCCAACGCCCAGCCGTGGCGGTCATCTGCAATCCGGCCCAGCGGCCGTCCACGCGCACCCGCCGGTCGTCGACCTTCAGGACCAGGCCGTGGGCCTGCGCCATCCGCCTCCACGGTTCCGTGAGGGCCCCGCTGACGGCCCTCGCCACGGCCAGGAGCTGGTCGTAGCGCTCGCCGACCTCCCGATCGGCGACGCCCACCTGCAGGACCTTGAGATCCCGTCCCTCGAGGATCACCCGCAGGTTTTGGTCGAGGACCGACCGGATGGCGGCGCCGACCGCGGGGGACCGGAACGCAGCGACGGCCGCTGCGGGATCCGTCGACGTGATCCGCAAGGCGCTGTCGATCTGGGCGTCCCCGACCTGGATGTCCTTCAGCCCCAATCCCCCCAGGAGCTTCCAGCCGACGCCCTCGACCTGCAGGCGGAGCCCGGGCGGCAGCAGGCCGGGGAGCCTGGCGTTCATCCGGGTGACCCGGCGGCTCCGCTTGCCCTGGGGTTCGTCCCAGATCTCGATCTTGATCTCGAATCCGTCGATCTCGCCGGTCAGCAGGGGATCCATGAAGCCCATGGAACCGATGTCGGTGAAGGTGAGTTCGGCGCGCTCCGCGGCCAGAGCCCGCCAGGAGACGGACGGACCGTGGGTCGCCAGGTGCCGCCCTACCCGTCCCGCGAACAGGGCAGCGCCCAGCAGGGCGACTCCGCCCACCACGAACGCCGCGACGCCGAGCGGCTCCATGGACCTAGAACAACCCCTCCTGGCCCTTGTCCTCGGGCTCGGGGGGTGCGGCGGCGGCCTGCTTGGCCCGACGGGCCTCGTCTCGCTCGTTCTTGAGGACGAGGAACTCGTCTCGCCACCGGGCCTGGACCGCGAGCAGCTCGTCGAGGGTCGGGGGGACCTCTTCGGCGAGCCGGAAGGTGATCTGGGCCAGCCCCTCGCAGTCGGCCACCGCCCGGTGGGCGTCGGGCTGGTCGATGCCCAGCTTCTCGCAGACCCGCAGCTGGCTGAACGGCCACCCCGACTTGCTCGGCAGCTTCTTGTAGACCCACATCATCGGATCGAGGATCGGCTGCTCGGGCGAGGTCATCCCACAGCGGGCGAACTCCGCAGCCAGCAGCGGTGCGTCGTAGGAGAGGCCGTTGTAGGCCACCGTCACCTTGTCCCGGAGCCGGCGGTAGACCTCCCAGGCGGCGTCGCGGAACGTCGGCTTGCCCTCGACCATCTCGTCGGTGATGTGGTTGGTCTCGGTGGCTCCTGGGGGGATGGGCATGCCGGGATCCACGAGCTGCCCCCAGCGTTCCACAGGCCGCCCCTCGCGATAGGTCACGATCCCCACCTCGACGATCCGGGCCTCGGAGGTGTCGAGCCCCGTGCTCTCCAGGTCGAAGAAGGCCAGCGGCATCTCCCGCCACAGGCCCTGGAGATCGAAGGCCAGGAACTCGCTGCTGCCCATGGGTCCTCCCTGCGTCGCCGGGCCATGGTACCGGCTCGGGAGCGCTCCGGGAAGCCGGCGCAGGGGGGTCGTCAGGGTCCGCGGAGGCGGAGCCGGTACAGCCGGGCGAGGTGCTGCAGGTAGCGCAGGGTCACGCCGCCGGAGAGCTTGCTCTGTCCCGCCCGCCGGTCGGTGAACCGGATCGGCACCTCGTCCAGGCGAAGGGGCCACCCGCGAACCACCGTTTCGAGCACGATCTTGAACCCCATCGGCTCCAGGGGAAGACCACAGGCCAGCTCGGTTCGCACCGCCATGAAGCCCGTGGTGGGATCGGTCATCGGCGACAGGGGTCGTGCCAGCAACCCCGCCCCGCGGGAGATCACCCGTCGCCGAAGCGGCCACCCCTCGCTGCCTCCCCCCGGCAGGTGCCGGCTGCCCACCACAACGTCGGCGCGGCCGTCGAGGACGGGCCGGACCATGGCGGGCAGCGCCGATGGAGGGTGGCTGCCGTCGGCGTCCATGACCACACTCGCGGCGCCCCGGGCGAGGTGGAATCCGGCGATCACCGCCCCGGCGAGACCCCGCTCACCCTTGCGGACCTGCACCCGGACCGGCAGGCGCCGCCCGAGTTCGCGCGCCACGTCCGCGGTCCCATCCGGGGAGTCGTCGTCGACGACCAGGACCTCGCACGCCGTGTCGCCGTACGTGCCCAGGGCATCCACGATCCGGGGGACCAGATCCGGGAGGTTGGCGGCCTCCTCGTAGGTCGGCAGGATCACCGTGGTCGCAGGTCTGTCGCGGTCCGCCATCGGCCAGCTCCGTGGGTCAGCGCAACACCAGGTCCTCGTCCGTCACCGGGCCCGGCAGGACGATCCGTCTCTCGGCCAGCCGCTCCAGGAACTCGTGGTTCACCGGGGCGTCCCGGAGGAGGAGCGTCGCATACCCGTCACTGTACACGCTGCGCCATCCCTCGCGGGCGCCGATGCGTGCCTCCGCGTCCCGGGGACTTCTCACCAGCACCGCGGTGGCCCCGCTGCCGTCGAGTACCTCCTGCCAGCCCTCCTCGGCCAGGGCGAAGCGGCTCCACTCCCGCTCCACCTCAGGGGGGTACAGCAGGTCCGAGCGGCTGTCGATGAACACCCGGACCGACGGCAGCGACCACAGGACGTAGGCCCCCCAGTCGTACTCGGCCAGCACGTCTCCGCCCAGGTCGTTGGCCTCCATGAAGCGCACCGCCGCCACCGGGGTCCACCAGGGATCCATCCGCAGCGAGAGGTCCCGGGCACCCCACGCGGTCCCGCTGGCGGTCACGGCCACGAGCAGGGCCAGCGCGGCCGCGCGGGAAGGCACCGCGGCCCGCTCCCCCAGCCTCTCGATCCCCGACTGGATCGCCAGGGCGAGGGGGACGGCGGTCACCAGTCCGAGCAACACGCCGAAGCGCACGTGGAGCGCGGTCTCCAGGGCGACGGCGGGCAGGACCAGGCCCCACAGCAGGTCGCGGCGCCACAGACGCCAGACGGCAAGCGCGGCCGCGACCGGGATCAGCACGGCGTAGCTGAAGGTCACGGCGAGGGGGTGCTGCCACACCGGGAGCCACTCGGAGATCGTGTGGATGTTGCCGCCGCCCAGGGTCCCGAGCACCAGCAGGTGGACCTCGAGTCCTGCGGGGTGGACCAGGGTCGCGATCGCGGCGGCCCCGAACGCCAGGAGCAAGGGGGTGATCCTCGGACGGGTCTCCCTCCCAGGCAGGAACCGTGCGGCCACCGCGTCCAGCAGGGCCACGCCGACGATCCCCAGGCCGAGGAAATAGGCTCCGTGGAGGTTCACCCACACCAGCATCAGCGGCGGGATCGCCCACACGGCCCAGCGCCGGCCGCCACGGTGCTCCTCGAGCAGCCACAGCAGCAGGGGCAGCATCACGAACGACAAGGTCCGCACGCGGATGAGGAAGAAATGGGCCACGGCGGGCCAGCAGATCAGGACCGCGACCGCGGCGGCCGGTAGGGCCGCTCCTTTCCTGCGAGCCGCGAGCAACAGCAGTCCGGCGGCGGTCGCGGCGAGCACCGCGCGCTGGACCAGCAGGCCCGCGCCCCCGGCGGTCCGGTATACCCACAGCTGGACGACCTGCCCCAGCCACTCGTTGACCGTCCACGCGAGGTCGGGTCGGGCGAACGAATGGGTGTCCACCGAGGGCACCCGCCCCAGCTCCAGGACATCCCTGGCGCACAGGAAGTTCATGAACAGGTCCGGGTCCACGAAGCGGGTGCGATCGGCCAGCAGGATGGCGACCAGGACGGTCAGCACCGCCAGCAGCAGGTCCAGGAGGCGGGTTCGGGAGTTCATCGCCCCGAGGGCGGCCGGGGCTGTCGACGGCCCCAGAGCATCCACGCGCCATAGCCGGCGCCGGCGAGGACCGCGATCAACACGACCCACCACCACAGCACGTTGACGAAGGTCTGGTCGGACTCGCGGTAGATCTCGCGCACCTGCTGCGCATCGTCCAGCGGTTCTCCCTCCGGAGCGACGGTGAACAGGGGCCCCTCGACGCCAGGCGGTGCGTTCTCCGACCCCGAAGGTGCTCCTGCCGGCGACGCCGCGCCCGGGTCCGGGTCGGGCGGCGCCTCCCCAGCAGCGGGCGCGCCCTGTCCGGTGGGAGGCGCGGGCTCCCCGGCGGGGGGTGCAGGTTCCCCGGCGGGAGGTGCGGGTGTCTCGACAGCCGGGACGTTCTGGGCTGTCTGCGGTGTCTCAACCTCCTGGGCGAACACCGACGACGAGACACCGGCGACGAGGACGAACCCGATCAGGAGGCCAGGCCAATGCTGTACGACGGACATGTTGGCGAAGATACCGCGACTGGACGCAGAAATGGCACAGAAGATGCTAAAAGAGACCCTCTGAGAAGGGGCCACCGCGTGAGCGAGAAGGCGAAACAGGACAGGCGCGCCGCGAGCAAGGGCAACAAGGGCGCGCGCAGACCGGCGGGTAAGGCCGCCAAGGCCGGCAAGGCCGCCAAGGCCGGCAAGGCCGCCAAGTCCGGCAAGGCCGGCAAGGCCGGCAAGGCCGGCAAGGCCGGGCTGTTGCCGCCCCCCAAGCCCGCACGCCACCTACCCGCGAAGCACGATCCCCTGGCCGCCTACATGGCCGACGTGCGGCGTTTTCCCCTGCTCACCCCCGACGAGGAGAAGGAGCTGGCGATCAAGGTCCGGGAGGGCGAGGACCCCGAAGCCGCCTACCGACTGGTGACGTCGAACCTGCGGTTGGTGGTCAAGATCGCGTTCAAGTACCAGCGCTTCTACAAGAACGTCCTCGACCTGATCCAGGAGGGGAACATCGGCCTGATGCAGGCCGTCAAGAAGTACGATCCCCACCGGGGGGTGCGGCTGAGCAGCTACGCTCGGTACTGGATTCGCGCGTACATCATGTACTTCCTGCTCGCCAACCACCGGCTGGTGAAGGTGGGGACGACCCAGGCCCAGCGCAAGCTGTTCTACAACCTGTCCAAGGAGACCAAGAAGCTCCGCGACCAGGGTTTCGATCCCACGCCCAAGCTGCTGGCCGACCGGCTCAACGTCGAGGAACGCGAGGTGGTGGAGATGTCCGAGCGGATGGCGGCCAGGGACGCCAGCCTCGACGCTCCCATCGACGGCGACGCCTCCCGCACGCTGGCCGGCGTGCTGCGCTCCAACGACCCCACCCCCGATGTGCGGGTCGCCGACGAGGACTTCAAGGACCGCATCAACACCATCCTGCGGGACTTCGGCAGCACCCTCACCGACGAGCGCGAGGTCACGCTGTGGCACAAGCGGATCATGTCCCAGGACCCCCTGACCCTGGGTGAGGTGGGCAAGATCTTCGGATTCTCCCGGGAACGAGCGCGGCAGATCGAAGCCCGGATCAAGGGTCGCCTCAAGACTCGATTGATGGACGATCTGGGCGAGGAGGCCCTGCTGGGGCTCGACCTCACCAGCTGACACGAAGCGTGCCCTCCCCCCCCTCCAGACCCAACCTCGATCGCTTCCAGCGCGAAGCCGTGGATCACCTGCGCGAAGGTCGGTCGGTGCTGGTCTGTGCACCCACCGGAACCGGCAAGACCCTCATCGCGGACCGGATGATCGAGCGCATCCTCGGCGAGGGCGGCGAGGTGATCTACACCGCTCCGATCAAGGCGCTGAGCAACCAGAAGTTCCGCGAGTACTCCCGCCTGCTGGGGGACGAGCGGGTCGGACTCATCACCGGGGATCTGGTCATCCGGAGGGACGCTCCGCTGCGGATCATGACCACCGAGATCCTGCGGAACATGCTGTTGACCCACGAGCCCCTGGGGTCGCTGCGAGCGGTGGTCTTCGACGAGATCCACTTCCTGGACGAGCGGGAGCGCGGCACCGTGTGGGAGGAGTCGCTGATCTACCTCCCCGATGGAATCCAGGTCCTGGGGCTGTCGGCCACGCTGAGCAACCTGGACACGTTCCGCGCCTGGCTCGCCGACGTGCGGGGCGAGGAGGTGGCCCTGGTCCACGAGACCGAGCGGGCCGTACCGCTGACCTTCCTGCTGGCGAACCGCAGCGTGCCACCCTGTGAGCCGCAGCAGTTCGCGCAGAAGGTGGGGCAGGCCGGCGGCCCCCCCCGAGGTCGAGGGAAGAAGAGGGGACGCGGGCGACGACGCGGCCGGGGGGGCTCCAGCTCGAAACGCGAGCGGGCCTCCACACACGCGGACGTTCTGCGCCACCTGGACCCGGATCTGCTGCCCTGTCTGTACTTCCTCAACAGCCGGCGGGCGTGCGAGGCGTCGGGGGGGCAGCTCCTGCGCCTGCATCCACGCTTCCTGACCCGGGACGAGGTGGAGCGGGTGGAGGACGAGCTGGCCCGCTTCGAGGCCGACCATCCCGGCGTGCTGGGGGATGCCCTGGAATCGATGCTCCGGGAAGGCATCGCCGTCCACCACGCGGGCCTCCACGTGCACCTCAAGGGACTGGTGGAGCGCCTCTACGAGGCCCGGCTGGTCCACGTGCTCTACTGCACGTCCACCTTCGCCCTGGGCATCAACATGCCGGCGCGCAGCGTGGTGTTCCACGAGCTGACCCGCTTCGACGGGCGGGAGATGGTGCCCCTGGGCGTACGCGAGTTCCAGCAGATGGCCGGGCGCGCGGGGCGGCGGGGGATCGATCCCGAGGGCTACGTCGTGGTGCGCATGGACGGAGAGGATCTTCCCTCCCGGAGGGCGACCCTGGAGCACCTCTTCGAGGGCAATCCGGAGCCCGTGCGCAGCAGCTTCAACCTCTCGTTCAACTCGGTGGTCCACCTGCTGGACCGGTTCGGCAAGGACGAGCTGAGAGGGCTCCTCGAGCTCTCCTTCCTCAGCTTCTCCGTGCGGCGACGCCGGCGCAAGCAACGCCGCCGGAAGGGGACTGGCGGCGACCCGGTGTGGGATGCTTTCGAGCGCAAGGTCACCTTGCTGCAACACATCGGTTACCTGGACGCCGACGGCACCGCCTTCGCCGGGGCGCGGGTTCTCGCGGGTCTTCAGATCGAGGAGATCTTCGCCACCGAGCTGGTGCTGCGGGGCGTCCTCGATCGGCTCTCTCCGGCCCAGCTCTTCGGCGCCCTGTGCGCCCTGTCCAGCGACATCACCCGGGCGGCCCGGGCCCGGCGCCCCGGAGGGGAGCTGGCCCGGGTGGCCACCCAGCTGCGCAAGGTGCGCCTCTCCCAGCCCGTGCGCCTGGCGGAGCGGGAGCAGGGCGTGTCCGTGACCTTCTGTCCGGAGATGGTTCCCATCGGTGCGGCCTGGTACGAGGGGCGGGATCTGGCGGAGCTGGTGGGTCGCCTGGATTCCACGTCGGACGTGAGCGGGCTGCTGGTCAACGGCTTCCGACGCGCAAAGGACCTGGCGGGCCAGCTCCGCCGCGTCTACGAACAAGGCGAGGACGAGATGATGGCCGATCGCCTCCGCGAGGTGGTCAAGACCGTCAGCCGCGACGAGGTCGAGGTCATCGGTTGACGCCGCCGTAGCACGGGCCGGTTTCGAACGCGGTCGCCGGCTGATATCCTGCACCCATGGCCGACCCCCCCCGGGACGAGCGCTCCGGCAATCGACGGGAGAAGTACGACCCGAGGTCCGTGGACCGCTGCTTCGGCTTCGTGCGCTGGCTGCACGACAACCGGCTGAGCAATCCCATGTACTACGGCATGGCGGTCTCGATGATCCCGTCGTACTACGTGCTGGTCGCGCTGCTCAACCGGCTCCGCCTCCACAACAAGGACAGGCTCCCCCCCACGGGTACGGGGTTCTTCCTGCTGTGCAACCACATCTCGATGCTGGATGGCCAGATCCTGAGCATGATGACCTTTCCGCGGACCTACTGGTACCCGTCCAAGGCGGCCTTCTACCGCAGCACGGCAGGGGGCCTGGGGTACACCGTCTTGACGGCCTTCAAGAGCTTTCCGGTTCGTCGGGGTGAACGGGATTACCGGGCCATGGAGCTCATCGAGAGCCTGCTGAAGCGGGGCGAGAGCGTACTGCTGTTCCCCGAGGGAACCCGAAGCCGCGACGGAAGCCTGGGCCAGGGCAAGGTCGGGGTCGGCAAGATCGTCCACGACACGCGACCGATGGTCGTGCCCTGTTACCTCGAGGGCTTCGGCGACATCCTCCCCCACGGCAGGCTGCTGCCGAGGGTCGGGCGCAAGTCACACATCAACTTCGGCGAGCCGCTGGACCTGGACGATCTGTTCGAGCGGGAGCCGGGGTTGGAGACGAGCCAGGCGATCGTGGACCGGGTGATGGGGGCGATCGGGGGGTTGAGGGACGAGTTGCATCGGGAGGTGGGCGGGTAGGGGCATTCTGAGAACGGCTCGTTCTCGTTGTCCCGCTCCCGATCATTGGCCTCCTCCCACTCCTTCCCCCTCCCCTTCCCCTTCCCCTTCCCCTTCTCCTTCTCCTTCTCCTTCTCCTTCTCCTTCTCCTTCTCCTTCTCCTTCTCCTCCTCCTTCTCCTTCTCCTTCTCCTTCTCCTTCTCCTTCTCCTTCTCCTTCTCCTTC
>CAZITQ010000199.1:0-18173 GCA_964542165.1 uncultured Rickettsiales bacterium
GATCTCAATCTCGTAGTAGGGGCTGTGGGACATGTGGGCGGGTGGGGCGCAGCCCCAGCCGTCCAAGCGGGGGTGGAGGCTGTGGGCGGGCGAGCGCCATCGGGCTCATGACCACTACCGAGTGCGGGCTAGGAAGGGTGCCCGACATCCCTCACCCGCGCCCGTCCACAACTCCTCGCCCGCGGCATGATCCACAGCCCCCCAGCCACCATCGAGGCGACGAATCCCCAACACAGATGAACCGAATCCCCGTTTCGGCAAATCGAAACCCGAATACAACACCAACAAAGAAACTAAAAACAAATACAATCCACCCAACCCCAACAAAGTCCCCAGAAACGAACCAACAACGACCATCGATCTTCCGAAACGCGAATTCGGTTCAACACCCCCCGGACACGAGGGCTCACTCCCGGGAGAAAAGGCGGGAAAGAGGCGTTGACAGACACAATCCCAACCGCGGCACCCCAGGCGAGCTTCTCCCGATGTCCGCTAGCACCCGAATCCAGGGAACGGACCCGGATCCTGGCCGTCGCAGCACTCGTGGGCCCCGGGGTGCGCGCGCGCCAGGTGGTCGCTGCAGTCCCTCTCCTCCGACGGCCCCGGATTCGCCGGAGTCGTCTGCTCGGCGGAAGGGAGCGAGCTCGAGGTTATTGCGCGGGTCCGCTACCAGACGACCTCGACGTCGTAGGCCGACAGCTGACGATCGCAACTCACCACGGGCACCGCCTCCGATTGCGCCTGGGCCACGAGTAGCCTGTCGAAGGGATCGCGGTGGTGGGAGGGAAGGTCCGCGACCAGCGCGGCGTGGGCGGCGGTGACCGGGAGGGGTTCGAGGTTCTGCGTGGCGGGTTCCTGGACCACCAGCCGGGTGATGGGCACCGACGACGTGAGCTTGCCCGTCCCGACCTTGATCGCGATCTCCCACGCGCTGGCCGCGCTGAACAGCAGCTCGGTGGTGTCGTCCTCGAACAGGGCACGCACCCGGTCGGACAGCCGCTCGGGGCACTGGACCCACCACAGATAGACGTGGGTGTCGAGCAGGTACCTCACTCCGCCTCCGGCTCGATGGGGCCGTTCTCGAAGGAGCCGAGGACCTCCGGCGGCAGCGAATCGTCGAAGTCGTCTGCGATCTCGATCTGGCCGCTCAACGAACCCGGTACACGCCCCGTCGGCGGTGGATCCACCGGCACCAGCTTGATCAGCGCCACCCCCGCCCGAGCCACCACAATCTCCTCCCCCGCCAGCACCCGGGCGACGAGCCGCGAGAAGTGGGTCTTGGCCTCGTAGATGTTGACCTGGGCCATGGTCTTGCCTCCCTCCTCAAGGTAGACTAGACCAACTGCCTGGTCAATTACTGCAAAGGACCTACTCCAGCGAATACCCCGCCTGCTGCCAGGCGCTCATGCCGCCGGGGAAGTCGTGGATCTGGCAGTAACCCTCGTCGATCAGCTTGTTGGCGGCGTTGACGCTCATGGGGCCGGTGCTGCAGTACAGCACCGCCTTCACGCTGAGGTCGTCGCCCAGGTAGGTCACCAGGCCGTCCACGTCGGTGTAGGCGATGTGGGCGTCGGTGCCCGGGATCTCGCCGGCGTAGGGCACGTGGACGTTGATCAGCAGGAAGTCCTTGTCGTCGAGCATCGCCGCGAGCTCGTCGGCGTCGATGTCGGTGATGGCTGGCTCGACGCCCTCGCAGCCGTCCTCGAAGGTGGCGTCGTCGTCCGCGGGTTCGATATCGTCGTCTCCGGCGGGGCAGCCGGCCAGCAGCAGGGCGACGAGGCAGGTCGGTCCGACGAGGCGCAGGACAGGCGTGGTCATGGGTATCTCCTGGACCTGCCCTAACGACGGCGCGGGGGACGCGCAAACCCCGTGGATCAGTCCGGGTCGCAGATCCCCTCGCAGGGCATCTCGACCACGCCGGTCTCCAGGAAGGGCTGGATGATCTGCAGGGCGATGTCGGTCTTGCCGACCTCGGAGTGGCCGCCGTCGTTGGCCTCGGGGAAGACGTTGCCCTCCGGCGTCTCCCGGTCGCCCATGTCCACGTAGACCAGGGCCGAGCCGGTGTAGGGGGCGGTCTCGACGGGGAAGCCCCAGGGCTCCAGGGCCGAGCCCTCGATCACCGGCACGCCGGCCATCCGCATGGCCTGGTTGGTGGACACGTTGGGGACCTGGGCGTCGTTGACCACCGACAGGGAGAGGACCTCCTTGGGGCCGATGCCCGGCAGGCCGGTCAGCGTGTGCTGCAGGTAGCCCGTCGGCTCGGCCGCGTCCCACAGGTGCTGGGCCAGGGGCAGCAGGATCGCCTGGTCCAGTCGCTCGGGCCAGGCCAGCTCGAACAGGGGGTAGTAGGGGGAGTAGTCGATGCTGCGCTCCATCATGATCGGGAAGACCGCGCCGTTGACCAGCAGCACGCCCCGGTCGATGTCGGGCGAGAGCGTGGTCAGGGTGGCGCCGTAGATGCCCCCCTGGGAGACCCCGGTGTAGAACAGGCGGCTCACGTCCAGCAGGTCGATCCCGTCGGCCTGGAACTCGGGCAAGGTCGCGCAGACGCCCGAGAACGTCCGGGTCATGGCGATCTGGTTGACCATGCCCTGCTGCAGCCGCTCGGTGACCGCCGGGAACATGTTCGGATCGGCCAGCGCCATGCCCACGGTGGGCACGTCCTCGGAGCTCATGCCGTCCCAGTCGGTGGCCAGCAGGATCACCTCGCCCCGCAGGGCGATGTCCCGCACGTCGCCCGAGCTGACCGTGCCCTCGCCGTTGCCCAGCAGGCCGTGGCCGAAGGTCACCACGGGGCCGGCGTGGGCGCCGTCGTCCACCAGCGACTGGGGCAGGATCACGGTGAAGTCGATCTCGTGGTCCCCCTGGTACTCGGGCAGGCCGTCGTCCCCGCGCACGAAGCGGGCGGGGGGAGTCTCGCTGTCCATGTACAGGGGCACGGTGTAGGTGCCGCGCACCCGGCGGTAGGTCTTGCCGTCGCCCCCGTAGCCGTCCTCCACCGAGGTCACCGTGCAGCCGATGCCGTCGGCGCCCAGGTGGTCCAGGGCGTCGGCGCGGATGTGGAGCATGTCCCCGCGGATGGTGTCGCCGGACGCGGTGTGGAACTTCCACGCCAGCTGCAGGGACTCCCGCTCGACGCCCGCGTCCTCGAGGGTGTCGAACATCTCCTCGAAGCCCGCGCGCCGCTCCTCGATCTCGTCCGCGTCGGTGGGGACGCCGTCCCGAAGGGCGGCGAAGGCGAGGGACGCCTCGAAGGGCTCGCCATTGGCGTCGACCATCTCCCGCAGGGCCACCGCGTAGGCGTGGTCCTCCTCCAGCACGCCGGCCAGGCGGAGGTAGAGCACGGTCTCGTCGTCGGCCTGGGCCCGGTAGTCGTTCTCGGCCCAGTGGGGGATCCAGGCGCCGGTCTGAAGGTCGACGATCACCGTGGGCGAGTCGTCCTCCAGCGAGCGGCCGATGTCGTCCTCCACCGCGACCTCGGTCAGGTCGGCGGGCGAGTCCCACAGCACCATGATCTGGCTCGCCGGCGAGGCCCCGTCCAGGCGCTCGTAGGGTGAGAAATCGAAGCTCTCGGCGTCCACCCCGTCCGGCAGGAACTCGGGCTCGAACGCCAGCCGGTAGCCGGTGACCGTGTCCCCGTCCTCGGCCAGGTAGCGGTCCGAGGGGTAGGGCAGCGAGCAGTGGCGGTGGTCCAGGTTCTCGCAGCCGGGTTCGATCTCCACGTGGATCGGATCGACCTCGGTGGTGTCGTCGTCGCCGGTGTCGTCATCCCCGGTGTCGTCGTCGCCCGTGGCGTCGTCGTCACCGCTGTCGTCGTCGGCCTGGGGGCAGCCCACCAGCCACAGCAGGACCGCCAGCGACATCCATCCCCATCGTCCCCATCCAGCCGTCATCATTCCTCCGCGTACTCGTCCGCGATCGCCCCGTCCATCCACTTCGCCCGTTCCTCGATCCACGCCCTGAGGTACTCGACCTCCTCGGCGTAGCTCTCCCGGTCCTCGTGACCCTCGTCGTTGGGCCACACGTACTCGCCCAGCACCTCCCAGCGCTCGAAGTTGCGCTCCACCGCACCCTGGTCGACGAGTACAGCCACCCGATCCACTTCCGCCAGCAGCTCGTCGGTGGCCAGCGGCCCGTTTCGGAGCTCGGCCCAGCGCTCGGCGTAGCGCGTCCGGAAGCCCGGGTCCACGAAGAGCCGCTCGTACCACTCGTACGCCGTGGGATTGTCCGCCGGGAACTCCGGATTCTCGAAGTGCCAGCCCTCGGTCTCCCAGGCCTCGAAGTAGTCGGCGTTGCCCAGCGCGCCGTTGTAGTCCCAGATCGGCCCCATGCTCAGCGGTCCCTCGCGATCCTTGAACAGAAAGGTCGACAGCACGTACCCGTCCACGTTGCGCCCCAGCTCCACCAGCAGGTGGTGGTCGATGAACGAGTCCACGTCGATGTAGGGCGCGTAGCCGGCGTCGGGATCGCCGAAGTCCGGGCCCGCGAGCGCGCCCTCGAAGTCGTCGAGGTACCCCGTGATCCAGTCCCGCTGGGTGTCGGTGATCTCGTCCGGGTCCGGGTCGACGAACAGGATCACGTCCTCGTAGGAGTCGGTGACCAGGTAGGTCTCCTCCCGGTCCTCCTCGACCCAGTCCTTCTTGAGCAGGTAGCCGCCGGTGACGTCCGGCTCGGTCTCGTCCGGGGGATCCAGCTCCTCGATGTCCACCCGGTCGCCGTCGCGCTTGATCTTCTCCATGAAGACGTAGATGCCCCGATAGTCGTCCCCCATGTCCGGGCCGTCGCCCCCGTCGTCCACCCACAGCTCCACGAACACGGTCCGCGCCGCGTAGCGGCCGGCGGCCCGGCTCCAGGTGAACATCAGGTGGTTTCGCATCAGCGTCTTGTCCGAGAACGGCCCGTGGAGGATCCAGTCCTCCTCGGCCGGCAGCCCCAGCAGGGACACGTCGGTGTCCGCCCCCTGGGCGTCCCAGGTCTCCAGGGCATAGGACTTCTTGTCGTACTCCTCGGCCGAGCTGCTGCCGCGCACGTGTAGCCCGGCGTTGCCGCTCCAGGCCGGCTCGTCGGCCAGGCTCGCAAGCCCCGAGTCGTCGGGTTCGAAGAACGATGCGGTCACCGGCACCCAGGCCCGGGTGTCGTCCTCGTCCCAGAACTCGTCGCTGTCCACGTCCACGCCGCCGGTGTCGATCCACACCAGCGGGAGGTTGGAGTCCAGGTCGGTGGGATCGTCGTCGCCCGGTTCACAGGCGACCAGGGCCAGTACCGCGCCGAGCGGCAGGACGGTGCATCTTCGGAGGCGGGCCCACATATGCGCTCCGTAACGTACCATTCCACCTGGGATACGCACGAGGGCGCCGTCGGGGGCGGAAAGGAGCGGCGGTCATGCGGGTGAAGGTCGCGGCGGACAACCCGCTGGAGTGGATGGGGCTGGTCAGCGGGATGGTGCCGGTGCCCCTGGTCGAGGCCTTCATGGGCATGGGCCAGTGCCGGGTGCTGCTGACCGCCTGCAAGTTGGGGGTGTTCGACGCCATCGGCGACGGGGAGCTGACCGCCGAGGAGCTGGCCGAGAGGCTCGACACCCACCCCGATGGCACCCGCACCCTGCTGTCGGCCCTCAACGGCTTCGGGTACGTGAAGCGGCGCCAGGGCAAGGTCCGCAACTCCGCGGCGGCCCACAAGTGGCTCCGCCTCGACTCGCCCAAGTCCATGCTCGACACGATGCTGTTCATCGCGGACCTGTGGGACCGGATGACCGACCTGGACGAGGCGGTTCGCACCGGCGGCCTGCCCCGCTTCCACGACGGGATGGCGCCGGAGGTCTGGGGCCGCTACGTGCGTGGGCTGGCGGCCTTCGCCCGCATCGCCGCCGGGGAGGCGGTCCGCAAGGTCAAGCTCCCCCGCCCGCCGAAGCGCCTGCTGGACGTGGGCGGCGGCCACGGCATGTTCTCCTGCGGGTTCTGCCGCAAGTACCCCGAGCTGACCGCCGAGGTCTTCGATCTGCCCGAGGTGGCCGAGCACGGCCGGGCCCTGGTGGCCGACGAGGAGGGTGGCGACCGGGTCACCTACCGCCCCGGCGACATGCGGACCGACGACTGGGGCGAGGGCTACGACCTGGTGCTGATCTTCAACGTGCTGCACAACGCCACGGCCGACGAGTCCGCCGCCGCCGTGCGCAGCGCCTTCGGCGCCCTGGCCCCCGGCGGCACCCTCGCCATCTTCGACGGGGAGCACAAGGAAACCACCGGCAACCTCTCCCCCACCGCCGGCTTCAACGAGCTGTTCTTCTTCATGCTCTCCGGCGCCCAGGCCTGGCCGGAGGCCACCATGCGCGGCTGGGTGACCGACGCGGGCTTCGGACCGATCCGGGTGGGGCGGTTGATGACCTTGCCGGGGGTGCTGTTGATGGCGGAGCGTCCGGCTGGCTGAGGCCCTGCGGCAGGACCGTCCGCGAGGACGTGGCGCCGGGCCACCCGGCAAGAACCTGCCGGCCCCAGCGCCACCCGCCCTGACCCGAACCTCCGCAACCACCGGCCGATCGGGACACGTCGAGGCGATAGCCCCTCCCTCCTAGTCGATGGCACGGCCCTTGAAAAGATGCCGGAGAAACGCCGCACTCCCCGCGGACACCACGAGGTCGCCCACGTTCGGACCGGCGTCGACGAAGGAGGTCGCATGGCAAACAACCGATACCGCCCCCTCTTCCCCCTGGTACTCCTGGCGACCATCGCCCCACAGACCGGCTGTGCCCCCCTGTTCGCCGCGCTGGCCGTCAGCGACGCGATGCACGCGGACGCGGACGACGGGGTTGCCTACCGCCAGGAGGCACGCCAGCGGAGGGAGGCCTTCGTGGCGCGCCACGCCGCCGACATCCCGGACGAGATCGAGGAGGTGATGCTGGCGGGCTGCGTGACCCGGGGCATGTCGGAAGGTCACTTGCGGGTGAGCCTGGGGGAGCCGCAGGAGGTCCGCCACCATGCGGCCCACGAGATGACCTGGATCTACACCGACGACGTCCAGCTCTCCCACCGGGACTGGGAGACCCTGTGGGTCGTCCTCGGCATCGAAGACGACTCCGCCTGGCTGGACGCGGTCCGGGCGGACCCCGAAGCCGTCGCGGCCGGCGAGATCCAGATCCGCAAGCCGACCTACCGCGTCCTTTCCTACGACTACGAGAGACTGTGAGCGGGGATCTGGATTCGGGACGCGGATGGACCTACGGCACCGCGCCGAACACCACCTTGTCGCAGATTCTTGCCGACGACCCCGGCCACGAGTTGCCGGGCGGGAGGATCGATGAAGAACGCCGAGGGCAACCTGATCATCACCGTCAGCGCCATCGACTGGCTGGGCGCGTTCCTGGTGGCCTACCTGGGCGGCTGCGCCGGGGGCCGACGGGGGCTCAGCCGGCCAGCTTGCCCTGAGCTCGGGGCCCCAGGCGAACCCCCGCGCCGGCCAGCCGGCCGAGGAACTCGACGAGCGCCGCCTCGTCGCGGAAGTGGATCAGGTACTGCCACGATCCGGCGGTCAACGTGACGTAGGTCGAACGCAGGCCGGCGCTGACCTCGGCGCCCTGGATCCCTTCGAAGGGCACCCGGGTGGTCTGCACCACCTTGATCGTCAATCCCGCCCCGTCGACGGTGACCTTCGGGTTGAGGTTGTTCCTGCCCAGCACGAAGAAGGGCAAGACGGTGGGCCGGCTCTGGGTGCCGGAGACGGGGACGTTCCAGGCCCCGGGAGGAGCTGTCTCGGTCATGGCTCAAGTCCTCGCACGTGCGGCACGCGATCGTCAATCCACCCATCCGGACCGTGGCCTCCTTCCTCGGCGGGGAAGCTCGGCGTGGGTGGGACGACCGAAAGCGCATGGTCTTCCGGGCGGCGGAAGACGTCACCGCTTTGGATGTTCGCGAGTTGCGCGGAATTTGCACCGCCAGGTCTCGGCGACGTCGAAACCGTTGGCCAGGCTGGGAGCATGACGAGATCGCGACGACGGTGGTGGGTTCGGCTCCTTCGCGCGCTGGGTATGGCGGTGCTGGTGCTGGCGGCTGGACTGGGGCTGGCCGTGGGCTCCTGCGGGCGCCGGGGGGCGGGGTTCTACGAGGGGGACCCGGACGAGTGGGAGCCGCTGGCGCGGCACGTGGCCCACTGGGTGCAGGTGGGGGTGGACGCGTCCAACTTCCACACCGGCGGGGCGCGGTTCGACGGGGAGTGGGCCGTGGGGACCTACCAGATGGCGGCCCTGGGGCTGGGACAGGTGGCCCTGGAGCATCCCGAGCTGGCGGACGAGCTCCGGCCGGTGGTGGCGGACGCCGCGGTCGAGCTGCTGGAGCCCGACCTCCGGTCCTTCGGCACCGCGGCCTGGGGTGACGACGCCCTGGACGCCGTGGATACGGACCAGGGCCACGCCTACATGGGGTACGTGAACCTGGCGCTGGGCATGCACCGGATGCTGGAGCCGGACTCGGAGCTGGCCGGCGTCCACGACGAGCTGACCGGCGCCCTGGCCAGGCGGCTGGAGGCCGCGCCCCACGCCCTGATCGAGACCTACCCCGGCGAGGCCTACCCCGTGGACGTGGCGTCGGTGGCCGCGTCCATCGCCCTGCACGCCCGGGCCACCGGCGCGGTCCGGCCCGCGATGCTGGACGACTGGGTGGACCGCTTCCGCGCGCTGTACCTGGATCCGGAGACCGGGCTGTTGATCCAGGCAGCCGATCCCGCCACCGGGACCGCCTGGGACCTGCCCCGGGGCTCGGGGACCGCGCTGGCCGCCTACTTCACGGCGTTCGTGGACGCTGACCTGTCCGCCGATCTCTACGCCGGCCTCCAGCAGAGTTGCGGCGTGCGCCCCCTCGGCTACGGGGGCATGCGCGAGTACGCCCACGGCACCGGCGGCTGGGGCGACGTGGACTCGGGCCCGGTTGTGTTCGGCGTGGGTACCTCGGCCACCGGGTTCGCCCTGGCCGGCGCCCGGCTCCACGGCGACCGGGAGACCTACGAGGCCCTGTTCCGCACCGCGTCGCTGTGCGGCGCGCCAGTCCGGATCGGCGGCCGCCACCGCTTCCTGGTGGGCGGATCCCTGGGCAACGCGATCCTGCTGGCGATGATGACGGCGGGGCCGGGGACCGACGTCGCCGATCAGAGCGCACGCTCGTAGACCCGGTAGCGGCGGTAGACCTCCATCCCCGACGGCTCGATCACCTTGCGGACCTTGTCGTTGCGTGCGTCGACCAGCGACGCCTCCAGACGCTCGTAGCCCGCCTCCTGGCACCCCAGCACAGCCCGCTGGATCATCAGCGCGTGCAGGCCGCTGCGCCGGTACTCGGGGAGTACGCCGATGAGCTTGAAGCTGGCGGTCCGGACGCGGCGCAGACCCAGCAACAGGCGCAGCCAGCCGATGGGGAACAGCCGGCCCCGGGCGTGGACGATGGCCTCGTTGACCTCGGGGAAACACAGGGCGAAGCCGGCGGCCCTGCCATCGATGGTGGCCAGCTGGAGCATCGAGGTGTGGGTCAGGGCGATCAGGCTCCAGCCCAGGGCGAGCCACTGACGCAGGGGCATGGGCGTATTGTCCGGTACGTCGCGGAAGGCCTCGACGAACACCGCGTGGGCCAGGCGCAGATCCCTTCCCAGGGTCCGCCAGCGGGTGGGGCGCAGCTCCAGGCCGGGGATATCCACGGCGGCCGCCTGTTGCAGCAGCTTGTCCGGGATCCGGGCAGGGCCTCCGTCCTCGTCGACCAGGGAGATGTCGTAGGCGAGCACGTCGTGGTGTTCCTCGAACCCGAGTTCCTCGAACAGGCGTCGGTAGTAACGGGGCGTGTGCCCTCCCATGAAAGGCGGTCGCGAGTCGTGGCCGTCCACCAGCGCCCCCACGGCCTCCACTCGGCTCAGGTTCCGGGGCCCGCGCAGGGCCGTGACACCCCAGGCGCGAGCCTGGACCGCGGCCGTGTCCAGCAGAGCCCGGGCCACCGCAACGTCGTCCACGCACTCGAAGAACCCGAAGAAGGCCACCTGCTCGCCGGTGTGCTCCGCGTGCCGGCGATCCCGCAGCACCGAGACCGTGCCCACCACCTCCCGGCCCCGGCGGGCGAGGAACAGCTCGATGTCCGCGTCCTGGAACAGGGGATTGCGCGACGAGAGCTTGCGGCGCAGCTGCAGCTCCAGGGGCGGTACGAAGTTGGGATCGCCCGCGTACAGGCGCCTGGGGAAGCCGACGAAGGCGCGCAGGTCGGCCCGGCCGCGCACCGGCTGCACGGTCAGGTCGTCGCTCCGCTCCATCTCTCGGACGGGGGTGGCCACGGGGACGATCGTACTGTCGCTCCAGGAAAGTCGCTGCGCCGCGATCATCGTTCTGTCCTCCGTTCTTGCCTTCTGGGCAATGCAGCTGCCGTGCCAGCGACCCACGATCGCTGGACGTCAGCTCCACGACGCACTCCGGGAGCCCAGCCTCGTCCACGATCGTTGACGACGGTTCGGGCACCGTGAAAGAGTCGATTCCATCCCCCGCCCCCTGCGGAGGGGGAGTGCAGGGGGTCCCTTTGTCGAGGTCACCGTCGTCCCTCAAGCGCGTGCGCGCCCTCGATCCGGTACTCGCCGACGAGCTGGAATCCGATATCGGTCGACTGGTCCAGGCGGGTTCAGCGGTGGCCTGGGCCCAGGAGCGACTCCCGCGGCTGGTGCAGGCCGGCTCGGCGACGGGCGTGCTCCGCGTGCTGGTCGAAGAGGCCAGGGCGCTGACCGGCGTCCCCGGCGCCTGGGCCCTCTCCTGGTCGGGGAGCATCGACCGGCCGTCGGTGGAGGCCCTGGCCGTGTCCGGCGAGACCCCGGTGATCCGCGCCATGCCCACCCCCGAGGCGATCTCGAAGACCATCGTCGGCCAGGTGATCCACGACGGACGGCCGGCCTGGAGCGACGACGCCCTGGCGGACCAGCGCTTCGGCGGGGTGGAGTCGGTGCAGGCGATCCAGGTGCGCTCGGTGGGCTGCCTGCCCGTGGGCACCGCCGGGGTGCTCTACCTCCATGACCCGGAACGCCCGGGGCGCTTCGACGGCGTGTCGAAGGCCCGGCTTTCGGCCCTGTGCGCCCTGGCCGCACCGTTCCTGGAGCCCGGGGACGCAGCGACGCCCGCCCGCCCGCGCGAGGGGTCCCCGCCGCCGATCCCCGGCCTGGTCGGCGACGCTCCGGCCATGGACGAACTTCGCTTCGCCATCACCGCCTTCGCGCCCATGCCCTGGCCGGCCCTGATCCTGGGCGAGACCGGTACCGGCAAGGAACTGGTGGCCCGTTCGCTGCACGATCTCTCCCCCCAGTCCGGCCAACCCTTCGTGGCGGTCAACTGCGGGGCGATCCCGGAGACCCTGGCCGAGTCGACCCTGTTCGGCCACGAGAGAGGCGCGTTCACCGGCGCGGACCGCCAGCGCCCCGGCGTCGTGGAGCGGGTGGACGAGGGCACCCTGTTCCTGGACGAGGTGGGGGAGCTGCCCGCTCCGATCCAGGTCAAGCTGCTGCGCCTGCTCCAGGAACGGACCTACGAGCGGGTCGGCGGGGACCGGGAGCGGGCCTTCCGTGGGCGGATCGTGGCCGCGACCCATCGTCAGGTGGACCAGCCGGACGAGCGGGGTGGCTTCCGGGAGGACCTGTACCACCGACTGGGGGCCTGTGTGCTCCGTGTCCCGCCACTACAGGACCGCCGCGGCGACATCCCGTCCCTGGCCGAGCACCTCCTGCAGCGGGCCCTGCAGGAGCTCACCGGCTCCCCTTCCCTCTCCCTGGCCCCGGAGACCCTGGTCGCCCTGCGCCGGCGGGACTGGCCCGGCAACGTGCGGGAGCTGGAGAACGCGGTGCGGACCTCGTTGGCCCACGCCATCGCCCGGGGGGAGGCGGTCATCCGACCGGAACACCTGGCCCCCGGCCCCCACGGCGACACCGAGACCGAGGGGCTGCTGCCCGAACTGCCCGTGGACCTGGCCGTTGCCACCGAGGGCTTCCAGCGGAGGCTGGTGGAGGCGGCGCTGGCGGAGGCCGGCGACCACAAGACCCGGGCGGCGGAGCTCCTGGGGGTGAGCCGCCAGTGGCTCCACCGGCTGACATCCCGCTGGAAGGACGACGGGTGACGGGCCCATGAGCAGGGACCGCGACAGCTTCGAGTCACTGCTCGACCGGATGGTGCCGGGGGCCGGCCGCCGGCGGGCCGACGAGCCGGTGTCGCGCCGCCCCGATCCCACGATCCGATCGGTCCAGGTCAGGCGCTCGGGCGCCACCTCGGCCGCCGGTCACCCCAACGTGGCGGTGCGGCTGTCCACCGGCGCCTTCTCGACCGTCTCTCCGGAGACCGACGAGGATCGGGAACGCCTGGGCTGGGCCGCGATGCAGATGGCCATGGCCACGCTGGTGATCTACGCCGCCTACTGCCTGACCCGGACGCCGGAGCACCTGTCCGCGTTGCTGGGCGGCGTCGAAGGGGCGCTGCTCCTCCCCCTGGACCACCTGGCCGCCAACGCCCTCATCGCCGTCTCGCTGGGGGTGTTCCTGCTGGCCCGGGGCCGCAAGATCCCGCCGGCACGGGTGAACGACGCGGGTCTGGGGTACTTCGTGATCGTGGCGCTGCTGATCTCCCTGTTCGAGCAGTGGCAGCCCCGCCCCCCGGACGTGGCCCAGACGGGCTTCCCGTGGGTTTGCCTGTGGATCGTGCTGTACCCGATGGTGGTCCCCCTGCGCGGGGGCAGGTTCGTGCTGGCGGTGCTGGTTGCCGCCGCCGGCGTGCCCATGGCGATGTTGCTGTCCGTGGCGATCCACGGCAGCGGACTGCCGGGCGCAACGGCCCTGATCTGGCTGATGGTGCCCACGGCACTCGCCGCCGCGCTGGCCGTGTACCCCACCCCCTTCATCCACCGGCTGGAGACCGAGGCCGCCCGGGCCAGGGAGCTGGGCTCGTACCAGCTGGTGGCCCTGCTGGGCGAGGGGGGGATGGGGGAGGTCTGGAAGGCCCACCACCGGCTCCTGGCCCGGGAGGCGGCGATCAAGCTGGTCCACCCGGATCTCCTGGGGGGGCGGGATCCGCGGGCGCGGCAACTGGCCCTGCAGCGCTTCGAGCGGGAGGCGGAGATCACCGCGTCCCTGCGTTCACCCAACACGGTGCAGGTCTACGACTTCGGCGTGACCGAGGACGGCTCCCTGTACACCGTGATGGAACTGCTGGAGGGGATCGACCTGCAGACGCTGGTGGACGAGCACGGCCCCCTGCCGCCTGGGAGGGTGGTCCACTTCCTGGCCCAGGCCTGCGGGTCGCTGGCCGAGGCCCACGCCAACGGCCTCATCCACCGGGACGTCAAACCCGCCAATCTGGTGACCTGCCGCTATGGCCTCGAGCTGGACCTGCTCAAGGTGCTGGACTTCGGCCTGGTGCGCGCCCCAACCGAAGGGACCTCGACCGTGGACCAGCTCACCGCCGAGGGGGTCACCCTGGGCACCCCGGCCACCATGGCGCCGGAGCTGATCCGCGGGGAGGCGGACTACGACCACCGGATCGACCTGTACGCCCTGGGCTGCGTGGGCCACTACCTGCTCACCGGCCACCACGTGTTCGAGGGTGACAACGCCATGACCGTGCTCATGCGGCACCTGGACCAGGATCCGGGGAGACCCTCGGACATCGGCGTCCCCGTACCGAGCGCGCTGGAGCGGGTGTTGCTGTGCTGCCTGGAGAAGGACCCGGCGCGGCGACCGGCGGACGCCCGGGCCCTGGCCGGGATGCTCGAGGAGCTGAACGTCCCCGAACCCTGGACCGACGTGGCGGCCCGGGACTGGTGGGACCGGAACTACCCGGCGGGCGCGGTCGCTGGCGAGGGGGTCGAGGGGGACCGGGAGGCCTGAGCGCCGGAGGGTCGCGCCTCCGAGGACGTCCCCTTCCCCAGCCGGCCCAGCAGCTCCTGGTGCTCGTCCCGGGTCATCGGAGGCCGCTTCCACGCGAAGATCGCCGCGGCCAGCAGCACGATCCCTGGCAACGGCCCCACCAGGCACAGGATCGCGATCCGCGCCGACTCGGGCTGGGTCGCCGCACCCTCCACATACCCCGCCAACCCGAGCACCTGGCCCAGGAGGAACAGGGCCACCGCGGTGGTGGCCTTCTCGAGGAAGGTCATCACCCCGTAGAACGCACCGGCGCGATCCTGGCCGGTATCGGCCTTGTCGGCCTCGATGACGTCCGGGAGCATCGACCAGGGCAGCACGTGGGCCGCGGCCACGCCCACGCCGGCCAGGGCAGCCACCGCCAGCACCGGCAGCCCGGTCCCCTCGGGCACCAGCGCCAGCCCCAGCAGCACCAGGGCCCAGGTCCCGATGGACAGGGCGTAGGCGATGTGTTTCTGGGTCCTCTTCGCCAGCAACACCACCGCGGGGATGGCGAACAGGGCCGCGAACTGGATCGCCGCGAACACCCCGTCCAGTAGCTTGGGGTGGTGCATGTGGTGCTCGACGTAGAAGGGGACCATGGCGCTGACCGCGGCGATGATCGACCAGGCCGCCAGGAAGAGCAGGGCCGTACGGCGGAAGGCGCGGTTCTTCAGCACGCTCCAGGTGCCGGTCGGCGTGGCGGACGGGGCGGTGAGCCGATCGCGCCCGCGGGTGACCCACAGGGTGATCACCAGGGGCGGGAGGGCGATGACCGCCATCACCAGGCCGGCCAGTCGCCACGATCCGCCGTCGGCGTGGGCGATGAGCGGGATGCCGACCCCGGCCAGGATCCCGCCGACCATCGACCAACCCATGCGCGCGCCGTTGAGCCGGGTTCGCTCGTCGTAGTCCTCGGTGAGCACCGGCGTCAGGGCGCCGTAGGGCACCACGACCATGGTGTACGCGGTGTTGTACAGCACCAGCAGGCCGGCGTAGATCACGGCCTGGACCGTGGCGCCGGCATCCAGCCCCCACCAGATCGCGCCGAACAGCAGCAAGAAGGGCAGCATCCCACCGGCGAGCCAGGTCCGCCGGGGTCCGAAGCCGGTCCGGGTGCGGTCGCTGAGCTTGCCGACCAGGGGATCGGTGACCGCGTCCCAGGCCTTGCCCACCAGCAGCACGGTCCCGGCGATTCCGGGGGCCAGCCCCACCTCGTCGATCAGGAACTTCAGCAGGAAGAAGAGGATCGCGGTGTTGGCCACGGCGATGGACAGGGCGGCCATCCCGTATCCGTGGCGCAACGTGAACGGCAGGCGAACGGTCGGATTGCTCATCGGGTGTCCCTCCTGGGTCCGGGGAGGAGCAGCTTCCGTGCCAGGGGGGCCAACCCGCGTCGGGGTCGCAGGAACCCTCGCTCTCCGGAGCGGATCGGCGACGGACGACGAGCAGAGGCGGAAACGACCGGTGACACCGGCCCGGCAGATCCCCCGGGCCCGCCAACCGAAAGGCCCCGGATTTCCCCGACGCGGAAGACCCCTCGCCACGGTCCATCGAGGCGCTGCGTTCTAACTCCTGGCGGAAGTTCGGGGCGGGTCGGTCGGAGCCCGGATCCGGGGTTGGCCCGTCCCTTGCTCTGTGGGTCAGGGCGAGGAGGACATCATGAAACGTTGGGCCATCACACTTCTTCTTCCGATCACTTGCATGCTCGTCGCCGGGACCGCCCTGGCGCTGCCGCCTTCGTCGTCGCTGGGAGGGGACGACGGCGAGCTGACCTGGTCGGTCAGCCGCAGCGGCGACACCGTCACCATCCGTGGCCAGTCGCCGAAATGGGCCGTGGTCCACACCGCCAGCACGGATCTCGAGCCGATCCGCACCGAGCGCACCGAGCCCGACGGTCGGACCGTGGTCATCGACTACAAGGGCTCCGGCGTAACGGTGGTGCTCCCCGAGCGCACCGTCATCCACGAGGAGGACGACATCTGGGACGGCGACACCCTGGACATCCGCCTGGGCCAACTCGCCGCCGCGGGCCATCCGGCGACGAAGTTCCGGGCCATCGACACCGCGTCGGGCAAGGTCTACGGCTTCGAGTCCACCGAGATCGGCGAGGAGACCTGCGGCTCCCACACCTGCACCCACGTCAAGCTCACCCTCTCGGGCCTGCTCAAGGCCGTGGGCCCCAAGTTCCACTACTGGTTCGCCGGCGACGGCCAGCTGCTGCGTTTCGAGGGCCCCGCGGGGACCTTCGTGGCGGAGGAAGGCCGATGACCGCTCGCCCCGTCGCCATCGCCCTGTTCATCGCCGCCACCCTGGCCACCGGCGCCCACGCGCAAGAAGCCACCGCCGAGGTGGACGCGGACCGAGCCGGCCCCTGGATCTTCCTGCGGGAGCAGGTCGCCGTCGCCGGCTGGCCCGGGGGCCTGATCTCCGACACCCGGGTCCAGCTGCGCGGCCCCCTGCACCGCTCGGACTCCATCGTGTTCCAGGACACCTACGCCGGCGTGGGGGCCAAGCTGGCGGTCACCCCCGCCTTCGTGGAGGTCGGCCCCCGGCTGTCCCTGGCCCCCATCGACGTGTTCGACGTGGACGTCCAGGTGTCGTGGATCGGGTACTGGCCGTCCAGCTCGGGCCTGCTGCCCTACGGCGACCCCGGCGAGAGCACCCGCGACCTGGACCGGGAGGACCGCTTCGGGGACCCAGCTCTGAAGCCCCAGAGCAGCCACGCCTTCATGGCCAGCGCCGCGCCGACGCTCAAGCTCAAGATCGGTCCGATCATCGCCTTCGACGCCTGGACCATCGCCTACTACAACGTCCGTCAGCCCGAGGGCATCGACAGCCCCTACGTCTACGAGGCCTACTGGGACCGGGTCATCGCCTGGGAGGACGTGGTCATCGAGCACCAGCCCGCGGTCCTGGGCGAGATCCTCGACGGCCAGGGCAAGCCCAAGCTGTGGGTCGGCGCCACCATGCGCGACCGGATGACCGTCGTGTCCAGGGACCGCTCCATCGCGGTGGGGGGGCTGATCATGTTCAAGCCCAGCGTCAAGGAGGGCTGGCCGACCTTCGTCGCCCAGGTCCTGCCCTACGTCAAGGATCCCGACCGGGTCGGCGGCATGCCCTCGATGGCCCTGGCCCTGGTCTGGGGCAAGGACGTCCAGCTCGAGGACTCCCTGGCCGGGCGTTGATCCCCGCTCTCACCGGCCCCGCAGCAGGGTGCTGTCGCGGCCGAAGATCAGGCCCAGCGCCCAGTCGGTCAGCACCCGCACCTGGGCGTAGCGGCCGGGCATCAGGGCCGCGTAGGCCGATTGCCACAACAGGCGCGTGAGGAAGCCGCGTGACCGCACGCCGAACACCTGGGCCAGCGCGTTGCGCGGCCCCAGGGAGACCAGCTGACCCATGTGCAGGTAGCGGTAGGTACGCATGGGGCCGCCGCGCAGGTGGGCCACCACGTTGGGCGCCACCGCCCGCGGCTGACGCACGGCCACGTGTGCGGTCGCCGGCACGGGGATCCCCGTCCGCGGATCCCGCTGGCATGCGTTGTCCCCCAGGGCGAAGACCTCGGGGAACCCGGGCAGGCGCAGGTGTTCGTCGACCACCACCCGCCCCAGGCCGTCATGCTCCACCCCCTCGAGATCCCGGACGATGGGGCTGGCCACGATCCCGGGGGTCCAGACGATCGATCGGGTCTCGACCCGGGTTCCGTCCTCCACGGTCAGACAGCCGTCCTCCACCTGGCTCACCCGGGTGCCGGTCCACACCTCGATCCCCTGCTCCTCCAGCGCCTCGCGGGCCCACAGGGCGATGCGAGGGTGGAGCTCGGGCAACAGGCGGTCGTCGTCCTGGATCAGCAGCACACGTACCCGGTCGGCCGAGATGGCGGTGTAGTCCCGGGGCAGCTCTCTGCGCACCATCTCGTTGATCTCGCCCGCGGTCTGGACTCCGTGGGTGCCCCCGCCCACCACGCAGAAGGTGAGCGCGGACGACGGGTCGGCTTCCCCGCTGGAGGCCGCCTCGAACATGCGAATCACGTGGTTGCGCAGGGTGATGCCGTCCTCGAGGGTCTTGAGCCCGAGCACGTGGCGCTCGCGGCCCTCGATGATCCGGGTGTCGGTCTCACTGCCCAGGGCCAGCACCAGCACGTCGTAGTCGATCTCCCCGCGGTCGGTGGCGACGGCGCGGCGCCGAAGGTCGATCCCCTCGACCCGGGCGCGCTGGAATCGGGGGCCGCGGCGGGGGCGGCGCCGGCGGCGGGGGGGGGGGGGGGGGGGGGGGGGGGGTGGCCCCCCCCC